>JAUWBD010000175.1 GCA_030605125.1 Verrucomicrobiota bacterium | reverse complement strand
TTTGGCAACCATCGGCCCGCCCGCCGCCCGTCCGCCCTCGGCCGCGCCCGAAAAACCGCTTGGCCGCCGCCCTCGCTCCGGGGGAGGCTGGCGCGATGCCCGTCCCGCACTTCGACCTGCTCAAGACCGACTCCGCCACCGCCGCCCGTCGCGGCCGGCTGCGCACGCGCCACGGCGTGATCGAGACGCCGATCTTCATGCCCGTCGGCACCCAGGGCACGGTGAAGGGCGTATCGCCCGTGCAACTACGCGAGCTGGGCGCGCAGATCATCCTCGGCAACACCTACCATCTCAACCTCCGCCCCACCAGCGAGCTGGTGCGTGAGCTCGGCGGCCTGCACAAGTTCATGGGCTGGGACGGCCCCATCCTCACCGACAGCGGCGGCTTCCAGGTCTTCTCCCTCGCGAAGCTGCGCAAGATGCACGACGACGGCGTGGAGTTTCAGAGCCACCTAGACGGCAAGAAGCTCTTCCTCGGGCCGAAGGAGGTCATGAGCATCCAGGCCAACCTCGGCAGCGACATCGCGATGGTGATCGACGAGTGCCCGCCCTGGCCCTGCGAGCGCGACGCCACCGCCGAGGCCTGCGCGCGTTCGCTGCGCTGGGCCGCGCGCTGCAAGGAGATCGCGACCGACAACGGCTTCCTCGCCGCCGGCCACCACGTCTTCGCCATCGTGCAAGGCTCGACCTACGACGACCTGCGGCGCGAGGCGGCCGAGGCGCTGGCCGCGCTCGACTTCCCCGGCTACGCGGTCGGCGGCGTGAGCGTGGGCGAGCCCGAGCCCGAGATGTTGAAACAGGTCGGCGCCACCACGCCCTTCATGCCGGCCGACAAGCCCCGCTACACCATGGGCCTCGGCACGCCGCCGCAGTTGCTCAAGATGATCGCGCTCGGGGTGGACATGTTTGACTGCGTGCTGCCGACGCGCGTGGCGCGCAACGGCCTCGTCTTCACGCCCGACGGCCCGCTCAACCTGCGCAACGAGCGCTACCGCGCCGACCCCGCGCCGATCCACGGCGAGGTGAACAACTACGCCACGAATTTCTCCCGCGCCTATCTGCGCCACCTCATGGTCGCGGGCGAGATCCTCGGCTGCACGCTGCTCACGATCCACAACCTCGCCTTCTACCTCGACCTCATGGCGCAGGCCCGCGCCCACATCGAGGCCGGCGACTACGGCGCCTGGCACCGCGCCTGGGTGGCCCGCTATGAAGCCGGCGCGGCGGCGCGCTAGGTCCACCAAGGGAACAAAAAAGCCCGCCGCGAATTCGCGGCGGGCCTCGGTAGAAACGCGACTAAACTCGCGCGCGGAACGGGCGCTCAGAACACCCAGGCGGCGCCGATGCCGTAGAGGCGGTCGCCGCCCTCGATCAGCGAGAAGATGCCGCCGACCGCGATGTCGGAGCGAACCCAGTAGTTGAGCTGCACGGTGCCGGACCAGGAGTGGTCGTCGCTCGAGCGGAAGGTGTCCTCGTAGGAGACGTAGCCGGCCACGGAGACGCGCGGGCAGAACTGATACTCGACGCCGAGATCGACGCCGAAGACGCGGAAGTTGTCGTCGTTCACGCCATCGGTGATCTCGACGTGACCGATGCTGCCGCTCACGAAGGGACGGAAGGCGCCGCACTCGCGGTAGTAGGTCGCATAGACGGCGACCTGTTCGGAGTGCACGTCGCGGTCGCCTTCGAGCCAGCCGTGGCCGACGCCGACGCCGACATCGAAGCTGGCGGCGACCGGGAGGTTGAACTGGAGCGTCGCGCCGTAGAAGCCGGCCGAGGAGTTGTTGATGTCCTCGTAGCCGAAGCCGGCCGAGAGGTAGCGCTTGCCGAGCAGGCTGGACTCGCCGGTGGCGGCGGAGGCGGTGCACTGGGCGTGGGCGCTAAGGGCAGCGCCACCGCACACGGCGGCGACGATCAGGAGCGGAGGGTTTTGAACATGTTGTGGACGGTTTGGTTGCGGATTTTCCCGCCAGTGGTCGGCGGGCAGCCGGCGACGCTGCTATTCGCCAAATTCATGGCAAGCGCGAACCGGGTTTTCCCTGAACCTGCCGTGGGGTGGGCTCGCGTGTGCGGCAAGGGCTTGTCGGAGCACGAGTTCGGCCCCACGGTCCGCCACTTATCTAACACCTCCCCACCATGCGCATTCTCGTCACCGGCGGCGCCGGCTTCCTGGGTTCCCATCTCTGCGATCGCCTCCTCAAGGACGGCCATGACGTCATCTGCCTCGACAACTTCTTCACCGGCCGGAAGGGCAACATCGCCCACCTCCACGGCCGCCCCGACTTCGAGCTCGTGCGCCACGACGTGATCGACCCCTTCAAGTTCGAGGTGGACCAGATCTACAACCTCGCCTGCCCCGCCTCGCCGCCGCACTACCAATACAACGCGATCAAGACGGTGAAGACCTCCGTCATGGGCGCGATCAACTGCCTCGGCCTCGCCAAGCGCACCAAGGCGCGCGTCTTCCAAGCCAGCACCTCCGAGGTTTACGGCGACCCGGCGGTGCACCCCCAGCCCGAGAGCTACTGGGGCAACGTAAACCCCATCGGCATCCGCTCCTGCTACGACGAAGGCAAACGCGTCGCCGAGACGCTCTTCATGGACTATCACCGGCAAAACCAGGTCGATATCCGTATCGTCCGCATCTTCAACACCTACGGCCCGCGCATGCACCCCAACGACGGCCGCGTGGTGTCGAACTTCATCGTCCAGGCGCTCAAGGGCGAAGATATCACCATCTACGGCGACGGCACGCAGACCCGCTCCTTCTGCTATGTCGATGACCTCATCGAAGGCTTCGTGCGCCTGATGAATCAGGACGCCGTCACCGGCCCGATCAACATCGGCAACCCCGGCGAGTTCACCATGCTCCAGCTCGCCGAGCTCGCGCTCAAGCTCACCGGCTCCAAGTCGAAGATCGTGCACCGCCCCCTCCCCGGCGACGACCCCAAGCAGCGCCGCCCCGACATCACGCTCGCGCGCAAACACCTCAACTGGGAGCCCACGATCCCGCTCGAAGAAGGCCTCAAGCGCACCATCGCCTACTTCAAGACGCAGGTCTGATCGTCCACCGCGGACACGAAGCACACGAATACCGGCCCCGCCCCTTCCGCCTTTTCGTGTGGTTCGTGTGTTTCGTGGTTCATCCCGCTTTTCCTGTTTTCATTTTCGCCGTAATAAAACCGCGCCTTCGCGTGTAGTCCTGGTGGCATCCCCTGTGCCGCCTCCCCGACCACCCGACTCGCGCATGCAAGCCGCCCCCTCCGACTCCGCCTCGGCGCTCGTGATTCTCGCCCAGCGCGAACACGAGGGGGCGCTCCGCCGCTACGCGACCCGTCTCCTGCACGACGAAGCCCGCGCGCGCGACGTCGTGCAGGAGACGCTTCTCGCCCTCGGCCGCTCCACCGACGCCGAGATCGAGACGCTCCGCCCGCGCCTCGCCGCCTGGCTCTTCACCGTCTGCCGGCGCAAAGCCCTCAACATCCTCCGCGCCGAGGGCCGCCTCAGCCCGCTCGACGCCGCCCCGCCCGCCCTCGCGCCCGAGGCCGACCCCGCCGCCGCGCTCGAACGCGCCGACACCCGCCACCACCTGCTCGCCCTCGTCGAGCGCCTGCCCGAGCGCCAGCGCGAGGTCGTGCGGCTCCGCTACCAGGAAGGGTTCTCGTATCAGGAAATCAGCGACATCACCTCCCACACCGTGAGCCACGTCGGCGTGCTCCTCCACACCGCGCTCCAAACCCTGCGCCGCGCCTGGCCTGTCGAGCCCGTCCGCTGAACCCCGCCCCGCCATGATCTCGCCCGACGATCCCCGCCTCACCGCCCACGCCGACGGCGCGCTGCCGCCCGAGGAGGCCGTCCGCTTCGAGCGCGAGCTGGCCGCCGACCCCGCGGCCCGCGCCGAGCTCGAGCGCCTGCGCGCTCTCCAGCGCGAACTGCGCGAACTTTTCGCCGAGGAGACCGCCGAGGCCGAGGTGCCCCTCGCCATGAGCGCGCCCACGCCGGCGGCGACCGCCGAGCCGGCCCCCGCGCCGAGCCGCATGCTCCTTTTCTCCGACTGGTTGCCCACCCTTTTGGCCGCCGCCTGCATCGTCTTCGTCGCCGGGGCGGTCGTCTTCCCCACCGTCGGCAAAGTCCGCGAGACCGCGCGCCGCTCCGTCGAGGCCTCCAACCTCCGCCAGATCGGGCAAGCCTCCCTGATCTTCGCGAGCGACCACCAAGACCGCCTGCCCGAGGCGACCGACGTCTGGGACTACGCGCGCCAGCTCGCGATCGGCGGCGGGCTAAACGACGCCACCGTCTGGACGATCGCCGGCGATCCCGCCGCGAAAGACGACCACGATCTCAGCACCGTGCTCGGCCCCGACCGCCAAAGCCTGCACCCCGAGTTCGCCGTCTCCAAGCCCGGCTACGCCGTCGTCGTCGGCGGCCTCACCGCCAACTCGCCGTCCACCACGCCGCTCGCCTGGACGCGCGGGCTGCGCGCCGACGGCACCTGGTCGCCCGACAGCCCCTACGGCGAACAGGGCGGCCACGTGGTCTTCCTCGGCGGCAACGTGATCTATTTTGTCCAGGGCCGCACCGAGTTCATCGCCCGCGACGGCACCGTGACGCGCAACATCTTCGAGGCGCTCCCGCCCCATGCCCGGGTGAGCGAATACGTGCCGCACCCGGCGGAAGCGCGCGCCTGGGCCGCCGAACCGCGCGCCGCCCCGCCCCACCGCCCCCGCCGCCACCCGCCGCGGGCGTGGGTTTTCACCGCGGCGCTCGCCGTGCCCCTCGCGACCCTGGGCTACCAGCTCTGCGTCCGCCGCATCCGCTTCGTCCCGCTGGCCCTCGCGGTGCTGGTCGGCATCCTGCTGGCGCTCGTCGTTTCCACGGCGGGATGAACGCCTGTCATGGTCGGCGCGCCCCGGCCCGGGCCTCCGCCGCATCGGCCCTCCCTCCCCGCCCCTCCGTATCAGATAAATCGATACAGATAGCGACGCGACCACGTCCGCATTTTCATCGTTTCCGAGAAAATTCTTCATCCGGATAATGCGGCCGCGCGCCGCCGCTGGCACCGGCGATGCAAAGACCGGCGCCGCATGTCCACGAAAGCTTCGCCCGCCGATTCGTCGCCGGCCGCGGACGCCGCCCGCCGGCCCCGCCGCCTCCTCCCGCTCCTGGTTTACTCGCTCCTCGCGCTCGTCGTGGCCGGTTCCGCCCTCGGGATCGCCCACTTCACCCGCCGCCTGGAGGAGGCCACCACCGAGAACAACAAGCGCATCAACCTCGCCGGCCGCCAGCGCGCCCTCAGCCAGCGCATGACCAAGGCGCTCCTCGCCTACGAGCGCGACCTGCGCGCCGGCGCCGATCCCGCCGCCGCCCTCGCCGAGCTCCAGAAGATCTCCGGCCTCTTCCACGTCGTCCTCCGCGGCTTCGAGACCGGTGGCTCCGTCCCCGGCGCCGACGGCAAGGACTTCGACATGCCCGCCGCGCAGGATCCCGAGGAGCAGCGCGTCATCCGCGAGGCCCTCTCCCTCTGGCTCCCCCTCCAGGAGCGCCTCTCCGACATCGTCCAGGGCGGCGCCGCCCCCGAGGCCGTCGCCACCACCGTCGAGGCCTTCCGCGCCCGCAACGTCGCGATCTTCGACTTCATGAACGAACTCACCAACCGCACCGAGTTCACCGCCCGCGCCCAGATCGCCGCCGCCGCCAACCCCCGCACCGCCCTCATCTCCGTCGCCGTCCTCGCGGTCTTTCTCATCCCCGGCTTCCACCTCGGCGACCGCGCCCGCCGCGCCCGCCTCCGCGCCGAGAAAGCCCTCCACCAGCTCGAATCCGCCCACTCCGCGCTCTCCACCCAGAGCACCGCCCTCGCCGCCGCCAAGGCCGAGACCGACCGCATCATGGACACCGTCCAGGAAGGCCTCCTCCTCATCGACTCGAAGTTCATCATCGGCCCCAGCCACTCCCGCGAGCTCGCCGCCATCTTCCGCCAGGAACACCTCGCCGGCATGAACCTCCTCCATCTCCTCCAGCGCCTCCTCTCGGAGAAGATGTTCAATACCACGCGCGACTACTTCGACCTCCTCTTCGACAACGAGCAGCGCGAAAGGTCCGTCCTCAAGGTCAACCCCCTCGTGGACATCGAGGTCTCCTTCCCCGACCCCGCCGGCGGCTTCATCCACCGCTACCTCGGCTTCAGCTTCCGCCGCATCCTCGAGGAGGGCCGCGTCTCCCGCGTCTTCGTCGCCGTCCGCGACATCACCGCCCAGATCGAGCTCGAGAAACGCCTCCGCGAGGCCGAGCGCGTGAAGGAGCGCCAGCTCGAGATCCTCCTCGGCATCATGCACGTCGATCAGGACGAGCTCGTCCACTTCGCCGAGATCGTCGAACAAGAGCTCGACGCCATCAACCAGTCCCTCCGCGCCGAGGACTTCGCCGTCGCCTCCCCCGAGCAGCAGGAAAAGCTCCGCGCCCGCCTCAACCAGGTCTTCCGCAGCGTCCACAACATCAAGGGCAACGCCGTGTATCTGCGCCTCGACTACTTCCAAAAGGCCGCCGAGGCCTTCGAGACCAGGCTCTCCGAACTCCTCGCCCGCCCCAAGCTCGGCGGCGAGGACTTCCTCGCCATCGTCGTCGCCCAGGCCGGCCTCCGCGCCGACCTCGGCGACCTCATCGAGCTCCGCTCCAAGCTCGTCGGCATGCGCTCCGCGGGCTCCTCCCCCGCGCCCGCCGACGCCGGGGCCGCCTCGCCCGCGTCCTCCGCCCTCGCCGACGGCCTCCGCCAGCTCGCCCGCGACATCGCCGACGACCTCGGCAAACCCGCCGAGATCCAGCTCGACGACTACGCGCTCCACGTCGTCGCCCACGGTCGCCAGGAACTCGTGCGCGACACCCTCATCCAGCTCGTCCGCAACGCCATCGCCCACGGCGTCGAGCCCCCCGCCGAACGCGCCGCCTCCGGCAAGCCCCCCGTCGCCCGCCTCGACCTCGAGCGCATCCGCCACCGCGCCCTCTCCGCCGGCCTCCTCCCCGCCGACGCCCCCGAGCCCGCCCCCGCCGAGCTTGCCCGCTGCATCTTCGCCCCCGGCTTCAGCACCCGCGACCAGGCCGACGCCCACTCCGGCCGCGGCCAAGGCATG
The DNA here is from genome assembly GCA_030605125.1 of Verrucomicrobiota bacterium. Lineage (GTDB taxonomy): Bacteria > Verrucomicrobiota > Verrucomicrobiia > Opitutales > Opitutaceae > IMCC26134_A. The sequence continues at coordinate 3,363 of JAUWBD010000175.1, read as the reverse complement.
GACATCGTCAAGACCCGCGTCGTGGACGAGGCCGGCGGCCGCATCGAGGTCCGCTCCGCCCCCGGCCGCTTCTGCGAATTTGCCCTCTACCTGCCCGAAATCCCCGAACCCGCCCTCGTATGACGCGTCCCGACACCTCCCGCCCGATGAAGCTCCTCGTCGTTGACGACTCCACCGTCGTGCGCCGCGTCGTGGAGCGAAACATGAAGCGCTCCCGCTTCGGCGAGATCCGCCTCGCCTGCAACGGCCGCGAAGCCCTCGCCGTCTTCGACCAGTTCCAGCCCGACGTCGTCACCCTCGACATCACCATGCCCGAGATGGACGGCCTCACCACCGTCGAGATCCTCCGCCAAAAAAAGACCAGCGCCATCATCCTCATCATCTCCGCCCTCGCCGACCGCTCCACCGCCGTCGAGGCGCTCAAACGCGGGGCCCACGGATTCCTCCTCAAGCCCATCACGCCCGAGAGCCTCCACCTCGCCATCGAGGACCTCCTCAACAACTGAAGCCCCCCGCTTCCCGCCACGCCATGGAAGAGAAAATCCTGAAAATCTTCGCCGACTCCACCACGCGCTACTTCGCCACCGTCTCCGACGGCTCCGCCCGCCTCGGCACCCCCTACCTCCGCGACGAGACGGAAAACCCCGCCCTCGACTACGCCGCCGTCATCGGCATCTCCGGCCACTACCGCGGCCGCGTCTGCTACACCGCCACCCGCGAGCAGCTCCACGCCCTCCTCCCCCAGTTCGGCGAGACCGAGTGCGACGAGAGCCTCTACGCCGACCTCGTCGGCGAGATCACCAACACCATCTCCGGCAACGCCCGCGAATCCCTCGGCGCCGGCTTCATGATCTCGCCTCCCGTCCTCATCCCCGCCTCGGCCGCCGCCGGCGCCATCGCCGACGCCGGCGCCCCGCTCCCCTGCTACGTCCTCCCCGTCACCTGGAAGGAACACCGCTCCCGCGTGCTCGTCACCCTCCAGCCCCAGCCCGTCCACAAGCCCGCTCCCGACGCCACATGAAAAAGACCTCCGCCCGCCCCGACTCCTACGTCCGCGCCCCGGATTTCGCCGAGCGCATCTCCGGACTCCAGCTTCCCCCCGAGGTCTGGGCCGTCTTCGCCCGTTGCGACAGCCCGCGCAGCCCCGACCAGATCGCCCGCCTCTGCGGCCTCGACGAGGACGCCGTGCTCGCCGCCCTCCGCCGCCTCGCCCGGCGCAAGCTCGTGCAAAAACACCGCCTCGACTGGCAGGCCTACCTCGCCGCCCACGGCGATGCGCCCGCCCCGGCTCCGGCCCCCGTCGCCGCCGCGCCCCTCGCTCCCGAGCCGCCGCGGCGTCCCGCCGTCCCCGCCTCGCCGCCCCCCGAGGCCTCCGCCCCGCCTCCGCCCGCCTACGATCACGACCGCCCGCTCTTGCTCGTGCTGGCCAACGCCTCCGCCGCCGTCGGCCGCCGCGTCGAGGCGCGGCGCGAGCTGCGTTTCCAAGTGGGCAAGACCTTCGCGCCCCCGATAGCCGCCTAAGCCCCCTGCGGTGAGCAGGAAGTGTCACCCATTGGGTGACACTTGCCCCGCCGGGACCGCCGCCTTGCCTCCCGGCTTTCGCCGCTTCGACGCCCGGCGCGCCCGCCTTGGCACGCCGCATGCAAAGCGGTGGCGCATGAGCCTGCTGCTCCTCTCTCCCGCCTTCCGCCTGGTGCTCTTCGTCACCTTCTTCTCCGCCGCCGTCGTCTGGATGCCGGCCTGAGACCCGCCTCACCCGCCGAAGCGCGCCGCGATCGCCGCGCGCAGCCGCTCCCACTCGACCGGCGCGAGATCGTCCTTCCGCCCCGGCGCGATCTGCCGGTGATCCGTCATCCAGTCGAGGCTCCAGCCCAGCCGCGCCCAGCGCGCCTCCAGCCACTCCAGCGCCGACTCCACCTGCGCCTCCGTGAGCGGCGCCACACGGGTGTCGCCGGCGAAGGCCACCCCGAGCAGGAACGCGTTGCAGCCCTCGCGTCCCTGAAAGCTGGATACGCCCGCGTGCCAGGCCACGCGCTCCTCCGGCACCAGCCGCGCCCGCGCGCCGTCCGGCGCGATCACCACGTGGTAGCTCACGCGGCTCGCGGGCGACTGCATGAACGCGATCGTCTCCGCGAAGCCCAGCACGGTGTGGTGAAAACACACGCCGCGCCGCTCGTGCGGCGGCTCGACCGCGTGGTGCGGTGAAGGCGCGTCAAACTCCGGATAGGCCATCGTCCCTCCGCCTGCCCGCGCCGCGCATCAGAGCGCCCGCCAGGCCGAGCCCAGCATCGAAACGATCAGGCCCATGCGCAGGGCGCCCTCGATCGTCAGAATGACCAGCACCCAGCGCAGGGTGCAGTTGCTGCGCAAGGTGAAGCCCACGAGCGTGACGAGCAGCAGGCAGGCCGCGTGGATCCGCGTGGCGCCATCCACCAGCAGCCACAGGAGCCACAGCCCCTCCGCGAGGATAAAGCCGGCCCAGAGCCCGGCGGTCGTCTCGCCGGGAGCGGCGCTCCGGCGAGGGTCCCCGCCCGCCTCGATCTGCTTCACCCCGAGCAGCTTTTCCGCCGCGACGAGCTGCGCCACCTCGAAGGCGAGGAAGATCGGCGCGAGGAAAGCGGCGAGCGGCGGTTCTGACATCCGCCCGAGCCTGGGGGGCCTTCGCCGTCGAGAAAACAACGAAGTGTCTCGTGGACCGCCTGCTCCACCGCCCCGCGCCGCCCCGCCGCGTCCGGTATGGGAGATTTCCCGGGGCCGGTTTCGGAACCTTTGGCTCTTCCGTCGGCGCGTGGCTCGCGCACCTTCTAGCTGGGTCGCGCGCTCGCGTTTCTCCCGCTCTCCTGGAGCCGGAGCGGGCGGCGGCGGCCCGCTCCCAAACTCCCGCTCTTCATGAACTCCACCCCCCAAATGATCCTGCAGGTCGAAGACAGCGAAGACGATGTCTTCATGATGAAGCGGGTGCTGAAAAAGGCCGGCGTGGAGCACCCGGTCCACGTGGCATGGGACGGCCAGGAAGCCGTCGAATACCTCACGGCCGCGCTCGACCCCGCGCGCCAGGACAGCCACCCCCTGCCCTTTCTCATCCTGCTCGATCTCAAGCTCCCTTATCGCGACGGCTTCGAGGTCCTCGAGTGGATACGCCGCCAGCCCGCCCTCGACCCGGTGCAAGTCGTCATGCTCACCGGCTCGGGCGAGACCCGCGACCGCAAGCGCGCCCTCGAGCTCGGTGCCCGCGGCTACCTTGTGAAACCCGCCACCATCGACGACATCCGCGGCCTCCTCGCCTCCCTTGAGCGCCCCGGCGCCGCCTCGCACACCCTCGCCGCAAACATCGAAGACAGCCCCTCCGGCGCCCGCGCCGGA
>JAUWBD010000122.1 GCA_030605125.1 Verrucomicrobiota bacterium | reverse complement strand
CCGGCCGTGCTCGAGGTTTTCCCAAAGCAGCATGCGCACGAAGTCGGGATTCGCGTCGAGAAACTCGAAGTTGGCCGCGAGCAAACGGCGCATCTTCTCGTCCGGCGGCGCGTCGGCGTCGATGGCCACGAGCTCGATCTGTTCCAAGCGGCCGAAGACCGATTCGAGCGATTCGAGGTAGAGCTCGTCCTTGCTGCCGAAGTAATGGTAAACCATCCGCTTGTTCACCTTGGCCGTCGCGACGATCTCATCGACGCTGACCCCGTGAAATCCTCGCTCGGCGAAGAGGCGGGTGGCCGTCTTGAGCAGGCGGCCGCGGGTGCGTTCCGGGTCTCGGGTGCGAACGGTCTTTTTGGCGGGAGCGGGCATGGTCGCAGCATGCCGGCCCGTCGCCCGGGATTGCAACGCCAAGCGCCCCGTCCGGTTACTTGGAAAAAACCTCTCGCGCCCGGTTGATCGCCTCGATGCAACGCAGCGCCGACAGCATCTCCTCCTCTCCGACGGGAGAGACGCCGCCGCGGGCGAAAGTGACGATTTGCTCGAGAAGCGTGCGGTAGGGCGGGCCCTCGGAGCCAAACAGTTCTTGCTCGTCGTGAGCCTCCGCGGGGGCTCCTAGCGACAGGCTAAACCGCCAATCCGTCGGGTTGGTTCTGCCCCGAAGCACAGCGGAAGCGCCGCTTGCGAACCGGATGGTGGCAATCTCCGCATCCGCTTCGACGCGCAGGTCCACGTCGCGCCAATCGTGACCGAATACGGCGAAGGCCACTTCGACGTAGTGGATTCCATACCAAAACCAACCGGGCATGGCGGGTTGGAAGGGCAGGGGCCCGCGCAAAGTCATCGTGCCGCGCGCTCGCCCGCTGAACGTCGGGAGGATCGATGAATACCGCAGCGAAGACGCGCTGAACACCGCGCCGCCGTGCTGGCGAGCGAGGGCCAATATCTCGGCGGCCTCGGCGGCCGACGTGGCGAGCGGTTTGTCGATGAAGACGGGCTTGCCGGCGGGCAGCGTGGCACGAGCGAGCGCGAGATGCGTGCGGGCATCCACCGCGGTGATGAGCACGGCATCGACCGCGTCGGCGACGGCTTCGGGCGACTCGAGCATCGGCACGCCCAGCTCGTCGCGCAGCAGACGCGTGTAGCCCGCCACGCGATCGCGGCTGATGGGCAGCTCGGCGACGCCGCCCGGATAAGCGGCGACGACGCGGATGCCCGGGACGCGCTCGGCACAGCGGGGATCGTTGGCCAGGCGGGCAAACCATTCCGCGTGCGACGAATCGAGGCCCACGAGACCGAGCCGAAGCGGTGCGGCGGCGGAGCTCATTGTTGTTTGGCCGCGGAAGGTTTGCCGGTCACGGGTTGCGGAGGATAACGCAGGCCGGTGGGCGTGGTCGCCAGCCCGCCGCCTGCGGTTTCCTTGAGCGCGCGCGGCATGCGGCGGCCGATGTCGCGCATCGCGATCACCACGTCATCGAGCGGCACCACGCAGCGCGTGCCGGCGAGCGCCATGGTGGCGGCGAGAAAGGAGTGCACGGCGAACATGCCGTTGCGGCTCACGCAGGGCACCTCGACGTAGCCGCCGATGGGGTCGCACACCATGCCGAGGGTGTTCATCAAGGCGAAGGCCGCGGCGTCGCAGGCCTGCGCCGGCGTGCCGCCCTCCGCCTCGACGATCGCGGCGGCCGCCATGGCCGATGCGCTCCCGACCTCCGCTTGGCAGCCGCCCTGCGCGCCGGCGAAGGGCGCGCGCCGGCCGATGACCAGGCCGATGCCGGCGGCGGTGAACAGGGCGCGCGCCGCGCGATCGGCGTCGAGCGCGCGGGTGTCCTCGAGCGTCATCAGGCAGGCGGGCACGATGCCGGCCGAGCCCGCGGTGGGCGTGGCGACGATGCGGCCAAACTGCGCGTTCAGCTCCAAAACCGCGAAGCCGTAGGCCGCGGTGCGCGCGAGAGCCGGTCCGAGCAGGGGCGAGGCGCCGGCGGCGTAGGCGTGGAGGCGAGCGGCATCGCCACCGGAGAGCCCGCTCGGGGAGGCGGCGCGGATGGCGAGCCCGCCGCGCACGGCTTCGCGCATCACCGTGTAGTGGTCCTTCATCCGAGCGAGCAACGAGGCTTCGTCTTTCCCGGTCTGGGCCGCTTCGCGGCGAAGGGCGATCTCGGCGACGGAGCAGCCGTGCGCGGAGCAAAGTTCGAGCAGCCGGGCCGCGGAGTCGTAGTCGAGGTCGGGAGAGGCGGTGCTCATGGCAATGGTTGGAGGCTGCGGAGGCGCGTCATGACCGGCATGCGGGAGAGGAGATCGAGGGCGTCGGCGGGCACGGGGCCGTCGGTCTCGATGACCGTGAGCGCATCGATGCCGCGGCCGTGTCGCGAGGTGCGGAGGGTGGCGATGTTGACCTCGACGCAGGCGAGCACGGCGGTCAGGCGAGCGAGGAAGCCGCTTTTGTCGGCGTGCCAGCAGACGAGCGTGTCGAGATCGCCTCGCAGGCCGGTCGCGTAGCCGTCGATGTCGTGGATCTCGATCACGCCTCCGCCCAAGGACGAGGCCGAGACCCGCAATCCCGGAGCGTCGGGCGCGGAGAGCTCGAGCCGCACGGAGTTCGGATGCGCGTCCGGGCCCATGTCCTCTTCGGTGAACTCCAGAGCCAGCCCCGCCGCCGCGGCCTCATCCAGCGCGGCGGGCAAGGCGGGATCGTCGGGCGCGTGGCCGAGGAGGCCGGAGACGAGCGCCCGGTCGGTGGCGTGCCCCCGGCCGGTGGCGGCGAAAGAGCCGTGCAGCACGAGGCGGGCTCGCGCCGGGCGGGCGCCGAGCAGGCGTCGGGCGAGCAGGCCGATGCGCGCCGCGCCGGCGGTGTGCGAGCTGGAGGGCCCGATCATCACCGGCCCGATCACGTCGAAGGCCGAGAGCTTCATCGTTACGAAAGCCAGCGATCCAGATGCCGTGCGACGAACGCGTCGTCCACGAGCCACGGGTAGGCTTTGGTCACGCGGTCGAGCTCGGCGGCTTGTCCGGGGGAGAGTTTCTCGTGCGGGTTGAGGCAGGCGCTTGTCTCGAAGATGCCCTGACGGCGAAGGATCTCGTGGATGCCGGGGATGCAGCCGGCGAATTGGTTGGCGGCATCGAACACCACGCCGTTCGCGTCGGTGAGTGCGGCGTTTTTGGCGAGCCATGCGGGATCCAGCCGGCCTTTGGCGCGGGCCTTTTTGATTTCGCCGAAGAGCGCGACGGCGCGCTCCGTCCACACGCCCCACTGACCGAGCAGACCGCCCACGATCTGGCGGCTTTGGCCGGCGTGCTGGAAGGGGGTGAGCAAATCGGCGATGATGTTGTCGTCGTTGCCGGTGTAGAGGGCGATGTCGTCGCGGCCCGCGTCGATCACCGCGCGCACCACGTCGATGGTCTGGTAGCGATTGAAGGGGGCGATCTTGATCGCGACGACTTCTGGGATCTCGGCGAAGCGGCGCCAGAATTCGTAACCGAGGCGCCGGCCGCCGACGGCGGGCTGGAGGTAAAAGCCGATCACCGGAATCGATTTCGCGACACGTGCGCAGTGTTTGAGCACGGCCTTCTCCGGCGCTTCGCGGAGCGCGCCGAGACTGAGGAGTCCGGCATGGTATCCGAGGGAGGCGGCCAGCTCGGCTTCTTGCACCGCCTGCTGGGTGGTGCCGCAGAGGCCGGCGATGCGGATGAAGGGGCGAGGTGCGCGTCCGGAGGCGCCGAGCCATTCGGTGATGGTCTCGGCCGCGAGCTGGAGCACGGGGCGGTAGAGCCCGTGGCGCGGGTCGCGGATCTCGAATTGCGTGGAGTGCACGCCGACGGCGATCCCGCCCACGCCGGCGTCGATGTAGTAGCGCATCACGGCGCGTTGTCGGCGCTCCGACCAGCGGCGCCGGCGGTCGAGCGCGAGCGGCAAGGCGGGGATCGCCTGGCCGGCGAGCAAATGGCTGCGAAGAGACTCGATGTTATGCATGGGGAGAGTTTTTAGAAATTGCCGTCGCGTTTCTCGAAGCCCGTGGGCTTGCCCCAGGTGGACTCGCCGGTGAGGAGCCACGAGGCGACCCAGCGGCACATCGTGTCGAGCGAGGTGGGCGGAGCGCCGAAGAGGCGGTGCGAACGAGCGGCGTCGTTTAGCCAGGCGGTCGGGGCCTCGCTCCCGACGATCATCGGCGCGATGCCGAACAAGCGCCCGAAGCGCTCGGCGAGATCCCGAACCCGGAGGACCTCGGGGCCGGTGATGTTGACCGGCTTGGCGGGCGAGGAGGCGAGCTCGAGCGCGCGGATCGCATGGGCGACGGCATCGGTTTGCCAGATGAGATTCACGTGTCCCATCGAAACATCCACCGGCTCGCGGCGCAGGACCTTGGTCGCTATGTCCACCAGCACGCCGTAGCGAAATTCGACGGCGTAGTTGAGGCGGATGAGCGCCACCGGTGTGCCGTGGATGAGGGAGGAGGCGTTGAAGGCCTCCTCGCGACGCAGGCAGCTTTCCGCATAGGCGCCGAGAGGCGCGGGTGGCGTCTGCTCCGTGGCCCCGGCGCTCTCCACTGAAACGAAGGGATAAACGCAGCCGGTGGAAAATGCGACGATGCGCGAAGCGTGGAAGCGTGCCGCCACCAGCCGCGGCACCGTGACGTTCATCTGCTCCAGTAGAGCAGGGGAGGAGGACGTGCCAAACTTGACGCCCGCCAGAAAGAACACGATCGGCGCGTCGGGCAACGCCTCCACCTGCTCGGGCACCGAGAGGTCGGCGGCGATCGTCTCGATCCCCGCCTCGGTGAAGCTCTCCCGGTCGCGTAGCGCCTGGAAGCGCGAGACCGCGACCACCCGCAGCCTCCTCCCGGCGGCGAGCGCGGCGCAGTGCAACATCCGGCTGAGGTGGAGCCCCATCTTGCCGCCGGCGCCGAGGACGAGGATCGGCCCGTCCCACCGACCGGCCGCATCGACCACGTCGGCGGGCGGACGCGATAGAAACTCATCGGCTTGCGCGGGCAGGCAGGGGAGCCCGAGGGGCGAGGCGGACGGCAGGGAGGGCGTCATATAAAGTATCCAAACAGTTACTTGCGGCTTGCCGTTGGCAAGCACAAACCGCACCCTGGGCGGCGATGAAGACTTTCGTTTCCCTCCTTGATCTGCTCCGAGATCTGATCGCGATCCCCAGCGTGTCGCCCGAGGGCGAGGCCGGGGGCACGCGGCCCGGGGAGCAGGCCCTGGCCGAATACCTTGCGGAAATGCTGAGGGGCGCGGGCGCCGAGGTGTCGCTGACGCCGGTGCAACCGGGGCGCCCAAATCTGGTGGCGAGGTTTGCGTCGGGCAGGCCGCAGGCGCCGACGGTGGCGTTCGTGCCGCATCTCGACACGGTCGGGGTGGCCGGGATGAGCGTGGCGCCGTTCGCGGCGGAACTTCGCGGCGGCCGCGTTTACGGGCGAGGCGCCTGCGACACCAAGGGGCCGCTCGCGGCCGCGTTGTGGGCCTTGCTGCGGCATGCGCGAGATGGGGGCATCCGCTCGTCCGCGGTGGATTGGGTCTTCGCCGCGACGATGGGCGAGGAGGAGCTCAGCACGGGAGCGACCGCGCTGTGCGCGGCGGGATTTCGGGCCGACTTCGCCCTCGTGCTAGAGCCGACCTCGATGCAGGCGGTGCGCGCGGCGAAGGGCGTGCTGCGAGCGCATGTGGAGGCGAGCGGGAGGGCCTGCCATGCCTCCACGCCGGAGAAAGGGGTGAACGCGATCTACCGGCTCCTGCCGTTTTTGAACTCCTGCCAGCATGCGCTCGCGCCGGCCTTTGCCGCCGCGCGCCATCCCGATCTGGGAGGCGCCTCCCTCAACCTCGCGGTCGTGGAGGGCGGGGCCGAGTTGAACATCGTGCCGGACCGCGCGCGCGCGGGCTTGGATATTCGCACGCACCCGAATCTGACCAACGAGCTCGCCTTGTCGCGGCTGCGCGAGGCGGCGGGAGAACTCGCGGTGCGGGTGCACCGCAGCGGGCCGCCGTTCGCCCTTGATGCGGGGCACCCTTGGCTGGCGAGGCTCGCGCCCTTCTGCGCGGGCTTCGGCGCGGCGCCTTGGTTTAGCGATGCCAACGTGCTCAACGCCCACGGCATACCTGCGGTGGCGATCGGGCCCGGCTCGATCGCGCAGGCGCACACGCGCGACGAGTATATCGAGGTGGCGGAGCTCGAGTCGGGGGCGAGCGCGTTCTCGTCGTTTATCGAAACCGTTTCCCGCGGCACCGGCGCTTGAGCGCCGGGTGCGGATCGTGTGGCCGCGGGGCGCGGCGGCTTTTCAGCGCGAGGTGGTGCTCGGATCGGTCCAAAGCGGCGCGGCGTAGTTTTTCGGGCCGCCGAGACGCATAAAGTGGCGGTGCACGACCATGAAGCCGACGAGGCTGGCCATGGCGAAGAGAGAGCCGAAGATGAAGGTGAGCTGATAGGCGTGCCCCGAGAGATCGAGGATCTTACCGACCAAGGGCGGAAGTAGCGCAAAGCAGAGCGCGTTGAGCAGGCCGGCCGCGGAGGCGAATTGCGCGAAGGCGATGGCGGGGTAGAGCCGTTGGCCGATGGAGGCGGTCGCGGTGAAATAGATGCCGGAAAGGATCGTGTGCGCGACAAATGCGAAGGCGAAGGAGCGCTGGGTGTCGGCGTGCAGGCCGGCCCAGGTGGCGAGGATCGCGTAGAGCGCGATCGAAACGATGCCCAGGCGGAGCGGGTGAAACTTGTCGGCGAGCCAGCCGAGGAAGAAAGAAAGCACGAGGGATACCTTGAAGCTGAACGCGAGGTAGGAGCCGTAGGTCTCCATGCTCATGTCCAGGCTCTTGGCGTAGAAGACGCTGAAGGTGTTCACCGGTCCGAAGGCGAGCTGCGCGAGCGTCGTGGCGCCGAAGAGCCAAAGGTAATAGGGAGAGGTGAAGCACTCGCGGGCATAGGCGATGATCCCCGCCAACGGGCCGGAGCGGATGTCGGGAGAGCGGGGCGGAGGCGGCGGGTATTCACCTTCTTTCACCGCGAGGCACATCAGCGTGAAGCCGCCGCCGTAGAGGAGGCCGACGCCGATGAAGATCCAGTAGTAGTGCTCCTCCGCGTAGCCGATGATGTAGTCGTTGAAAATGATGCCTGCGATCAGGCTCACGGCGCGGAAGAGCGCGAAAAAGCGCCCGATCACTTCGCGGGGCACGACGTCGTTGATGAGGCCGCCGAGGACGGCGTTGGCGATGTTCGTGGCGATTTCAAACACCACCCAGAAAAGCGCGAAGGCGAGCAGGACGGAGGCGTTGAGCCCGGGCGAGCTCTCGCCCAGCCACGCGTGCAACCAGGCGCCAAGCCGGGGCGTGAACGCGAGACCGGCCATGGAAAGGGCGGCTATCGGAGTCGGGATGAGGAGATATGGGATGCGGCGTCCCCACCGCCCGCGGTGACGGTCGGAGCGCACGCTCACAAGCGGACCGAGAATCATCCCGAGCGCCGCCGGCAGCGATCCGACGAGGAGCCCGACAAGCATATCCGACGCCTCGAATCGTTTGAGCACGAGCTGCGTGACCGGGATGGCGGACCGCTCCTTGAGCATCCAGGCGAAGTCGCCCCACAGGAGCCAGCAGAAGAGGGTGATCAGTCCGCCGGTGGTGTAAACGAGCGTCCCCGCGCGCCAAAGACGGCGGCCTTTGGCGTCGTGGGTAGGCGCGGGAGCGGGGGTGGGATCGGAGACGGCGGGAGTGTTCATATGCGCATCCTCAAGGCCGGCCCGCATCCGCGTCGGGACGCAGGTGTTCATCCAGGAATCGATACGCGACCTCGCGGATTTCCGGCGGGAAATCGTGGCCGCCGACGCCGATCAGCGATTGGAACGCGTGCTCCCGGCCGAGAAACGCATACAGGCTCCTCACGTCGGCGAGGACCGCGCCGACTTCTTTCCAGTTCTGGAAATATTTGTCGCCTTGCGCCGCATAGTGAAACTGGGGGCGGGGGGCGACGAGGGCGATGATCTCGTTGAATTCAAAAGGGACCACGCCGCGTGCGGTGTCTTCGCCGATGCGCGGAAAGTGGGTGTAGGGGAAGGAGCGAGGACCCCAGTGCGGCAGGTCGCGGGTGTTGGTGAACGGGCAGATGCCGCAGCTCGCGACGAGGACCTTCACCCGCGGGTCCTGACCGGCAAGGAAGTAGGCGTTGTAAGCGCCGAAAGAGTGGCCGATGGCGCCGATGCGGTCGGGGTCCACGCGCGGATCGGCGACGAGAACGTCGATGGCCTGGAGGTGGTCCACAATGTTCTTCGCGACCGTGTTCCAAGTGGGATGCCGCTCGTAGAACGGGCCGCTGTCGAAGGCCTGTCTCCCGGGGAAAATCCGTTCCCCGGAGGTCAAAGCGTCCGGGGCGAGAACGATGTATCCGCGGCGAACGAGTTCGAGGCCATACATCCGGTTCTTCCGCCCTTCGGGCGTGGCCACCGAGCTCTTCCCGTCCGGATTGGTGGGATGCAGCGCCAGCACGGCGGCACGCCGAGCGGCACCGGGCTCCAGCGCCGCCCGGGGAACCAGCAGATACGCGGTTACCGTGTCGGCGTGGGCGGTGGCATACTCTAGTTTGTAGCGCACGTGGTCGGGGAACGGCACTTCGGACAACACTCGCGGGGCGGGCGCGGGACGGTCGGGCGCCGGTCCGAGGTAGTCTCGCCAGATGGCATCGATCTCGGAGCGTTTGTTCTCCCACTCCGCCGGCGAGGAGATGCCGCCGAGCAAGGGGGGAATGCCGTGCGCATCGAGATCGATGAGCCGATAGGGGCGGGAGGAGGCGTAGAGACCCGAGGTAACAATCGAGGCCAGGGCCAGGGCAAGCAGACGCATGGGATGCAGAGGGGGGATGCGTCCGAGCCTGCCGGAGCCGGGCGCGGGGGCAAGCGCTAAAGTATCTGAATGGTTACTTATCGCCATTCCAGCCGGTCGGGATGCTGATCGGGTGGCGAGGCGGCGCCCGGTCTGCGCGCTACTGGTGGTGGCCGGCCCTGAAGGCGGCCGCGAGCGCGGCCGTCGGTGTGCGGAAAAAAAAGAGCCCCGCGTCCAGGAGGGACGCGGGGCTCTATCGTAGTGGAAGAATGGTTACGCTGCTTACTTGAGGATCATGTCCTTCACCGTCTTGCCGGCGGGGATCATGGGGAGCACGTGCTCGGTGTAGGGCACGATGACGTCGAGGACGTAGGGGCCGTCGTGATCGAGCATCTCCTGGATGGCCTCGCGCAGCTCCTCCTTCTTGAGCACGCGGCGGGCCTTCACGCCAAAGCCCTCGGCGATCTTCACGAAGTCGGGATAGATGCCGGCGGGGTTGTCGGGCGAGCCGACGTTGTTCTTGTCGCCGAGGATGGTGTTGCCGCGGACGCTGTTGTAGAAGCGGTCTTCCCACTGCACGACCATGCCGAGGTGCTGGTTGTTGAGGATCATGGCCTTGGCCGCGATCTTCTCGATGTGGCAGGTGGCGAGTTCCTGGACGTTCATCAGCCAGGAGCCGTCGCCGTCGATGTCGATGACCTGCTTGTCGGGGCAGGCGACCTTGGCGCCCATGGCGGCGGGGTAGCCGAAGCCCATCGCGCCGAGGCCGAGCGAGCTGATGTAGCGGCGCGGCTCGTTGAAGGGATAGAACTGGGCGGCCCACATCTGGTGCTGGCCGACGCCGGTGGTGATGATGGCCTCGCCCTTGGTGAGCTCGTGCAGCATGGCGACGGCCTCCTGGGGAACGATGTGGCGGCTCTCCTCGAAGGCGAAGGGGTAGTCGCGCTTCCAGGCGGCGCACTGGGTGTGCCAGGACTTGGTGTCGGGCGGGGTGAACTTGACCGCGGCGATGAGCTCGTTGAGGCGCTTGAGGGCGTATTTGATGTCCGAGGCGACGGGGTATTGGACGCGCTTGTTCTTGTTGTGCTCGGAGGGGTCGATGTCCACGTGGACGATCGTGGCGCCGGTGGCGAACTTGTGGACGTCGCCGGTGATGCGGTCGTCGAAGCGCGCGCCGAAGCAGAGCACGAGGTCGCTCTGGTCCACGGCCCAGTTGCCGTAGGCGGAGCCGTGCATGCCGAACCAGCGGAGGGAGAGCGGGTGGTTTTCCGGGAAGGCGCCGACGCCCATGAGCGTGGTGGCGACGGGGATGTTGGTCTTCTCGGCGAAGGCGCGGAGATCGGCCGAGGCCTCGGCGGAGATGATGCCGCCGCCGGTGTAGATGATCGGGCGGTGGGCCTTGGCGACCAGGTCGAGGATGTGCTTGAGCTGCTCGTCGGTGGCGTGCGGGAACTCGGTGAGGCTCTTGTTGGCGAACTCGATCGTGGCGGGGAAGACGGGCGTGAGCTTGGCCTGCTGGACGTCCTTCGGGATGTCGATGATGACGGGGCCGGGACGGCCGGAGCGCGCGAGGTAGAAGGCCTCCTTGAAGATGCGGGGGAGGTCGGCGGCGTTGAGCACGAGGTAGCTGTGCTTCACGATCGGCAGCGTCATGCCGAAGAAGTCGGTCTCCTGGAACGCGGACTTGCCGATGAACTTGGAGAAGACCTGCCCGGTGATGCAGACCATCGGGATGGAGTCCATGTAGGCGTCGGCGATGCCGGAGACGAGGTTGGTGGCGCCGGGGCCGGAGGTGGCCATGCAGACGCCGACCTTGCCGGAGGCGCGCGAGTAGGCCTCGGCCGCGAAGACGCCGCCCTGCTCGTGGCGGGGCAGGATGACGCGCACGTCGCTGCGGCGGGCGAAGGCCTGATGGAGCTCCTGCGAGGCGCCGCCGGGGTAGGCGAAGATCACGTCAACGCCCTCGCGCACGAGGCACTCGACGACGGTGTCGGCGCCGTTCATGGCGCGGCCGATCTCGGGTTGCGGGAACGTGGCGGGCGTGGCGGAGGCTTTCATGGGTCGTGCGGAGGAAAAAGGAAAACGGACAGCAAAACGCGGCGCGCCGAGCGCTGGCAAGAGGAATGACTGAACCTTCAGGCGCGGGTGCGGACAAAGGCCTTCATCGTCGCGCATTCGGTGCCCAGCGCTTCGCCGTGAGGGCGGATGGTGTAGGCCCCGACCGCGGCGGGCACGATGAAGGTCTCCGCGTAATGGACCACGAAGGGCGCGAAAGCGCCGGAGGGGCTCTCGACGATCGCCTCGGCGCCTTGCACGAGATTGAGCACGTTGACGCCGCCGCCGGTGTGGTGCTCGACGGGGCCGGTGAACCAGTGGCGGCGGGTCTCGATAAACTCGGCCTCGTGCAACCCGGTGCGCTCCTCGCGCCAGCCGGGGCCGGAGGCGAGGGGCGTGAACTGGTTGACGAGGCGGCGGCGCGCGTAGTCTTCGTCGCGCTCCCACCGGATGACCTCCTTGCCGCGGGCGATGTTGACCGGGCGGGGCAGGCCGTCGAGGCCGAGGCGGTTCCAATCCCAGAGCTTGAAGGTGAAAATGTAGGGCGTGGCGCTGATCTCGAGCACCATTGAGCCGGCGCCGGAGCAGTGGAGGGTGCCGGCCGGGATGAGGAAATGGTCGTGCTTGCGGGCGGGAAAACGGGCGGCGAAGCGGGCGTCGTCGAAGGGTTTTTCGCCCCGCTGGGCGGCCTCGAGGTCGGCGATCATGGCGGCGCCGTCGGCGCCGTTTTTGCAGCCGAGGTAAACCTCCGCGCCGGGGGCGGCGTCGAGGATGTAATAGCTCTCGTCCTGGGTATAGGGCAGGCCGAAGTGCTCGCGGGCGTATTCGGTGAGCGGATGCACCTGAAAGGAGAGGTGGCCGCCCTGCATGGTGTCGAGGAAGTCGAAACGGATGGGGAACTCCGGTCCGAAACGTCCGTAAACCGCTTCGCCGAGCAGGGGCTTGGGCTGGGCGAACACGAGATTGATGGAGGGGATCTCGACTTGAACCTCGCCGAAGCCGAGCAGAAGGGAGTTTTCCTCGGGCACGCAGTCGAAGCACCAGGCGTAGTTGGGCGGGCCGTCGGGCAGGTCGCAGACTTGGCGCATCCATTGGCCTCCCCAAGGCCCGGGGTCGAAGAAGGGCACGACCCGGAAGGGGCGGGCGGCGGCCTGGCGCAGGCCCTCGCGCAGGGCGGCGCCGGTGACGAGGCGCGGGTCGCAGGGCAGGGTGGTGTCGAGGAGGAAGTCCCAGCGGGCGAGCGCGGTCTGCTTGAGTTTATCGCAGACGCGCCAATCGATGAAAAAGCTGCGCTTGTATTGGAGCGAGGCCTTGAGGGTGCGGTTTTCCACGCCGAGGTTGGAGACCTGGTCGCGGCGCTGGCGCATCTGCGCCTCCCAGCGGGGCATGTCGGCGTGAACCACGAGATCGGGTTCGCAGCAAAGCAGGGCGGCGGGACCAATCACCACCACGAGGCCGGGGCCGGCGGCGCCGACGCGGGCGCGGAGCGAGGCGCGGCGGTCGGGATCAAGGAATCGGTCGAGGGTGAGGCGCGTGAGGCGGCCGAAGACGGGGTCGTCGCCGCCGAGCTCGGGGGCGACGAGGGCGTCGATGGCGGCGGGCGGGAGAAAGGCCTCCGCGCTCCGGAAGAGGCGCGCGAGCGGGAGCCCGAGGTGGGCGTGGAGCGCCTGCGCGATCTCGTCCTGAAAGACCTCCGGGTAGCACTCGATGGCGACGACGACGGGGCGGCCGGCGGCGAGCAGAGGTGTAGTTGCCTGTCGGATACGATCGCAGACGGCGGGCCAGCCGCGCACGGCGGCGTCGGCGGCCTGGCCGGCGACCGTGATCCGCGGGTGTTTGTCGTAGTTGGGGCGGCTGAGGCCGAGGGGGGAAAGGTAGTCGGTGCGGCTCATGGCGGTGGATGCGGCGACGGCGGTCACTCCCCTTGGGCGGGGCGCCGGAAGTCGTCCTCGTAGCGGGTGATGTCGGCCTGTTGCCAGTTGCCGAAGGCGACCTCGAGCACGCGCACGGGTTGTGCCCCGGGGCCGGCGGGCGGGCCGGAGAGGCGGTGTTTTTCATTGGCCGGGATCCAGATCTCGTCTCCCGCGCGATGGGTGGTGATCGTGTCGCCGACCTGCACGATGACGCCGTCGTCGAGCACGATCCAGAGTTCGGCGCGGCCGGTGTGGGATTGGAGCGAGAGGCGCTGGCCGGGCAGCACGCTCATGAGCGAGACGGTGGTGTCTTGGTTGAAGGCGTATTGCTTGAACGAACCCCAGGGGCGCGTGACGAAATCGACGGGCGGTTTGGCGGAGGGGATGGGTTTGGTGACGTAGTTCATGAAAGGGTCAGGGGAGCGCGGGCGTGGGGGGAATGGGGAGCGGAGGAGGGACTAGGCGGAGCGAGCGACGAGCGTAGGGCGGTCCTCGCGAGCGACGACGACGTGGCGGAAGTTTTTCTTCGCGATCGCGCTGTAGTCGTGGCCGGCGTTGCTCGGGTAGATGCCGAGATAAACCAGGGGCTCGGAGCCGGTGTTGACGGTGCGGTGCGCGGTGTGGCCGGGCACATAAACGACGGAGTGGGGCAGGAGCGGGACGAGGCGGCTTTCGCCCGAGGCCTCGTCCTCGAGCAGCATCGCTCCCTCGCCCTTCAGGCCGATGTAGATCTCGGCGGCGGGGCGGTGGGAGTGGTAGTGGCCTTTGGTGAGGTAGTATTCGTCGCCGATGCGGCCGGGCTGTAGGATGCCGAGCCCGTAGTGGAGCTGGCCGTCGCCGGTGGCGGGCTCCACCGCGGAGACCTGGTAGAGGATGGGGTCGCCCTGCGCCAAGGCGGCCTCGTAAGCGGCGGCGTCGGCGAAAGAGCCGCGGAGATCCGACAGGCGGCGTTCGACCAAGTGGCGGTCGCCGAGGCGCGCGGAGTCGGGCGAGTAGCGGACGAAAAGATCTGCGGGGGCGACGGTGTGGAGGGTGGAGGACATGGGCTGAAATTCGGGTCAGAGCGGGGATAGGCGGAGGAGCGGAGGCAGTTTTTTGCCGGCGGCGCGGAGGGCGTTGAGCGCGGCCCCGTGGCGGGGTTTGTAGATGGGCTCCACGATCCTCGCCCCGGGCAGGGCGGCGCGGATGGCGGCTTCGATGCGCGGCTGGTAAGGGGCGCCGGAGCGGGCGCAACCGCCGAGCAGCACGACTGCGGGGCCTCGGGGAAAGTCGAGCTTGGCGGCGGCGCCGGCCACGAGCGCCGCCAGCGCATGGGCGCCGTGGTCAAGCAGGCGCAAGGCGGTGTCGTCTCCCTCGGCGGCGAGCCGCGTGACGATCTCGGCGAAGGGCGCCAGTTGATCGGGCGTGATCGGCGGAGCGTAGAGCCGGGCGAGGAGTTCGTCGGCTTCGGCAAGGCCGAAAAAGGCGAGCGCGGCGGGAAGAAGCGTGGTGGCGGGGGCGCGTCCGTCAGCGGCGCGAGCGGCGGCACGCAGCCCGGCGAGCGCGAGGCCGACGCCCCCGCCCGCGTCGTCGAGCAGCCAGCCCCAGCCGCCGCACATGAAGGTGGCGCCGCGGGCGTCGCGCCCGAGGCAGTTGGTGCCGGTTCCGGCAATGAGCGCTATACCAGGCTGCCCGGCCAGTCCGCCCGCCAGCGCGTTGTGCAGGTCGTTGGCGACGGTGATGGCGCCCGGCCGGGCGAGGCCGGCCGATTCCGCCGCGGCGATCATGCGTGCGACATCCACGGCTGACTTCACGCCGGCGAGTCCGGCGAAGCAGGTGGAGGCGAGACCGGAAGGGTGGCCGGCGGCGGCCCAGGCGCGCTCAGCCGCGGCGCGGAGGGAGGCGCCGGCGGCGGCGAGGCCGACGTTGTGGTAGTTGGAGGGTCCGGCTTCGCC
>JAUWBD010000190.1 GCA_030605125.1 Verrucomicrobiota bacterium | reverse complement strand
CCCCGCCTCGCGGAAGATCGCGCGCACCGCGTCGCGGGCGAGCTTGGGGCGGCGATACTCGTCGAAGGTGCCCTTGTTGTTGAAGGCTCGCGGGCGGCCCAGCGCGCGGCCCTTCGACTTCGTGCGCGCGTCGCTGAAGTGCCAGAGGCACACGCCGAGGATGCGCGGCCGGTCCATCACGTGCCGGCACACCGTCGCCAGGTAGTCGTGTTGATACTCCTCCGAGTGGAAATCACGCTGCTGGTCGCGCCAGCCGTAGAGCCCCTCGCAGCCGATCTCGCTGATCAGGAAAGGCCGGTCGCCCAGGCCGCGCTCGTCGAGCAGCGCGACAAACTTGTCGATGAACTCGCCGATGAGCGAGAGCGGCGCGGGGTGGTCGATGCAGTCATACCAACCCGGGTAACAGTTGATCGACACGATATCGACCTTCGCGAAATACGCATCGCGCTCGAGACGGTTGGACCCGTAGGTGACGAGCCGGTTGCCGCCGCGCGCCCGCAGGTAGGCCATCGACGGCTCGAAAACCAGGTGGAAGGTCTCGTGCGCCTCGGACGGGCCCTCGTTGAGAAAGCCCCACATGATCACGCTGGGGTGGTTGTAGCTGCGCTCCACCATCTCCTCCAGCGCCGTGTGGTGATGCTCGCGGTAACGCGGGTTCTCCATGTGCGGGCTGTATTGCTGCCAGCCCAGGTTCTCCTCCCAGACCAGCAGCCCGAGCTCGTCGCAGAGATCGAGGAAACGCTGGTCCTGCGGGTAGTGGGCGCCGCGCACGAAGTTGCAGCCGCAGTCCTTGAGCAACTGCACGTCGTTGGCCATCTGCGCGTAGGGCGTGCTCGGGCCGAAGTTCGGGAAATACTCGTGCCGGTTGTAACCGAAGAGGCGGAGCGGCTCGCCGTTGAGCAGCAGCCGCGGGCCGTCGGTCTTGATCTCGCGCAGGCCGAAACGGACCACCTGGTCGTCCGCGCCGCAGGTGACGCGCAGCCGGTAAAGGTGCGGCCGCCTGGGCGACCAGGGGCGCGGGTCCGGGACTTGTAGTTCGGCAACGAATACGCCCTCGGCATCCGCCCGGGCGACGGCGGCCGGCGCGGGGTCGGAGTCGAGCAACTCCACGCCGATCTCGCCCGCGGCGGAGGCGCGGCCGTGCACGGTGATCCGGCCGCCGCGATAGTCGGTCGCGTCCACCTTCACCTCCAGCAGGTGCCGCTTCGGCAGGTGGTGCAGCCACACCGGCCGGATGAGGCCGCCAAACTGGTAGAAATCAAAGTAGTGCTCGTGCATCGGCGTGCGCGCCGCGTCGAAGAGGTTGTCGCACACGACGAGCAGCTCGCGCCGCGCCCGGTCCGCCGCCGGCACCCGCACCGTGAAGGGCGCGTAGCCGCAGTGGTGCTCCTTCAGCGTCACGCCGTCCACCACCACGCGACTGGTCATGCTCGCCGCCTCGAATTCCAACAAGGCCTCCGTGCCCGGCTCGATGTGGAGCACCCGGCGATAGACGCCGCTGCCGCGCTTGCCGAGCCAGTCCGGCATGGCGTCGAAGGCGCCGGGCACGACGATCTTCGCGTCGCACTCGATCGGGCCCGCGGGCAGCGCCTCGAGCGGGGTTTTCTCGAAGAAACGGAAGTCCCAGAGCTCGTCGAGCGGCTCGACCCGGCGGGAAACGAAGCGGGGATAGGCTTTGGTCATGGGCGGGGCGGCTCAGCGCTTGAGGGTTTCGCGGAAGATCGCGCGGACGGCGTCGCGGGCGAGCTTGGGGCGGCGGTATTCGTCGACGGTGCCCTTGTTGTTGAACGCGCGCGGTCGGCCGCGCGCGCGGCCGCCGGAGTAGGTGCGCGCGTCGCTGAAGTGCCAGAGGCAGACGCCGAGCAGGCGCGGGTTGTCCACCGCCTCGCGGCACACCGTGCGCAGGTAGTCGAGCTGGTATTCCTCGGAGTGGAAATCGCGCTGCTGGTCGCGCCAGCCGTAGAGCGCCTCGCAACCGATCTCGCTCAGAAGAAGCGGCTTTTCGGCGAGGCCGCGTTTTTCGAGGTGCGCGACGAAGCCGGCGATATGCGGCACGATCATCGACACCGGATCGGGATGATCCTCGGCGCCATACCAGCCCGGGTAGAAGTTGATGCACACGATGTCCACCTCCTCGAAATAGCGGTCCTTCTCGATGCGGTTGGAGGCGTAGGCGACGAGCCGGTTGCCGCCCTCGGCGCGCAGATAGCCCATCGATTTCTCGAAGATCGGGCGGAAGCAGTCCTGGTCGGTCGCAGCCTCGTTGAGGAAGCCCCAGATGAGGATGCTCGGGTGGTTGTAGCTGCGCGCGACCATCTCCTCGAGCGCGGTCTGGTGGTGCTTCCGGTAGAGCGGGTGCTCGAGCTGTTTGCAGTTCTGGCCCCAGCCGAGGTTTTCCTCCCAGACCACGAGGCCCATCTCGTCGCAGAGGTCGAGGAAGCGCTGGTCCTGCGGGTAATGCGAGCCACGCACGAAGTTGCAGCCGCAGTCCTTGAGGAGCTGCACGTCGTGCACCATCTGGGCGAAGGGCGTCGAGGGGCCGAAATTCGGGAAATACTCGTGGCGGTTGTAGCCGAAGAGGCGCAGCGGCTCGCCGTTGAGGAGCAGGCGCGCGCCGTCGGCCTCGATCTTGCGGAAACCAAAACGCACCACGGTGTCGTCCGCGCCAAACGCGACCCGTAGCCGGTAAAGATTCGGGCTCGTCGGGGACCAGGCGCGCGGCGACGGCACCGTGAGCCGGAGGGCGAAGCGGCCCTGCGCGTCGGGTGTGGTCTTCGCCGGCGCGAGGGTCGTGTCGCACACCGCGACGGTGATCTCGCCGCCGCCTCCCGACACGCGCCCGCGCACCTCCACCACGCCGCCGCGGTAGTCGGTCGCGTCCACCCGCACGTCCACGATGTGCGCCTTCGGCAGGTGATGCAGCCAGACCGGGCGGATGATCCCGCCGAACTGGTAGAAGTCGAAGAAGTGCTCGTGCATCGGGATGCGCTCGAAGTCGAAGCGGTTCTCCGCGAGCACCACCAACTCGCGCTCCGGCTGGTCCGAAGCGGGCACCGTCACCGTGAAGGGCGAGTAGCCGCAAAAATGCTCGGCAAGGCACCGGCCGTCCACGAGCACCCGCGCGGCGAAGCTCACGGCGCCAAACTCGAGGAGGGCCGTCGTGCCCGGCTCGATGCGCAGCCTGCGCCGGTAGATGCCGGTGCCGCGCTTTCCCAGGTAGGCCGGCGCGGCGTCGAAGGCGCCCGGCACATGCAAACGCTCCGCAAACACGAGCTCCTGCGGCGCGATCTGGTCGAGCGACTTCCCCTCCTCGAAGTGGAAATCCCAGAGGTCTTCGAGCGATTCGACGTGGCGGCTGAGGTGGCGCGGATAGGCTTTGTTCATAAAGGCGAACGGGCGGTGAACGATGATCGCAAAGGCGCCTCGGGCACCCTCGGCCGCCTGAACACTTTTTCGGCCGCTCAACCGCGACCGGGCGCCGGGCGCCACGCGATCCAGCCGATCAGGCCCAGCCCGCCCCAGAGGGCGAGCGTGCCCGCGATCTCGTGCAACAGGTCGTAGTGCCCCGGGAAATACCGCGCGGTCGTGGAGATCACCAGGATGCGGATCACGTTGAACAAAAAGCCGATCACCAGCCCCGCCGGCACCAGCGCCGCGACCGTCCACCAGCGCCGCCCCGCGATGCCGCCCGCGAGGATGGCCACCAGCGCGCCCGAGGTGATGAGCCCGAAGCCGTTGCACTCCGTGGCCACGAGGAAGTTGCCGCCCGCCACCGAGAGGATGAGCTGCGGGTCGCCGCCCTGCCCGGCGAAGGTGAGATTGGGCGCCAGCCCGAGGTGGTGCAGCACGATCGCCGAGCCCACGCCCGCGAGCTGCCGTAGTGGCCAATCCAATACAGGAAAGGCGAGGATGATGACAAACAGCGCCGCCACGCCCGCCACGAGCGGGCGGAAGTAGCGGTAGCCCGGCGCGCCAAAGAGGGCCTGCAGGCAGCCGGCGAGGGCCAGCGCGAAGCCCGGCAGCACGAGCCAGCTCCAGCCGGCGAGGCCGGCCGCCGCGACCGCGCCAAAGGCGGCGGCGAGCAGGAGCAGGGTGCGGTTGCAAAGATCGCCGCGCACGCGGAGTTCGCCGCGGTGTTGCCAGGCCACGAGCCCGGCGGCGGCGCCGAGGAGGATGGCGGCCTGGCGGATCTGCTCGCGCGCCGCGGTCTCGGCGACGAGCCAGCGGGTGACGGGCCAAAACACGGCCGCGGTGGCCGCGACCAGTGCCCAGGCCATGAGCCTGTCCCCGCGCGCCGCCCGCTCGCCGGCGGAGGGCTCGGATGCGGCGGGAGCGGTTTTGGTGTTATCGACGGGCGCGGGACTTTCCACGTGCATCGCCCTACCCGACCCCGCCCCACGGCACAAGTGCCACGCGCTTCAGGACGACCTCGCGGCGTAGGCGCGCAGGTCGTCGGGCGATATGTCCGCCGCCGGCACCAGCCGATAGTGCGTCTCGGCGGCGACCTTGATGGCGCCTTGATCGAGAGCGAGTTCGAATAGGGCGATGATGTCGCCGGCCATGAACTGGGCGGAAATGGCGCGGCAAATCAGATTCGGAAATTTTGCGCCGCAGCAGATGATGTCCTGACGCGCTTGCACCGCGGACAGGCGGTCCGAGCCGCCCTTGGCCTGCACCGGGATCACGAACTGGCGACCCGTGCGATCCACGCCAACATAGACCTCGTCGATCTCGATCTGTCCGATGGATTCGACGGTCGTGCGTAAGTGGCTTTGTAGGGAGCAGGCAGTTACACCGAGAAAAATGTCGATCAATCGGTTGTAACGCACCTTCGCGAGTAGAGCCTGCTCATCGGAGAGCGCGTAGGCGGCGATGATCTCCGGCGTGGCGTCGGGAATCTTGATCGTGACGAGGTCGGGATTGGGTTCGACCCGGCTGATACGCGAGAGACGGAAGGCGTATTGGGAGCGCCCCACACCGTCGATGATCCATTCGTGGCCCGGGGATTGGGTCTTGGCGACGGCCGGTGGCATCGGAGTGCGATAGCGCACCGAGTAAACGACGTCGCCAAGGTTCTTGGGCAGCTCGATCTTCAACGCCCTTGCCGCCTGGACGAGTTCATCGCGCTCAAAGACGACTTCGGCCGCGCCCGGTTTGTAGTGCCGGAAGAACACACGCTCGATGATCGCTTGGTAGCGGTTTATCTTAAGCGCGGCTTTAGGCATGGGAAAGGGCGAGGCGTCGCGTCAGCTCTATCTCCAGTTGAGAGCGCTTTTTCAGGCCGCTCTTGCGGTCCCGGTTTCCGATGGGGACGGGCACGCCCCAGTAGCGCGAGGCTTCCGACATGTCCATGCGCAGCAAAGGCAGCGCGCCCAAGGGCAGGATCTCGTCCGGCGTTTCGGCGGCGATGCCGGCGGCGGACAAGACCGACCTCGCCACCGCACGGGCGAGAGGGGGAGGCACGGCGTTGCCGATTTGGCGGGCCCCGTGCCATTTGGTAACATGGAAGCGGAACCAATCTGGAAAGCCGTGGAGGCGCGCCATCTCGCGGACCGTGATGCAGCGAGGGTGCCGATAGTGGATCGGGCGCGGGCTGGTGAACGCGCCGCGGGCGGAGTCAGAGCCGGCGCGCAAGGTGTTGGCCACGCCTTCGGGGGAAAGCTTGAAGAAGCGAGAGATGGGCTCGACCCGCCCCGGCTCGGTTTCGGCGAAGCGGCGGCGGGAGATGTCGGAATGGTCGGTGCGCGCGCTCGCGGTCAGAAGAGATTTGTCCCAACGGCGGCGGTATCCCCGATGCCAGTCTCCGGAGCCGGCGCAACGCATCTCCGCGGCATAGACGGAAGGCTTTCCCCACTCGACGACGGTGATCGTGTCGTTGTCATGGAGCGCGGCGAAGGTTTCCGCGTCGGGCAGATCATCCAACGCGTCGCGACAAGTCGGACCAAGCGGCAGATGGGCGAAGCCTTTGCCGTCGCCCGCCTGACGAGTCGTCGGCTCGGGATATTCGGGCAGGCGCAGGCCCTTGCGCGCGCCGAGCAGAATCAGGCGTTCGCGATCTTGGGGCACGCCGTAGGAGGATGCGTTGAGCACACGCCAAGGGGTGCGGACTTCATAACCGATCTCATTGAACGAGGCGATGAGTTCCTCGAGGAAGCGGCGTTGGGGGCCGAGGGTGAGTCCCTTGACATTCTCGAAAACAAAATAGTTGGCGTCGAGCTCATGGACGATGCGCACGAACTCCCGCACCAAGGCGTTACGTGGATCGTCGAGGATGCGTTGGCCGATGAGCGAAAAACCCTGGCAGGGCGCGCCGCCAAAGACGACATCCACCGGGCGCTTGCCGATGCCGGTGGCGCGACGGATCTCCGCGCCGCCCAAGCCGACCACGGAACGCGCCAAGGTAGCGCAGCGGGGGAAGTTAAAAGCGTGAGCGGCGGCGTGGATGGGGTCGTATTCCACGGCCGCAACCACATCGAAACCGGCCTGCTCAAAGCCAAGGCTCAGGCCTCCGACTCCGGAAAAAAGGTCTATGCCAATCGGACGCGCCATGTTTGCGGTGGGTGAATGGCGCCGGCCGGGCGCGAGTTCAACTCAAACGCTGACTTTGGGCCTCGGCCCCAGCACCACACGTCAAGGGCTAGGCGGTAAGTCAGGGCAAGGGAGGCAAATAGACGGACACGTCTTCGAGAAACTTGCCCTTGAGGGTCGCGCGCCCTTCCAGCACGGCGTCACCCCAGCCACCGCTCAAGGTAAGCCGCCGCACCTCCGACTCCTTATAGGTCCCGATCAGTCCGTTCGTGACGTAGCGCGTGCTCCGCAGGCCGCGCTCCACTCCCGACAACGAGTAGTCGGTGAACACAAAACCCCCGACCACCTTTCGATAGTTCGAGGTCGAGGTCTCCGTGCGCGTGTTGGTCGAGGCCGCATATCGCCAGACGCTGCTCCCGATATCGTTGCCGGCGGTCTCGCTGCCGAAACTTAGAACCGCATCGGAAATCGCCACCGAGGCCTCGCCTTTCTTGTAGGCCACGAAGCCATTGAAGATTTCCGACTCCACATAGCCCAGCGACCAGCCCTTCGCGTCGGCCAAGACATACTCCAGGATCTGCCGGTTGCCGAAACGCAGGGTGCGTATGCCGGTCTTGGCGGTTCGCGTGCTGTTCTGGTTGTTCTCCATCGCGAGGATGTGCTCGGCCTCGGTTTTGTTTTCCACGGATTTTTCCGAATCCACCGTGGTGCGCGTGAGAGCGATCGTGACGCGGGAAAAGGATCCCGGGGTGTTGGCAAGGCAGACGGAGGTGAGGCCCACACAGAAACCGGCGAGCAGGAGGGTTGTTTTCATGATGTTTCGGAGGTTTTTGGTAGTATCGAGCGGGAGTATCCCCGAGGGAATGCGACGCATTTGCTGATAACTTGCAAAAACAGTCAAATGCTTCCGTTGTAAGTTTTTCATAAGAGATCTCGCGCTTCACCCTAACAACCGGCCCCCTCGCGGCGCCACCCGCCGCCTTGCCGCGGGCGAGGACCCGCCTTCTGCTGGCCCCGCCTCGCTTCCATGTCGGCCCCTTCCCGCAGCCTCCTCGCCTTCGTCGCCCTCCTCGGGCTCCTCGCCGGCTGCACCCATCGGCCCGCCGCGCCGCCGCGCGACCCCGCGCCGCTCGCCGGCCGCCCCGCCGCGCCCGACGCCACGCCCGTCACCCGACGCAGCACGCCCGGCACGCCCTTCGCCCGCGCCCAGCCCGCCGCGCCTTTCGCGCCCTTGCTCGTCGTCACCACCCAGGTCGCCCACGACGACCTCTTCCTCCACCTCCACCCGTTCGCGCCCGAAGGGCCGCGCTACCAGAACGTCGTCCAGCTCCACCGCGGGCAGCGCGCCTTCATCCTCCCGCTCGCCCGCAACTACGGCCTCGATCCCCGCTCCCGCGCCGACCTCACCTTCGAGACCGAGATCCTTCGCCCCGACGGCACGCCCGATGGCCGTCCGCTCTCGTCGGTCCTTTGGCAGGAAGCGGTTCCCTCCGCCGAGCTCACGCTCTACCCCGCCACCAACATCGTGTTCTATGCCGAGCCCCACGATCCGGCCGGCATCTACCGCATCACCGTGCGCGTGCACGATCACCTCGCCGGCGAGAGCCGCGCGCTCGTCCACGCCTTCGAGCTGATCGACTACGTCGCGCCCTCGCTGCCCGCCGACTTCGACCCCGACGCCTGGTTCCACGGCTACTATCTCCAGCCCTCCCCCGAACTCGCGCTCCCCGCGCTGCCGCGTTTCTTCGAAAAACTTCCCGCCGCCAAACGCGCCGGCGCGGTCCCGCCCCTCCTCGGCTTCTACGACCAAATCCTGCGCGACAACGACTGGCTCCTCCCGGCCTTCGCCGCGCGCCTCGACACCGCCCCGACCGACGAGGCCTTCGCGCTCTCCCTCGTGCTCGGCTTTCATCTTCGCGCCGCCTCCTCCCCGCCCCCCGGCCTCTCCACCGCCCACTGGCAACGCCTCGCCGACTTTCGCGGTCACGCCTGGCCCTCCGATCCCGACGCGCCGCTGCTCCACGCCTCGCAGCTCGACTCGCTCTGGGGGCGCTTCTTCGCCAGCGCCCTCTACGCCCCGGTTCAGCGCCTCCTCGAGCCGCTCGCCCACACCGCCGACCTCGGCGCCTCCGAGCGCTGGCGGCAGGCCTTCCCCTCGGCCTCCCCCGAAGCGGCCCCGCCCCTGCCCGATCTCGACGATCCCGCCACGCCGCCCGAGATCCGCCGCGAGGTCCTCCTCCGCACCGCCCTCTGGTCGCTCCGCGCCAACGCCCGCCAACACCCCCTCGTGCGCGGCTACCTCGAGCAAAGCCTCCGCGCCGGCGACCTCGCCCCCGGCACCCGCCTCCTCATCGAGCGCGTGCTCCGCGCCGAGTCCGCCATCGCCGTGGCGCCCGCCGCGCCCCGTTCGTAGCCGGGATCATTCAGTTGTCCGGGTCGCATCGAGGCGATCTGGCGGCACCTTTTGGTGGGGCCGTTGCGCCCGGCTCCGCCCGCTGCGCGGGCACCCGAGTCCGGGCGGCCCTCCGGGCCATCGCCTGCGGCGATGCCATCTTCGCGCTACCGCGCTCCGTCGTCTCGAAATACCCTCCGGGTATTGTTCGCCCT
>JAUWBD010000242.1 GCA_030605125.1 Verrucomicrobiota bacterium | reverse complement strand
TCCGGCTCCTCGTTGCCCGCCTGTTCCCCGCCTTCCTCGCGCTCGCCCTGCTGCCCGCCTGCCGAGCCCAAGAGGCCCAAAGCCCGAGCCCACGGCTCGACCTCAAGCTCGACCTCTCGCCGCTTCAGTCGGGCGACCATGCCCGCGCCACCTCCTACGCCGACGTGATTTCGCCCGTGCAACCGGCCGTCGTGTCGGTGCACTCCAGCCGCACGGTCCGACAGCGCCTGCAGGTGCCGGAGTTCTTCCGCCAGTTCTACGGCGACCGTTTCCCCTCCGAACAAGAACAACGCCAACGCGGGCTCGGCTCCGGTGTCATCGTCTCGCGCAACGGCTACGTGCTCACCAACAACCACGTGGTCGCCGAGGCCGACGAGCTGAAGGTCTCCCTCTCCGACGGCCGCGAGTTCGAGGCCAAACTCATCGGCACCGACCCGAAGACCGACGTCGCCGTGATCAAGATCGAGGCGGACAATCTACCCGTCGCGACCCTCGCCGACAGCGACAAGCTCCGCGTCGGCGACCTCGTCTTCGCCATCGGCAACCCCCTCGGCATCGGCCAGACGGTCACCATGGGGATCATCTCCGCGACCGGCCGCCGCGTCGGCATCCTCGATAATCGCCAGACCGCCGGCTACGAGGACTTCATCCAGACCGACGCCTCGATCAACCAAGGCAACTCCGGTGGCGCCCTCATCGACGCCCAAGGCCGCCTCGTCGGCATCAACACCGCCATCCTCTCCGGCGGCGGCGGCAACATCGGCATCGGCTTCGCCATCCCGATCAACATGGCCTCCTCCATCCTCACCAGCCTCGTCGAGACCGGCTCCGTGCAACGCGGCCTGCTCGGCGTCGGCGGCGACGACCTCCGGCCCGACATCGCCGAGGCCCTCGGCCTGAAAAAGGACCAGCGCGGCGTGATCGTCACCAACCTCACCAAGGACGGCCCCGCCGAAAAAGCCGGCCTGCGCCGCAGCGACGTCATCGTCTCGCTCGACGGCCGCGCCGTCACCACCTTCTTCGAACTGCGCAACCTCGTCGCCGCCCGCGCCCCCGGCTCTTCCGTTGAACTCCGCATCCTGCGAGACGGCAAGGAGCAGACCCTCCGCGTCACGCTCGGCTCGCTCGACGGCGCCGTCGCCAGCTCCGAGCTCCTGCCCGGCGTCACCGCCCGCCCCCTGGATGAGGAAGCCCGCCGCCGCCTCGGCGCCCCGCGCGACCTCTCCGGCCTCGTCATCACCGAAGTCGCGGAGAATTCGCCCTACGCCTCGCGCCTCGCCCCCGGCATGGTTGTCGTCGAGATCAACCGCGAGGCCGTGACCGAACTCGAGGACGCGCGCCGCCTGCTCCGCCCGGGCCGCAACCTCCTCATCGTCCACGTCCGCGGCATGTTCAGCCCGATCGCCATCACGATCCGCTGACCGGGCGCCCACGCCCGGCCATCAAAGGCCATAAAAAGCGCCGGCCATCGAAGGCCGGCGCTTTTTTCATTCTTCGACTCGCTGTGCCTGGGCTCAGCTGCCGGGCTTCTCCACCGGCAGCGCCGCCAGCTCCGGCGGCAGCTTGTCCGCTTCGAAAGTCGGAAAACTCAGCTCCAGCAGCGACACCGCCGGCACGTCGAAACGCATCGTCCCCGCGCTGCGGTCCACCAACATGCCCACCGCCACCGGCACCGCGCCCGCCGCACGGAGGATATTGAGACACTCCACCACGCGCCCGCCGCGCGTCACCACGTCCTCCACGATCAATACGCGCTCGCCGGGGGCGAACTTGAAGCCGCGTCGCATCACCAGCCGGTCGTTTTCCTTCTCCGCGAAGACGTAGCGCGCCTTCGCCCGCCGCGCCACCTCTTGGCCGATCACCAGACCGCCCATCGCGGGAGCCAGCACCGTGGTGAAGTCCAGCCCGCCGAGCCCCTTGATTTTTTCAACCAGCAGCTCGCCCAGCCGCTCCACCGCGCCCATGTCCTGGCACACCTGCGCGCACTGGAAATAGTGCCCGCTGTGCAGGCCCGAGCGCAGCACGAAGTGACCGCGCAGCAGCGCGCGCGTGCGGGTGAAAATGTCGAGAATCTCTTGTTGGGAGGAGTCCATGATCAGGGAAAAAGCCGCACCCTGCCCGCCCCGTCCCGAAAAATCCAAGCCAAAGTTCCTACGCCGGCGCCGCGGCACAGCCGCCCCCGCCCTCGCCGCACATCATTGGTCATTGGACATTGGTCATCCCGCGAGTCTCACTCGCGGCATGGTAATCGAACAGGCACCGCTGGAGGACGAGCTGGGCGACGTGCTGGAGAAGGCGCTCCGCCTCTCCGGCCTCTCCGCCGACGCCCTCGCCGAGCGCGCCTCCGTATCGATAGAACAAATACGCGACGCCCTCGACTACCGCTACGACGAGCTCGCGCCCGCCGCCCTCGACCGCCTCGCCGCCGCCCTTGGACTCTCTCGCTCCGGCCTGCGCGCCCACGCCGCCGGCCGCTACCCTCTGCCGATCATCTCGGGCCTGCCCTTCTGCCTCCACCCGCTGCGCTCCCCGCACGGCCTCGGCACCGCCAACGCCTACCTCGTCACCGACTGCCACGGGGGCGAGGGCGTGTTGTTCGACACCGGCCCGTCCCCCGTCCGCCTGCGCCGCATGTGGCCGGCCGGCGTCAAACGGCTCGCCTCCGTCTTTCTCACCCACGCCGAGACCGAGCACGTCGGCGCGCTCGGCGAGGTGCGCCGTCTCTTCGCCCCCGCCTCCGTCTTCGCGCCCCCCGGCGCCGGCGTGCCCGGCGCGACCGGCCTCGCCGACGGCGCCCGCATCGAGTGCGCCGGCTACACCATCGAGACGCTTGCCACCCCCGGCCACGCCGAGGCGCACAACGCCTACCTCGTGCGCGTCGCCCGCGCCCCGCAGGCCACGCCGCTCCTCATCGCCGGCGACCTCCTCTTCGCCGGCTCCATCGGCGGCGGCTACTTCTGCGCCCGCCGCCAACGCGAACAAGTCGCCCGCATCCTCCGCGATCTGCCCCCCGCCACCGTCATCGCCCCTGGCCACGGCCCGCTCACCACGCTCGAGCACGAACGCGCCCACAACCCCTTCGCCACCCTCGCGTCTCCCGGCGCTCCCGGCGCCTGACGCCCGACCGCCATCCCGCCGCGCCTCCTCAGTGCCCGTCGTGCCCCGCGCCGTCCACCGCCGCCGGCACGAGGTTGCGGTGAAACCAATGGTGCACGACGTCGCTCCCGCGAACCACCGTGAGCACGCCGAAGGCCGCCAACAACACGCCCGCCACGCGCAGCCAGACACCACGCGCCCGCGCCGAAAAACGGTCACCCAACCAACCCACCACGAAGAGCGCCGGCAACGTGCCCAGCCCGAACACATAGGCCCCCGCCACCACGGCCTCCAGCGAGCCTCGGCTCACCAGGAAAAACAGCGCCGCCAGCGAAAGTCCGCAGGGCAAAAACCCGTTCAACCAACCCGTGAGCACCGCGCGCCACAGCGTCGGCGCGCTCCACAGCGATCGCAACGCGCCGCAGGCGCGCCCCGTCCAGCCGCCCTCGCCCGCCCACGCCGCCGACCAACGCCAGCCGAGCGCGTAGCCGAGCCCGATCAACACCATCACCGCTCCCGCGCCCCAAGCCAGCCACTCCTGCGCACGGCCCAGCGGCGTCTGGATGTCCACCCAGCCCGTCGCCAAAAACAGTAACAGCCCGAGAAACAGATACGCCGTCGCCTTGCCGAGCTGGTAGGCCACATGCCGCGCGAGCAAAAGCCCCGCCCTCCCCCGCGCCCCGACCGAAATCGCCAGCGCGAAGGGCGCGCACATGCCCGCGCAATGCGCGCCGCCGAGCAGCCCCATCAAAAAAACCGCGCCGTAGTCCGCGAGAGTCACGCGCGCACGCTTACGCCGCCGCCCCGCCGCGCAAGCCCAAGGCGCGCACCCGCCGCCGCGTATCAGCCACGCAACACTTCCGCATAACCCTCGCGAAACGTCGGCCACCGCGGCCGCCAGCCGAGCACCGCGCGCGCCTTTGCCGCGTCGATGATACGATCCGGCGTCACCGCCCGCCTCCCACCCGCTGGCATCCCCGTGAAGCGCGGCCCTGGCACGCCCAGCCGCTCCGCCAGCCACGCCACCACCTCGCCCTTCGTCGCCGCGCCCTCGTCGCACAGGTTGAACACGTCCGCCCCCTTCTCATTCCCCGCGCCCCGAACCCACGCCGCCTCCATCGCCGACAGGATGTCGTCGCGATAAATCAGATTCAGGTGCGCCTCCGCCGTCCCCGACACCTCTCCGCTCCGCACCTGTTCCACCAGATGCACGCGCCCCGGCCCGTAGATGCCTGCCAAGCGCAACACCACCGCGCCCGGCCACTCCCCCGCCACCTGCTCGGCCTCGATCAAGGCGCGTGTCGTCTCCGCCTCGCCGCCCACCGGGTCGGCCTCCGTCACGCCCACGCCGCCATCCTGCGGATACACCGAGGTGCTGCTGGTGTAGATCAAGGACCCCGCCGCCCCGCCCGCCTCGCGCACGCGCCCCCCCCACCCCACTACGCTGCGCAGCCCCTCCACATAACTCCGCCGATACCCCGCCGCGCCGCCGCCGCCGGCCGCGACCGTCACGGCCACGCGCTCCGCCCCGCCCGCCAATGCCGGCAAGCCCCACCATGCCTCGCTCGCGAGATCCACGACCACGACCTCCGCCCCCGCCGCACGCAGCCCCGCCGCCGTCGCCTCGTTGCGAGTTAGCGCAACCACGCGCCAGCCCTGCGCGAGCGCGCGTCGAGCCAGCTGTCCGCCCACATAACCCGCGCCAAACACGACCAAACTTCCCGTCCCCAAAGCTGCCGCGGAATTCATGTCTCAACTCCGCCCGCGTTTGCACTTGAAGCAAGACAAGGACAGTTCGTCGGGTGGTCGATTCCTCTGACTGGCACACGGCACTACACTTTTTCGTCAGCTCCTCCCGCCAAACAACAACGTTCGCGACCGCAGCCTTTGTGGGTAATGAAAGCCTAGGCGCACGCTCACAGCTCAATCACAGGATATGGGTTTTAAACGCAAAAAGACCCGAACGCGCTTTCGCACGTTCGGGTCATAAACCTGGCAACAACCTACTCTCGCGGGACCTATCGTCCTACTACCATCAGCTGCTCGGGGCTTAACGGCCGTGTTCGGGATGGGAACGGGTGGAACCCCCGGCATATAATCACCAGGAAATTGGAAGAACCA
>JAUWBD010000188.1 GCA_030605125.1 Verrucomicrobiota bacterium | reverse complement strand
GCGGCGAGCACGCGGCGCGTTTCGAGGGCGGCAAGCTCGGCGTGCTCCAAGGCTGCAAGACCTACATCCTGCAAAACGCGGACGGGCAGATCGAGCTCACGCACTCCATCTCGGCGGGCCTGGACTACGCGGCGATCGGGCCGGAGCACGCCTTCTACCGCGACACGGGGCGTATCCGCTACGCTTACGCCTGCGACGACGAGGTGATGGAAACCTTCCAGCTTTGCTCGCGCCTCGAGGGCATCCTGCCCGCTCTCGAGAGCACGCACGCGCTCGTCGAGGGCGTGAAGCGCGCCAAACAGATGCGCAAGGACGAGATCCTGCTCATCAACCTGAGCGGACGCGGCGACAAGGACGTGAACCAAATCGCGAAGCTGCTAGGCGTGACGCTGCGCTGAACGGCGACGATGCGTAAGGATTCGAGCGTTCTGAGCGAGCCGTAGCCAGAAGGGAGGGCGAGCCCGCTGGGCGCGCAGCGTAGGAAGGGCTCCCCTAATGCGGATACGCAATGGCGGCGGGCCCGGCGGGGCGTGTCCTCACCGCATGATCGAAACACTCACGGTGACGTTCACTTTGAGTTCAGCGGAAGCTTGTGACGGTATCCACGAGCGCCTGCATGCACTCGATTTTGGCGTCGGGGGTGATGCCGTGGCCGAGGTTGAAGACATGGCCGGATTTGCCGCGCATGGACTCGAGGAGGCGGGTGGTCTGGGCGCGCACGATCTCGGGCGTGGTGGTCATGAGCACGGGGTCGAGGTTGCCCTGCACGGCGATCTCGGGCGGGAGCGCGGCGCGCACGGCGGCGAGATCCGCGGTCCAATCCACGCTGATGGCGCGCACGCCGGAGGCGGCCTGCGCGGCGAGGTGGGGCGCGGTGCCCTTGGCGTAGAGGATGACGGGGAAGTCGGGCGGGAGCGCGGCGACGAGGCGGCGGATCCACTGGAGCGAGGCGGCCTCGTAGTCGGGGCCGGCGAGGATGCCGCCCCAGGAGTCGAAGATCTGGATGGCGTCGGCCCCGGCCTCGATCTGCATGCGGAAGTAGGCGACGAGCGCGGCGGTGAGTTTTTCGAGCAGCGCGTCGAAGGCGGGGCGGTCGGTGTAGAAAAGGAGCTTCGCGCGAGCGAAGTCGTCGGAGCTGCCGCCCTCGAGCATGTAGGTGGCGAGCGTCCAGGGGGAGCCGCCAAAGCCGAGGAGGGTGTGGCCGCTGGAGGCGAGCTCGCGTTTGAGCAGGCGGAGCGCGTCGCCGACGTAGGAGAGCCGTTCGGGCACGGCGGCGGCGGGCGCGAGGGCGTCGATCTGCGCGCGCGTCTCGATGCGGTGCGCCATCTGGATGCCGCCGGTGTCGCGAAAGGCGTAGGGCTGGCCGAGCGCCTCGGGGATGACGAGGATGTCGGAGAAGAGGATGGCGGCGTCGAGTCCGGGGAAACGGCGCAGCGGCTGGAGCGTGACCTCGGTGGCGAGCTCGGGCGTGCGCACCATCTCGAGGAAGGACGACTTGGCCTTGAGCGCGCGGTATTCGGGCAGGTAGCGCCCGGCCTGGCGCATCACCCAGAGGGGCGGGCGCTCGAGCGGCTGGCAGGCGAGGGCGGCGAGGAAACGGACGCGGGAAGTCATCGGAGATTTGGGAACCGCTAAATGGCGCTAAGTGACGCTAAATTTGAAGGTTTGTTTTAGCGGCCTTTAGCGATCTTTAGCGGTTTCAAAATCGGCCCAGTCGCGGGGGCGGAGGAAGTCGGTGTGGAGGCGGGCCTCCTCGGTGCCGGGGGCGGGAGTTCGGTTGTAGTCCCAGCGGACGAGGGGAGGCAGGCTCATCAGGATGCTCTCGGTGCGGCCAGCGCTTTGCAGGCCGAAGAGCGTGCCGCGATCCCAGACGAGGTTGAACTCCACGTATCGGCCGCGCCGATACAGTTGCCAGTCGCGCTCGGCCTCGATGAAGGGGGCGTTCTTTCGCCGCGCCACGATCGGGCGGTAAGCCGGGATGTAGGCGTCGCCCACGGCGCGGAGGAGCGCGAAGGATTTTTCGAAGCCGAGCTCGGAAAAGTCGTCGAAAAAAAGGCCGCCCACGCCGCGCGGTTCGCCGCGGTGTTTGAGGAAGAAGTAGTCGTCGCACCACTTCTTGAACTTCGGGTAGTAGGCGTCGCCGAAGGGCGCGAGGGCCTCGCGCGCGGTGCGGTGCCAGTGCACGCAGTCCTCCTCGTAGCCGTAGTAGGGCGTGAGGTCGAAGCCGCCGCCGAACCACCACGTCGGCGAAGCCGACGGAGTCGAGGAGTCGAGGGCGGGCGGGGGGAGGGTGCTGAAGAAGCGGACGTTGGCGTGGCTGGTGGGGACGCGGGGGTTGCGCGGGTGGATGACGAGCGAGACGCCCATCGCCACCCACGGTTTGCCGGCGAGCTCGGGACGGTGCGCGGTGGCGCTGGGCGGGAGCTGGCTGCCGGTGACGTGCGAGAAGGCCACGCCGGCTTTCTCGAAGACCGCGCCCTCGGTGAGGATGCGCGTGCTTCCGCCACCGCCGAGGCCGGGTGTCGAGGAGGCGCCGGGCTCGCGGGTCCATGCGTCGGTGACGAAACTCGCGCGGCCGTCTTCCTCGGCGAGGGCGGCGCAAATGCGGTCCTGCAGGTCGAGAAGGTAGCTTTTTACGGCGGCGAGATCAGGAGCGGACATGGGCGGTTTGTGTTTAGCGCGAAGACGCGAAGATCGAGCCGAAGAACACGAAGATGCGGGAAAGGAATCGTGGCCGCGGATCGGTCCTTCGCGTCTTCGCGTTGAAATGCGGTCTTAGGCGGTAAAGGCGGTGGTGAAGACGCGGGCGACGACGGATTGGGCGGGCTCGGGGAGCGGGTGTTCGGTCTGGAGCAAATCGATCCGCGGGCGGAACTCGGGCACGACCTCGGGGCGCACGCGCTTCATCGCGCCCAGGGTGTGGGCGAGGAGCAGGCGCGAGGGCAGGTGGTCGGGACGGTCGAGGCAGAGGCGGAGCTGGCCCTCGATGATCTCGCGTTCGCCGTTGAGCGTGGACTTGGCGGGCTCGATGCCGGCGGTGCGCACGGCGAGGAGCTGTTCGAGGCGCAGCAGGTAGTGCGAGTGCAGCGGCGCTGGCAGGGAGAGACCGGCGGGCGGCGGCTCGGCGGAGGCGGGGATCTCGGCGTGCGCGGCGAGCATCTCGAGGATGGCGCGCGTCAGCCCGGGCAAGGCCTGGCCTGGGTCGGCGGCGGGGCAGGGCACGCTGGCGGTGGCGAGGCAGGCGGCGTCGATGGTGCGAATGAGGCGCAGCTCGACGTTCCAAGGCTCGCCGAGGCAGCGGAGGTGGGTGACGAAGAGGTAGTCGGCGGCGTCGTCGGGCACGGCGGCGCGGGCGTGGCGCGCGGCGGTGGCGTCGTCCCAGGGCACGCCGCCGAGGATGTAGCCGGGGCTGGGCTTCACGACCCAGGGCACGAGCACGCGGGCGAGGGCGGGGGTGGCGAACTCGACCTGCTCGGCGAGGTAGAGGGGAAGCGCGCGGGAAAGGCGGCCGGGGCCGTCGGCGAGGCGGTTGCGCTCGGCGGGATCGGCGGGCGGGGGCGGCAGCTCGGCGCTGGAGCCGAGGAAGGCGACGAGGAGGGCGTCGTCGGACTTGGCGGGGAAAAGCTCGGTGGCGGGCGAATCGGGCGGCAGCCAGACGGGGCCCTCGACGGAGAGCAGCGTGACCTCGACCTTGCCGGCGGGCGGGGCGTCGGTGGTCGCGATGCGGGTCTTGGCGAGCTCGGTTTCCCAGAAGGCGAGGTGAGGTTTCCAGTCGGGGCGGTTTTGCGCGTAGAGGCGGTCGAGGAGGCGGCGGGCGGCGTCGAGCTGGCCGAGATCGTGGTAGGTTTTTAGCAGGTTGGCGCCGGTGGGCAGGCCGTGTTTGGCGATGTCGTAGTAGGGCGCGGCGAGTTGGAGGATCTCGGGCAGGTGGCCGTGGTTGCCGAGGTCGCCGCTCATCTGCTGGAGGAGGTCGGCGGGCACGGGGCGGGGGGCGACCTCGAGGGCCTCGTCGTAGTTTTTGCGGGCGGTGGCGAGGTCGCGTTTCTCGAGGGCGTGGCGCGCGAGGTGGAGGCGGGCGCGCCAGGAGTCGGGCAGCTCGGCGACGCGGCGGTAGGCGGCGAGGGCGGCGTCGGGGCCGTGGAGCTCGCGCTGGTGGGCGGCGAACCAGGCGAGGGCGGTGTCTTGGTTGGGGTCGAGCGAGAGGGCGCGCCAGAGGGTGTCGAGGGCGCGGTCGCGGTGGCCTTGGTCGGCCTCGGCGCGGGCGAGGTGGGCGAGAGAGATTCCGGTCTCGCCGTGTTTCTCGGCGAAGGCGCGGAGAACTTTTTCGGCCTCGGCGGGACGCTTGAGCTCGAGGAGCGTGGCGGCGTGGAGCACGTGGCCGCGCTCGGGCTGCGGATCGGTGGCGGCGAGGTGGACGGCGGAGGCGAGGACCTCGGCGGCGAAGCCGTCGTGGAGCGATTGCGTGATGGCGGCGGCGAGGGCGTCGGGCTGGTCGCGGACTTTCTCGAGGTGGGCGAGGAGGACGGTGTCGCGCCACTGCTCCTTGGTGAGCTGCACCTCGCGGCCGTAGGCGTCGTGCACGATGATCGGCTGGTCGTCGCGCGGAGCGACCGGCGGAGTGTCGGGCGAAGCGGCGGAAGGAGCGGGGGCGGGGGTGGTCTTACCGGAAAAGAGGCGGCGGAAGAAGTTCATGGAAGGGGAGCGGAATGAAGGAGGATTTTTGAACCGCGGATAACGCGGATGGGCGCGGATGGGGAGCGTGGATTGAACTTGGTTTGGTTCTTCGCGTTTCTTCGCGATCTTGGCGTTAAAAATTCGAGGGAAAATCAGTCGGGGCGGTGGAGCACGCGTTTGCCGGTGCGCCAGCGAGCGAGGAGCGGGGCGGCGAGGCCGTGGCGCGGACTGAGGAGGGCGGAGCCGAGGAAGAAGGCGCCGAGGGTGAGCACGATGGCCGCGCCGCTGGCGACGCCGAGGTGGAAGCTGAGGAGCAGGCCCACGGTGGCGCCGAGCGCGGCGAGGGCGCCGGAGAGGAGCATCATCGCGGCGAGGCGTTCGACCCAGAGATAGGCGGTGACGGCGGGCAGGATGAAGAGGCCGAGCGAGAGCACGATGCCCATGACTTGGAGGGCGGAGATGAGGTTGAACACCACGAGCGCGAGCAGGCCGACGTGGACGAGGCCGCCGCGGCCGCCGGTGGCGCGGTGGAAGGCGGGGTCGAAGGCGTGGAGGGCGAGGCTGCGGCGAAACCAGAGGAGCAACGCGATCGTGATCGTGGAGACGAGGGCGGCGAAGCGTAGTTCCTCAGACCCTACACCGAGGATCGAGCCGAAGAGGAAGTGGGCGAGGTCGAGGCGCGAGGGGTAGTGGCTTACGAGCGCGATGCCGGCGGCGAAGAAGAGGATGAAGAGCGCGCCGAAGGCGGCGTCTTCCTTGAGCCGGGTGAGGCGGGAGAGGAGCGCGCCGCCGGCGGCGGTGAGCAGGCCGGCGAGGAGGGCGCCGACGAGGAGCGCGCCGACGTTTTGCCCGAAGAAGAGGTAGGCGAGGGCGAGGCCGGGGAGGAGCGAGTGCGAGAGGGCGTCGCCCATGAGGGCGAGGCGGCGCAGCACGAGGAGCGAGCCGAGGGCGCCGCCGCTCAGGCCGACGAGCACGGCGGCGGCGAGGCCGCGCTGCATGAAGGGCAGGGCGAAGGGGTCGAGGAGGAGTTCGCCAAGGCTCATCGCGGGAAGATGGCGGTGCGCGGCACGGGCGGCGCGGCCTCGTGCATGCAGGCGGACTCGTCGAAGGCGGCGTGGATCGCGGCGTCGGAGAGGGCCTCGGCCACCGGGCCGACGGCGACGAGGCGGGTGGAGAGGAGGAGGGCGTGGGTGAAGTGCTCGCGGGCGGCGTCGAGCTCGTGGAGGGCGGCGAGCACGGTGCGGCCCTGGGCGCGCCAGGCGCGGAGGATGTGGGTGAGCTCGCGGGCGGCGCGGCGGTCGAGCGCGGCGAAGGGCTCGTCGAGCAGGAAGATGTCGGCGCCCTGGGCGACGGCGCGGGCGAGGAACATGCGCTGGCGCTGGCCGCCGGAGAGCTCGCGGATGGGGCGCGAGGCGAGATCGGTTATCTCGAGCTCGGCGAGGGCGCGGTCGATGGCCTCGTGGTCGGCGGCGGTGAGGCGTTGCCAGGGGCGGCGGGCGGGCCAGCGGGCCTGGGCGACGACGTCGCGCACGGTGGCGGGGAAATCGTAGTCCACCTGGTGGGCCTGCGGCACGTAGGCGAAGCGCGGGAGCTGGTGGTGCGTGTGGGTGTCGCCGATGCGGATCTCGCCGGCGGAGAGCGGGTGCCAACCGAGGATGGAGCGGAGGAGGGTGCTCTTGCCCGCGCCGTTGGGGCCGGCGACGGCGACGAGGCTGCCGCAGGGCACGTCGGCGGTGACATCGTCGAGCGCGACGCGGCGTCCGTAGCGGACGGTGACGGCGCGGAAGCGGAGGATGTTGTGCGAAGCGTGGGCCAAGAGGAGAGGTTTAACCCCATCGACGGGGCGGACGCCAAGAGCAGAAGCGTGCGCGGCCGGGGCGGTCGATCAGCGGCCCGCGGCCTCGGCGGGCGGAGCGAGGGCGGCGAGGATGCGGCGCACGTTGGTGCGAAACAGGTCGAGGTAGGTGGCGGCGGGGCCGTCGGCCGGGCTGAGGCTGTCGGTGAAAAGCGGCTCGCCGAGGCGCACGCCGGCATCGCGAGCGAGCAGCGCGGCGACGCGGGGATTGGTGGTGGTCTCGATAAACACGGCCGGCACCTTCTGCGCGCGGATGAAGGCGGCGAGGGCGGCGAGTTCGCGGGCGGAGGGCTCGCGGGCGTTGCCGACGCCGCGCAGGGGGGCGATCCGGATGCCGTAGGCGCGGCCGAGGTAGGCGAGCGCATCGTGCGAGGTCACGATCACGCGCCGGTCGGGAGGGATGGCGGCGAACTCGGCCGCGGCCCAGGCGTGAAGTTTTTCCAGCTCGGCGGCGTAGGCGGCGGCGCGGGCGGCCCAGCCCTCCGCGCGGTCGGGCGCGGCGGCGGTGAGGGCGGCGCGGATGTTTTCGACGTATCGGACCACCAGCCGCGGGTCCTGCCACGCATGCGGATCGACTTCGCCGTGGTGGTGATGGTGGGCGTGGTCATGATCGTGCGCGGAGCAGGTGATCGGATCGATGCCGGCGGTGAGCACGCGGGCGCGGGCGGTCGCGCCGGCGGCGGCGATCAAGCGCTCGGCCCAGGCGTCGAACCCGAGGCCGTTGACAAACACGAGGTCGGCGTCGGCGAGGAGACGGACGTCCGCCGGCCGGGGCTCGTAGTGGTGGGGGTCCGCTCCGCGGGGCACGAGCGAGACGACCTGCGCCTCGTCTCCGGCGACCGAGCGCGTGAAGTCTTCCAGCAGGCTGGAGGTGACCACGATGCGCAGCGGCGCGGCGAAGGCGCCGGCGGATAGGGCGCCGAGGACGCACAGGAGGGTGACGAGGCGGAGGGCGGCAAACATGCGAACGAGGACCGTAGCAAAGCCGTCAAGCGCGAGGCGAGCACGGGGCGGCGCCGGCGAATCGCCAGGTGGGCTGGCGGGCACCTTTTGCAGCGGTGGGATGCGCCGCGCGGTGCGTTTTGCATCGGCGGCGCGAGCGCGTTTGGGTGGGGGATCGCATAAGCCACCGGTGGCCAGTCGCTTGGTGAAATGGCATGTCGCTGGCCCGCGACGTGCGGGACCCGTGGCCAGCCCCTTGAACGACCATGCCTCACCCGATGAAACCTCGTTCGTCCACCAACCCAGCCCTTGTCTTGAGGATGTTCCTGTCGATTTCCGCGCTGATCGCGGGCGGAGGCTTCCTGCTGCTGGCGGCAAACGCCGCCGGCTCCTTCCGTGAAGCGATGGGGGCCGTCTTCGACGGGGCGCCGGGTGCGCCCGGTTTCGCGCCCTTTGTCGTGGGCGTGATCTGCATCATCTACGGCTTCGTCGGCCTCGTGTTTCGGCGCGAGGACCACTGAACCCTGCGCGCCTCCTCCGTTTTCCAGCCCCGCAAACCTCCACCCTAAACCACCCTGAACACCATGCCCGCAAACCCTGACCAAACCGTTCCTCAAGACAGCACCATCGACGAGATCAAGGCCCTCCTGGCCGAGGCCGAAAACGTGATCGCCCGCTCGGGGGATGTCGCCAGCGACGAGATCGCCCATCTCAAGGAGCGCCTCCGCAGCGCCTTGGATCGCAGCCGCGACACCGCGCAGAAGGCCCTGAAGATGGCGAAGGAGCGCTGCGTGCAGTGCGACGAGGCGATCCATGAGCATCCCTACGTGGCCGTGGGCGTCGCCGCCGGTGTCGGCCTCCTGCTCGGCGCCCTGATCAGCCGCGGGCACTACAACCATCGCTGAGGAACGGGCCCGGCCCTCCTCCATTCTCCTCCGATGATCGCGGAGTCCATCTATCATCTCTTCAAACGCGCCGGGCCGGTTGGGCGCGCGTTGCTCGACGGCGTCGGGCACCGCGCGCAGCTCGCGATGCTCGAAATCAGCGAGCTGCGAGACCGCGTGACATCCTCGCTCGTGATGGGCCTGGTGGCGCTGATCCTGGCGCTGCTGGGCGGCATCGCGCTCACCTTCGCGATCGCCGCGGCGGTGTGGCACCGGGAGGATCGCGGCCTGTGGCTGGCGCTCCTCACGCTGGTCTATTTCGTGACGGCGGGCGTGCTCGCGCTGGTCATGACGCGAAGGCTCAAACGGCTGGAATTCCTGCCCGAGACCTCGCGCCAGCTCAACGAGGACCGCCTCTGCCTGGGGGCGCTCCTGCATGACGAGAAACAGCAACCCCATCCCGCACCATGAGCGACCATGCCACCCTCACCGCCGAGGACCGCGGCGCGCGACGCGAGCGCCTGCGCCTGCTCTGCGCCGCCGACCGGGCCCGCGTGCGCCTGCTGTGGACGCTGCCCGCCAGACCGGCCAACAACGGCAAGCTCGACTTCTGGTCGGGCTCCATGATGGCCGTGCCGGCGATCGGCGCCCTGCTCCCGCATGTGCCGGGGCCGATCGGTCGCTGGTCCCGGCGGCTGCGCACGGGCACCAGCCTGCTGCGCTCCGCCTTCCGTGCGACGGCGTGATTCCCGCGCCGTCCTCCCAATCCAGCCAGAGTTAAACGGGGCGTGGCGGGGGCTCCCGCTCCCGCCACGCCCGCTCTTCCGACAACCCTCAACCCACTACC
This sequence comes from Verrucomicrobiota bacterium, assembly GCA_030605125.1. GTDB lineage: Bacteria > Verrucomicrobiota > Verrucomicrobiia > Opitutales > Opitutaceae > IMCC26134_A. The sequence goes on along the minus strand of JAUWBD010000188.1, from coordinate 88 downwards.
ACCATGTTACGCTGGACACTCATATTCCTCGTAGTTGCCCTCATTGCCGGTCTGCTTGGTTTCGTCGGCATCGCCGGCGCGGCCGCCG
>JAUWBD010000159.1 GCA_030605125.1 Verrucomicrobiota bacterium | reverse complement strand
GCTGGAGACCTTGACGTCCATGATGATGCCGGTGACGCCGGAGGGGACGATGAGGGAGGTGTCCTTCACGTCGGCGGCCTTCTCGCCGAAGATGGCGCGAAGGAGCTTCTCCTCGGGGGCGAGCTCGGTCTCGGACTTGGGCGTGATCTTGCCGACGAGGATGTCGCCGGGCTTCACCTCGGCACCGACGCGGATGACGCCGTTGTGGTCGAGGTTCTTGAGGGCTTCTTCGCCGACGTTCGGGATGTCGCGGGTGATTTCCTCGGGCCCGAGCTTGGTGTCGCGGGCGGTGACCTCGAACTCCTGAATGTGGATGGAGGAGAAGATGTCCTCCTTCAGCACCTTCTCGGAGATGAGGATGGCGTCTTCGAAGTTGTAGCCGTTCCAGGGCATGAACGCGACGAGCACGTTGCGACCGAGGGCCATCTCGCCCTTGTCGGTGGAGGGGCCGTCGGCGATGATGTCGCCGGCCTTCACCTTCTGGCCCTTCTTGACGATGGGCTTCTGGTTGAAGTTGGTGCCGGCGTTCGAGCGCATGAACTTGCGCAGCTCGTAAACGTGCACGCCGTTCTTGGCGTCGGACTTCGGGTTCTTCTCGAAGTTGCGGGGGAGCTCGCCGTCCTTGGTGATGACGATGCGCTTGGCATCGACGGAGGCGACGATGCCGCCCTCTTCGGCGACGGCGACGATCTTGGAGTCGCGGGCGACGCGCTCCTCGATGCCGGTGCCCACGAAGGGGGCCTCGGCCTGGAGGAGGGGCACGCCCTGGCGTTGCATGTTGGCGCCCATGAGCGCGCGGTTGGCGTCGTCGTGCTCGAGGAAGGGAATCATGCCGGCCGCGATGGAGACGACCTGCTTGGGCGAGACGTCCATGAGGTCCACTTCCTCGGCTTTGACCTCGAGGAACTCGCCGTCCTTACGGACGGTGACCTTGCCGACGAAGTTGTTCTTCTCGTCGAGCTCGGAGTTGGCCTGGGCGATGACTTTGCCCTCTTCCTGGTTGGCGGTGAGATACTCGATCTTGTCGGTCACGCGGCCGTCCTTCACGAGGCGGTAGGGCGCCTCGATGAAGCCGTATTCGTTGACGCGGGCGTAGGTGGAGAGCGAGTTGATGAGGCCGATGTTCGGGCCTTCGGGCGTCTCGATGGGGCAGATGCGGCCGTAGTGCGTCGGGTGAACGTCGCGGACTTCGAAGCCGGCGCGGTCGCGGTTGAGACCGCCGGGCCCGAGCGCGGAGAGGCGGCGCTTGTGAGTGACCTCGGCGAGCGGGTTGATCTGGTCCATGAACTGCGACAGCTGCGAGCGGGCGAAGAAGTCGCGAATGACGGTGGTGAGGGCCTTGGGGTTGATCAGCTTGTTGGGCGTGATCGAGTCCACGGACTGGTCATACATCGTCATGCGCTCGCGGACGAGGCGCTCGGTGCGGGCGAGGCCCTTGCGGCACTCGTTGGCGAGGAGCTCGCCGACGGTGCGGACGCGGCGGGAGCCGAGGTGATCGATGTCGTCCACGACGCCCTCGCCGCGCTTGAGGCGGACGAGATACTTGGTGGACTCGATGATGTCCTCGGTGGTGATGATGCGCTGCTCGATGGGGGTCTCGAGGTTGAGCTTCTGGTTGATCTTGTAGCGGCCGACGGCGCCGAGGTCGTAGCGCTTGGGATCGAAGAAGAGGCGCTTGAGGAGGGCCTTGGCGTTGGCGATGGTGGCGGGCTCGCCCGGGCGGAGGCGCTTGTAGATTTCCTTGAGAGCCTCCTCCTCGTTGATGGTCGGGTCCTTCTTGAGGGCGCGGACGATGGCGCCGTCGTCGATGGCGGTGTCGAGCACCTTGACGGAGGTGATGTCGTGCTTCTCGAAGGTGCGGATGGTCTGCTTGGTGACCTGCTCGAGGGCGCGGGCGAGCACGACACCCTTGTGGGCGTCGATCACGTCGTCCACGAAGACGAGGGTGGAGACGTTTTCCTGGTCAAGGAGCTTGGTGATCTTGACGTCCTTGATCTCGTAGAAGAGCTCGAGGATCTTGGCGTTGTCGGAATAGCCGAGGGCGCGGAAGAGCGTCGTGATGAGGAACTTGCGGCGGCGGCGGCGGCGGTCGAGATAGACGTAGAGGAGGTCGTTCTGGTCGAACTGGACCTCGAGCCAGGTGCCGCGGTCGGGGATGATGCGGAAGGCGAAGAGCTCCTTGCCCGAGGTGTGGCGGTCCTTCTCGAAGCAGAGGCCGGGGGAGCGGTGTAGTTGGGAAACCACTACGCGCTCGGCGCCGTTGATGATGAAGGAGCCGCGGTCGGTGACCATGGGGATCTCGCCCATGTAGATCTCCTCGTCCTTGATGAACTCCTCCTCGCGGAGGCGGAGCTTCACGTGGAGGGGGACCGAGTAGGTGATGCCGTCCTTGATGCACTCGATCTCGGAGGCGCGGGCGTCGCCGAGGGAGTAGGAGACGTATTCGAGGTTGAGACGGCCGTCGTAGGACTCGATCGGGAAGATCTCCTTGAACACGGCCTCGAGGCCCTGGGCCTTGCGCTGCTTCTCGGGCACGCCCTTTTGCAGGAAATCGAGATAGGAGGTGATCTGGATCTCGATCAGGTTGGGCGGCGGGACAACTTCACGAAGCTTACCGAAGTTTTGACGCTCAGAGTGGGTGCGGTCGGCCATGGAGATTTCCGGTTGGGAGGGATGAAAAAGGTGCGGGGGCGGCGCGGCGGCTGGTGATCTCAGCGCGCGCAACCATCAGACAGGAACGCCGCGTCCGAAGACACGACGGGCGCAAAAAAGAACGAGGAAACAGAAAAGGCAAAAGACAGGCCGCGCCTGAGCACGGCCTGTCTCGGAAAAGAAGCGGTGTAAGTCGCGTGGAGAACCAAGCGAGTTACTTGAGCTCGACCTTGGCGCCGGCGGCCTCGAGCTTCTTCTTGATGTCCTCGGCCTCGGCCTTGGAAGCGCCTTCCTTGACGGGCTTGGGCGCGCCTTCGACGAGGTCCTTGGCCTCCTTGAGGCCCAGGCCGGTGATGGCGCGGACTTCCTTGATGACGCCGATCTTGTTGGCGCCGGCGTCGGCGAGGACGACGTTGAACTCGGTCTTCTCCTCGGCGGGAGCGGCGGCGGCGCCACCGGCGCCAGGAGCGGCGGCCACGACGGCGGCGGCGGCGGAAACGCCCCACTTGGCCTCGAGGTCCTTGACGAGGGCGGCGAGCTCGAGAACGGGCTGGGCGGACAGCCACTCGATGACTTGGTCTTTGGTGATGTTGCTCATGTGATGTATCTCCTGCGGCAAACTAGCGGTCGCGGATGCGGCGCGTTTAAGGGACGTATCCCCTAGCTGGTCGCGGTTGATTGGGTTTTCCCGGCCGGCGGGTGTTTAGGCCGCCAGCCGGAGAAAGGGTTTAGGCGGCGGGTTGCTCCTTCTTGACCTTGGCATCGAGCACGCGGACGAAGGCGGCGGCGTTGCTGGTGAGGAGGCTGAGGAACTGGGCGCGGAGGGCGTCGAAGGAGGGCAGGTCGGCGATGGCGGCGAGGTCCTGGGCGGAGACGACCTTCTTTTCGAGAATGCCGACCTTGACCTCGAGCTTCTGCTTGGTCTCGAAGAACTTCTTCAGGACCTTGGCGACGCCCGCGGGGTTCTTGCCACCGACGACGATGGCGGTGGGACCGGCGAGGGCGGCGTCCACCTCGGGCAGGCCGAAGGCCTTGGCCGCGACGCGGAAGGAGCTGTTCTTCACGACGTGGAACTCGGCGTTCTCGGCCGCGAGCTGCGAGCGCAGTTCGGCGGTGTCGGCGACGGTGACCTTGGTGAAGTTGGCGAGGATGACGTAGTCCGACTTCTTGAGGTGGCCCTCGACTTCGGAGATGAGATATTTCTTTTCGGCGCGCATGATGGTGTGGCTCCGGATTGAGGGTTAGGCCTTGGCGAACTCGGTGGAGGCCAGCTGCACGCCGGGGCTCATCGAGGACGAGATGGTGACGGACTTGATGTAAACGCCCTTGAAGGAGGCGGGCTTGGCCTTGGCGACGGCGTCGATGACGGCGGCGGCGTTTTCGGCGATCTGAGCGGCGGTGAAGGAGCGCTTGCCGACGCCGACGCCGATGTTGGCGGCCTTGTCCATCTTGAACTCCACGCGGCCGGCCTTGACGGCCTTGATCGCGCCGACGACGTCGTCGGAGACGGTGCCGGCCTTCGGGTTGGGCATGAGGCCCTTGGGACCGAGGACGCGGGCGAGGGTGCGGACCTGCTTCATGGCCTCGGTGGTCGCGATGGCGACGTCGAAGTCGAGCCAGCCTTCCTGGACCTTCTGCATCATGTCTTGCAGACCGGCATGGTCGGCGCCGGCCTTGATGGCGGCGTCGGCGTTGTCGGTGAAGACGAGGACGCGGACCTTCTTGCCCGAGCCGTTGGGGAGCGGGGTGGTGCCGCGCACCATCTGGTCGCCCTGGGTGGGATCGACGCCGAGGCGGAAGGAGAGCTCGACGGTCTCGTCGAACTTGGCCTTGGGGAATTTACCAAGCACCTCGACGGCTTCGGCGAGGGTGTAGCTCTTGGTGAGGTCGGCGGCCTTGGCGGCGGCCCGGTAGCGTTTGCTGGGTTGTTTCGGCATTGTGGACTCCTAGCGGTTCAAGCGATCCGGGAGGATCTCCCGCGGTTGGGTGGTCGGGGGTGGTGGCGGGCCGCGGTCCGAGGGAGCGCGGCCCGTCACCGGGAAAGGTTAACTTAGTCGACGACTTCGATGCCCATGTTACGGGCGGTGCCGGCGATGACCTTGATACCGGCGGCCTCGTCCTTGGCGTTCATGTCGGCCTTCTTGATCTTCCAGATCTCGGCGAGCTGCTTGGTGGTCACCTTGCCGACCTTGTCCTGGTTGGGCTTGGCGGAGCCGGAGGCGATGTTGGCGGCCTTCTTGAGGAGGACCGAGGCCGGCGGGCTCTTGAGGATGAAGGTGAAGGACTTGTCCGAGTAAACGGTGATGACGACCGGCAGGATCATGCCGTTCTGGTCCTTGGTCTTGGCGTTGAACTCTTTGCAGAACGCCATGATATTGACGCCCTGGGCGCCGAGCGCGGGACCGACGGGGGGCGCGGGATTGGCGGCGCCGGCGGGCAGCTGGAGACGAATGTAGCCTTGGATCTTCTTGGCCATGGTAAGGTGTGGTTGGCGGGTGTGGGTGACGTGTGGGTTCTTTGCTGAACGTCGGCGGTGTCAAAGAGGGCGTCGCGTCACTCCGTGGCGCGTTGCACCTGCCAGTATTCGAGCTCGACCGGGGTGAAGCGGCCGAAAATGGAAACGCTGATCTTGAGCTTGCCGCGCTCGGGATCGACCTCGTCGATGCGGCCGGTGAGGTTCGCGAAGGCACCGTCGGTGACCTTGACCTCTTCGCCGACTTCGAAGGTGACCTTCGGCACTTCCTTGCCGGCGGCGGCCTCGACGCGGGCCTTGATCTCGTCGATCTCCGACTGGCGGAGGGCGGCCGGGCGGTCGCCGCCCACAAAGCCGATCACGCCCTGCACTTCTTTCACGAAATACCAGGGGCGGTTGATGACGCGGTTCTCCTTGTCATACATCTTCATGTGGATGAAGACGTAGCCAGGGTAGAGGTTTCGGACCTTGGTGGTCTTTTTGCCGTTCTTGACCTCGGAAGCGACCTCGGTGGGCAGCAGGACCTCGAAGATGTAGTCGTCGAGCTCTTCCTGCTTTTTGAACTTCTCGATGTAGGTCTTCACCTTCTTCTCCTGCGCGGAGAGGGTGTGAAGGGCGAACCACTGGGCGCCGGCGACGGCGTTGCTCTGGGTGGACATGGCGACGAGAGGTCCAGGCCTTAGCGGACCCAGGAGGTGAAGAGATCCACGACTTGATACAGCGAGAAGTCGGTGATGCTGGTGAAAACCCCGAGAATGGCGCAGGCCACGATGACGACGACCGTGGAGTCACGCAGCTCGGTCCAAGTGGGCCACGAGGCTTTCTTAAGCTCGTCAACCATCTCGCCGAAGAAGATGCGGGTGCTGCGGAACGGGTTTTTCATCAAGGGGAAAGTGGCAGGCGCGGAGGGAATCGAACCCCCAACCAACGGTTTTGGAGACCGCTACTCTACCAATTGAGCTACACGCCTGTGGGAAAATGCTTTAGACGACGCAGCCGAGGCCCCGTTACGGGCCTCGGCGGTCGTGAAACTGACGGTTTCGACGAGATTACTCGGTGATCTCGGTGATACGGCCGGCACCGATGGTGCGACCGCCCTCGCGGATGGCGAAGCGCTGGGTCTTCTCCATGGCGATGGGAACGATGAGCTCGATGTCCACGGAGATGTTGTCACCGGGCATGATCATCTCCACGCCCTTGGGCAGGTTGATGATACCGGTCACGTCCGTGGTGCGGAAGTAGAACTGGGGACGGTAGCCGTTGAAGAAGGGGGTGTGACGGCCGCCCTCTTCCTTGGAGAGGACGTAGATCTCGGCCTTGGCCTTCTTGTGGGGGGTGATGGACTTCTTGGCGGCGAGCACCTGACCGCGCTCGATGCCGTCCTTGTCCACGCCGCGGAGGAGGATACCGACGTTGTCGCCGGCCTGGCCCTGATCGAGCAGCTTGCGGAACATCTCGATACCGGTGACGACGGTCTCCTTGGTGTCGCGGAGGCCGACGATCTCGACGGTGTCGTTGACCTTGATGATGCCGCGCTCGATACGACCGGTGGCGACGGTGCCGCGGCCGGTGATGGAGAACACGTCCTCGACGGACATGAGGAAGGGCTTGTCGGTCTCGCGAGCGGGCTCGGGGATGTCCTTGTCGATGGCGTCCATCAGGGCGCTGATGGCGGCCTCGCCCTCGGGCTTGCCCTCAAGGGCGGCGGTGGCGGAACCGCGGACGATCGTGGCGTTGTCGCCGTCGAACTGATACTTGGAGAGGAGCTCGCGGATTTCCATCTCGACGAGGTCGAGGAGCTCGGCGTCGTCGATGAGGTCCACCTTGTTGAGCCAGACGACGATCTTCGGCACGCCGACCTGACGGGCGAGGAGGATGTGCTCGCGGGTCTGGGGCATCGGGCCGTCGGCGGCGGAGACCACCAGGATCGCGCCGTCCATCTGGGCGGCGCCGGTGATCATGTTCTTCACGAAGTCGGCGTGGCCGGGGCAGTCAACGTGCGCGTAGTGGCGCTTGTCGGACTCATACTCCACGTGGGCGACCGAGATGGTCACGATCTTCGAAGCGTCACGCACGGTGCCGCCCTTGGCGATGTCGGCGTAGGTCTTGACCTCGGCCAGACCCTTGCGCGCCTGCACGGCGAGGATGGCGGTGGTGGTGGTGGTCTTGCCATGGTCAACGTGGCCGATGGTGCCGACGTTAACGTGGGGTTTCTTGCGCTCGAATGTGCCTTTGGCCATGGGAGTTGGAGACGGTTGGTGTTTTGTGGATTAGGAAAATCCGATTTTTGACCTGGAGCCCAGAAGCAGATTCGAACTGCCGACCTCGCCCTTACCAAGGGCGTGCTCTACCAACTGAGCTATCTGGGCGAACCGGAAAGGGTCAAAAAACGAAAAGGGCGCTGAACGTCTAAGTCCGCGAAAGGGCCGTCAACTGCAATTTTGGCGGATCAAGCGAAATCTTTTCGCGAGGCTCTCCCGCCCGGCACCGCCCTCCGCGGTCAAGGACCCACCACGAGGCGATAGGAGCCGGGCCGCAAGGCCAATCTCGGCAAGACCTCGCGGGCGAGCAGCGTCCGCACCCGCTGGTCCACCTCTTCATTGCCGGAGCCCGTGCGAATGATCGGCGGCGTCACCGGGCCGGCGACCGACACGACCATGCTGAGCTCGACCGGGCGCCAGGTCTCCCCGCCGAGCAACTCGTCGGGGGGCAACTCCGCGCTCGCCGCCGCCCGCGATTCTCCCGCCGGGAAAACATCCACGCGACCGCCGCCCGCGGGCGCGAGCGGCTCCGCCGCGCCCGTGCGCGCCGGTTCATCGAGCCGCGCCATGCCCACGAACCATCGGGCCGCGGCCAGCATCTCGGAGGCCTCCGCCGCGTCGGCGGGAGGCCGGGGCCGGAGGATCTCCCGAGTGGGTCTTTGGTCGGGAAACGCCAGCGCGGACGGGATCGCCGCGCCCGCCGCGCCACCGGGCCGGTCCTCCGGACCATCCGGCGTAAACTGCACGCCGCCGAAGCGCCCCCCCGGCATGATGAGCGGCGTGGGGTCGAGCAGGCGCAAACGTTCCCGCGCCTCGCCGCCAAGGGGCAAGGCATCCAGCCGGGTGACACGCAACGAGGGCAACGCCGCCCCGCCCTCCGCCCCGCCCCCCTCCGTGAGCTGATCATCCACGCCCGGCACATGCACCACGCCCGCCACCCACACCATCAGCGCACCGATCCCCAAGGCCACGCCGACGGGCGTAAGCCATCCGACCCGGGCGACGGCATCCACGCGCCGCACCGGTCGAGGAGGATTCGCTGCGGGCAAGACGTCCATGCGCGGAATCAGCGACGCCCCTCCGCCGCCTCGTCGGTCGCGACGAGCACGCCCGCGAAACCCGCGTTGGCCGCGAGCGCGTAGATCCGGGCGAGATCGCGCGCCGGCAGGCTTCCCGACGCCTGAACCAGCAAGCGCAGACGCGGAGTCTCCGTGGTGTCGGGGCCGGCCGCCGCGGCGCCGTTGATCCGCGCGCGCAGCCACTCCCCCAGCCCATTGAAATCCACCACCGCGCCGTCCACCACCGCCATGTCGGAGGCCGGCACGGCGATGACCACATCGGTGGTCAGCCTCGCCGTCGCCGCCGCATCCGCCCGCGGCAGCGCGAAATCGACCGCGAGTCCCGGCGCGAGGACGAAGCGGGAGCCAAACACCAGAAAGAACACCGCCAGCGCGCCGACGTTGACGTAGAACAACGCGTCCAAGCCGCGCGGCCCCGGCCGCAGGCGCGACGAAAGATCCAGCGGACGCGTGATCACGGCCGCGCCTCCGCCTCGCCCCCGGCCTCGCCCGCCGCTCCCGCCGCGCTCGCGGCCCCCTCGCGGTAATCGATCAGCAGGTAGCGCATGATCTCGTTGCCCGCCCACTCCACGTCGCGCACGATCGCCCTCACCCGCCCATGCAGGAGGTGGTGCGCCAGATGCGCGGGGATCGCCAGCGCCAGCGCGGCGCCGGCGGTGATCAAGGCCTGCCACATGCCGCCCGCCAGCGCCTGCGCGGTCGCATACTGACCGCCCTCCATGAACGCGCTGAAGGTCGTCGCCATGCCGAGCACCGTGCCAAGCAAGCCCACCAGCGGCGCCACGTGAGCGATCGCGGCGAGCGCCCCCAGGCGACGCTCGAGCGCGGGCAACTCCGTCACGGCCGCGTCCTGCACCGCGTAGCGCATCCGCACCTCGTCGTCCTCGGCGTGGAGAAGGGCCGCCTTCACCACCGCGGCCACCGGGCCGGGCGCCTCCTCGCACACCGTCACCGCCTCGGCCATGCGGCGCTGCGCGAGGATGTTCTTGATGCCATCGACGAACTCGGTGGAGCGGATCTGCCCGCGGTGCAGATAAAGCATGCGCTCCACGAAAAGAGCGAGGCCCAGCGCGCCGAGCGCGAGCAGGACCCACATGATCGGGCCGCCGCGGGCGAGCAGACTAAGGTCGGAGGTGTCCATGAATCGGGAGAAAATACGCGTATCAATCGATCAACTACAACGGCGGCGACGCCCCCGCCTCGAGCCGCGCCCGCGCGAGCGGCGCGCCGGGCAGGCCGCGCTCGGCCACCAACCGCCAGGATTCGCGCGCCTCGTCGGCGCGCCCGAGCTGCTCGAGCACGCCCGCCTGGCGCACGAGCAGGCGGCCCATCCAGTAGCGCCCCTCCGCGCCCAGCGCCGCCGGGCGCGCACGGTCGAGCAGGAGGGTGTCGATGACGGGCCACCAGGCGGCGAGGGCGGCCTCGGCGTCGCGCGAGGCGAGCATGTCGCCGAGCTTGAAGCCCGCCTCGGCGCGCAGATCGGCCGAGGCGTCGGCCACGTCGCGCAGGCGCTCGAGGATCGTGATCGCGCTCTCGAAGTGCGACACGTCGCGCGAGGCGAGCGCGCGGTGGCAATCGGCCAGCGCCATCTGGGCGTCGAGGATGCGCGGGTGCTGCGCCTGGGTGTTGACCAGCTCCTCGTAGATCTGTTGCGCCGCGGAAAAATCGCCCAGCCGGCGCAAGAGGTCGCCCTGCTTGAGCCGCGCCGCGAAGATCAGCCGGCTGCGCGGGTAGCGCCGGACCAGTTGCTCCTCGAGCAACACGTAGGCCTCGCGAAAATACACGTCCTCGCCGCGGCGCTCGGCGTTGAGCGCCGCCTGGAAGATGGCGTCGGGCGCGTATTCGTGGTCGCGATGGCGGTCGGCAAACTCGATCAACAGCCCCTGCGCATCGACCAGCCGCCCCACCGAGGCGAGGTAGTCGGCCTCGACCAGAAACGACTGCGGCGCGGCCTCGGTGCCGCCCTCCGCCTCGCGCACCGCGCGCAGCACGGCCATCGCCTCCTCGCCCTGCCCCAGCGTGAACAGCGCCTCCGCCTCGACGAGACGCGCCAGACCGCTGATCTCCCGCGCCAACATCTCCTCCACGTCGGGCAAGGTCCCGGGGATCGCGCGGGCCAGCCGCAGCGCCGCCTCGGGGTGGCCGCTTTCCTGGGCGAGCCGCGCCTCCAGCCAGGCGAGGCGCGCGCGCAGGCCCGCCGGACGCTCGGCCGCGCCCGCCTCGCCGCGCAGCCGCGCCACGCGGGCGAGGGCCAGATCGCGCTGGCCGGCGCGTTGCAGCTCGCGGGCGAGATTCCATTCCGCCTGCCAGCGCGTGGTGGCGTCGAAACGCGGATCGACCGCGCGCCGGTCGATGGTCTCCGCCGCCTCGCCAAGCCGCCCCGCCTCGATGCGCGACATGATTTCCTGGAACATCACCGAGGCCACCGGCACGCCCGGAGGCGGCGCCTCGACCACCGCGGCGTAGGCCTCGGCCGCGGCCGCGAAATCCGCCCCGCTGGGCGCGGATTTCTCCTTCGCATCGACCGCGGCGCGGTAGGCCGCCTCTGCGCCGAGCAGACGCAGCGAGGCGCGGGCGGCGGGATCGGCGGTCGCTCCCGCCGCCTGCGCCGCGAAATCCGCCGCGCTGCGGAAGCGCCGCAACTCCCACGCGCTCGCCGCCAGCTGGGTGAGCGCGCGCGCCCGTTGCGCCGAGCCGGGGAAACGCGCGAGCAGGGCGCGCGCGTCGGCCTCGGCCCGCGCGAGATCTTGCGAGGCCAGCGCGAGCTCGGCGCGGGTGACGAGCAGATCCTCCGCGAGCACATGCGCCGGCTCGCGCGCGAGCAGCTCGTCGAGCTGCCGCCGCAGCCGCTGGCGCGCCTCCGCGCCGTCCGCCACTTGGGCGAGGAGTTGGAGCGCGACGCGCTGCTTGCCGGCGTCGGCCCCGCCCGCGAGCAGTTGCTCCAAAGCCGCGCGGCCCGCGCCCTGCGCGGGACCCGCGATGAGGCCGAGCACGAGCCGCAGGTCGTCGCGCGCGCCGGCGAGACCATCCGGCAGCGCCGCGAGCTGGCCCTGCAAATAGGCGACCGCCGCCTCGCGCCGCCCGAGGAGGTTGAGCGCCACCGCGTGCTGCGCCGCGAAATCCGCCCCCACCCCGCGCCCGGCGTAGCGCTCCGCCTGCTCGCGCAGCGAGTTGGCCTGCGCCTCGGTGACCTCGCCCTGCGCGATGCGCAGACGCTCGCGCGCCAGCCGCAGCCGTGCGCGTTGCCAGTCCGAGGCCGCCGCCGCCAGCGCCTGGTCGTAGGCCGCGCTCGCGCGCGCGGCGTCGCGCTCCGCCTCGGCGACCATGCCCTGCAAGAGAAACAACCACGCGCGCTCCTCCGGCGCGAGCGCCTCCGGCCGCAGCGCCGCCGCCTCGGCCTGCGCCGCCGGCAGGCGCCCTTGGCGCGCCGCGAGCAGCCCCGCGCGCAGACGATAGGCGGGCGGCCGGGTGTCGCTGTGCGCCGCCAGCGCGCGC
>JAUWBD010000171.1 GCA_030605125.1 Verrucomicrobiota bacterium | reverse complement strand
GCGGAAGTATCGCCGCCACTCGATCGTGGCGATTTTCATCATCGCGGCGGTGGTCACGCCGACGCCCGATCCCTTCACGCAGTGTCTCTTCGCGGCGCCGCTCTACGTGCTGTTCGAGATCGCGGTGCTCGTGGGCGCGCGTATGCAGCGCAAGCGCGAGGCGCGGCTGGCAGCGGAGGGGTGACAAACCCCCGGGTCCGGCACGCGTTGAGATTGTTTTTACGGCCGGCTTTACCCGGGAAAAGCGATCCTCTACGCGTGGCGGCATGACCCGTCGCGCCCTCGTCCTTTCTCTCCTGCCGCTCGCTTGCCTCGTCCCTGCGAATGCGATGCAGGTGTATGTGCAGGACCTGTTTGGGCAGGTATTCACCCTCGACGTCGAGCCGAGCGACACGATCGAGAACGTGAAGCAGCAAGTGACCTTGGCGACGGGAGGGCTGCCCGGGAGTCGGCAAGCGCTCGGCTTTGGGGGCAACGCCAACCTCCAAGACGGCCGCTCGCTGGCCGACTACAACATCCAGAAAGAGTCCACCCTGTGGCTCACGCTCATCCCGCTCTCGGAGCACTTTGAGGGGCCGCTCGGGTGGAGCGGGGGCGAGTCGGTCACCGTCGAATTCACCGACCAAAACGGATTTCCGGAGGCATCGTTGCACAGCCTTGCCGGCACCTTGGATCTGAGCGCGGTCACCGCCCATGCCCCCGTGCTGGTGCACCTGGTCTCGCTCTACCGCGCGATGAACACTTTCGATTCCGCGTCGAACTATTCGTGGACGATACTGGAATGGGATGCGGGCGAGGTCATCGGTTTCGCGCCAGAAAAGTTTTCCATTCTGACCGATGGCTTCGACCAGAGCTTTGACGGCGCCTTCTCGGTGACCTTGGGCGACGGATTGGTGTTGAGCTACACCGCGGCGATCCCCGAGCCCGCATCGGCGGCTTTGGTGGTCGCGGGGTTGGTGGCCGCCGGAGTGGCGTGCCGCCGCCGCCGCCCGGCCGGGCGCGGGAGTCGGTGAGGCAACCGGCAGAGGGTGCTAGGCGGTCGCCCCAACGACATCTCGCTCAAGACGCAGATATCGCGAAGGGCGGACGCGGCTCCCAATCGCCGTCGCCGAGGTAGTCGGCGACGAGGTCGCCGGGCGAGAGTTGGTAGCGGGCGCGAAGGGCGGCCGCGCCGGCGTCGTCGTGGTGCGCTTCGTGGAGAAAGTCGTGGAAAAGGTCGGGCCGGCGGGCGAGGCGCGAGGTGAGCACCTTGGCGAGATGATAGCTGTGCATCTGGCCGATGTCGTCGTTTTCGAGAAAGGCGGCGCCGCTCCAGAAGGCCTGGATCGACTCGGGCGTCCAGTGCTCGCCAAGGGTCTCCTTGATCTCCTCGTAGCGGGCGTGGTCGCGGCCCGTGACGTGGATCTCGCAGAGCTGGGCGACGCCCTCGTTGAGCCAGGCGGGGATCGGGAGATGGGCGACGCAGGCGTGGGTGAGCTCGTGGGCGAGCACGGCCTCGGCCTGGCCCATGTCGAGAAAGCTGAAAACGAAGTGCCCGTATCCGCGGTTTAGATACACACCGCCGGAGCCGGCGTATTCGCCGTCGGGCAGGTAGGCGGCGAAATATTCGTGGTAGGTGTCGAGATCGTGGACGACCACCATGGGGCACTTGCCGAAAAGGCGGCCGGCATGGTCGAGGCGGAGGAGTTTCTTGACCTTGGCCGCGGTCTGCTCGGCCCAGACGACGAGGCGGCGGCAGGTATCGGCGGGCTCGCGCGAGACGAGCCAGAAGTTCGCGGATTCGTAGCCTTGGTAACCCTCGCCAAAGGCGCGCTTGAGCAGGTGCACCCATTCGCGGCCCTGCTCGGTCCAGAAGGCGTCCAGCTCGGCCGGGGCGGCGTCGGCGGCCGGAGCCGAGGCTTGGACGGCGGACCAGTCGGGGATGGGGAAGCGGGAGTCGGTCGGGAGGAGCGGGAGCATGCGCGGCGGAGGGGCGGACTGGCGGCGGGCCGAGGCCCGCCGTCGAAAGCGGCGCCGAGGCGCCGCACTCCAAATCGTCAGCGGGTGAGCTTGCGGTATTTGATGCGATGGGGGCGGTCGGCCTCCTTGCCCTTCCGCTTTTTGAAGTCCTCGAGGTAATCGGTGTAGTTGCCGTTGTAATACACGACCTCGCTGTCGCCCTCGAAGGCGAGGATGTGCGTCGCCACGCGGTCGAGGAACCAGCGGTCGTGGGAGACGACGACGGCGCAGCCGGCGAAGGTCTCGAGGCCTTCCTCGAGGGCGCGGATCGAGTTCACGTCGAGGTCGTTGGTCGGCTCGTCGAGCAGGATGAGGTTGGCCCCGCTCTTCAGCAGGCGGGCGAGGTGCACGCGGTTGCGCTCGCCGCCGGAGAGCACGCCCACCTTTTTCTGTTGGTCGGCGCCGGTGAAGCCGAACTGGGCGCAGTAGGCGCGGGCGTTCACCTCGCGGCCGGGCATGCGGATGATCTCCTCGCCGTCGCTGATCGCCTCGTAGATGGTTTTCCCGTCGGGCAGGGAGTCGCGGGACTGGTCCACATGGGAGATGACGACGGTGTCGCCGACGCGGAGCGTGCCGGAGTCGGGCTTTTCGGCGCCGGTGATGAGGCGGAAGAGCGTGGTCTTGCCGGCGCCGTTGGGGCCGATGACGCCGACGATGCCGCCGGGCGGGAGCGAGAAGCTGAGGTTTTCGAAGAGGAGCTTGTCGCCGTAGGCCTTGGCGATGCCGCTCGCCTCGACGACGAGCTGGCCGAGGCGCGGGCCGCGGGGGAGGACGAGCTCGAACTCGCGCTCCTGCTCGGCGGTGTTGGAGCTGTTGACCATCTTCTCGTAGGCGCTGATGCGGGCCTGAGATTTGGCGTGGCGGGCCTTGGCGCCCTGGCGGATCCACTCGAGCTCGCGGGCCATGGCTTTCTGGCGCTTGTCCTCGGCGCGTTGCTCGGCGGCGAGGCGGGCCTGCTTTTGCTCGAGCCAGCCGGAGTAGTTGCCCTTCCAGGGGATGCCGTGGCCGTGGGAGAGCTCGAGGATCCATTGGGCGACGTTGTCGAGGAAGTAGCGGTCGTGCGTGACGGCGATGACGGTGCCCTCGTAGCGGGCGAGGTGTTGCTCGAGCCAGTGCACGGACTCGGCGTCGAGGTGGTTCGTCGGCTCGTCGAGGAGGAGGATCTCGGGCTTCTGGAGGAGCAGGCGGGCGAGGGCGACGCGGCGGCGCTCGCCGCCGGAGAGGTTGTCCACGATGGCGTCGCCGGGCGGGCAACGGAGGGCGTCCATCGCCATCTCGACCTGCGGGGCGACATCCCAGGCGCCGAGGCGCTCGATGTCCTCCTGGAGCTTGGCCTGTTTTTCGGTGATGGCGTCGCGCTCCTCGTCGGTCTCGGCGGCGGCGATCTCGTCCCAGGAGGCGTCGTAGGCGGCGGTGAGGTCGGTGAGGTGTTTCACGCCTTCCTCGACCGAGGCGCGGACGGTGGAGCCGGGGGCGAGCTGCGGTTCCTGTTCGAGCAGGCCGACGCGGTAGCCGGGCTCGAAGTGGATGCGGCCGTCGATCTCGGTGTCGCGGCCGGCGAGGATGCGGAGGAGGGAGGACTTGCCGGAGCCGTTGAGGCCGAGCACGCCGATCTTGGCACCGTAGTAGAAGGAGAGGGAGATGTCGCGGAGGATCTCCTTGCGCTCGATCTTCTTCGAGACGCGCATCATGGAGAAAATGATCTTCGGTTCTTCGGGCTTGGCCATGGTGGGAGGGAAAAGGGAGTAAGGGAGTGAGGGCGGGAGGCGATGGAAGGCGAGCGGAGACGACGCGGCGGAGCGCGCGCCGAGGACGGCTCGATCCAGGCGGCCCGATCAGGGAGGGCCCACGGGCAGGGCATGCCTGCGTCGCCCGTGGCGGCGCGGAGGGGCGTGGCGGCGGCGGGCCCGGCTCAGCGCTTGCGGTCGGGGCGGGCGAGCTGGAAGCGGTCGCGCGTGGTGGCGTAGTCCTCGCCGCCGAGGCGGCCGATGGCGTCGAGCTTGGCGGCGTCCACGGCGCCCTTGTCGTTGAGGATGTCGTCGCGCACGTGCACGCGGAGGATGTCGCAGATGACGACGTGGGCGGCCATCGCGCCTTCGCCGACCCCGACGATCTGGCGCACGCGGCACTCGAAGGCGGCGGGCGCGGCGGCGATGCGCGGCGGGCGCACGAGCGTGCTCGGCGCGGTCTCGATGCCGAAGGCGGCGAACTCGCTCTCGCCGTGCGGCAGGCGGGCGGCGCAGGCGTTCATCTGCTCGCCGAGGGCGTGCGGCACGATGTGCACGACGCATTCGGGCACCGCCTCGAGGTTGAGCACGGTGTCTTTTTTCACGCCGTCGCGCAGGTTGACCGGCACGAAGAGCAAGGTGGGGGGCACGGAGGTGACGCCGTTGAAAAAGGAGAAGGGCGCGAGGTTGGCCCGGCCCTGCGCGTCGGTCGTCGAGACCCAGGCGATGGGCCGCGGCGTGATGAGGTCGGTCATCCAGGTGTAGGCTTCGCGGGCGGAGAGGGCGGAGAGATCGAGTTGCATGAGGCCGGACGTTCGCGCGCAAGGCCCTCCCTCGCAACGCCGCCCTTTGCGCGCTTTTTGGAAAAGTTTGTGCGCGCGGGGCCGGCGGGGGATGGTGCTCCCCTTTGCCCTCCGCCTCCGTCGCTCCGGGCATCGCTCCCCCTCACCGTGTCTCCGCTACGCCAGTCCTTGCTCGCCGCCCGTGCCAATCTCGGCCCGGGCCTGGTGCTCCAGTTTTTCGCCGCCGCGATCGTGGCGGCCTACTACCTGCACGGGCCGTCGCGCGCGGTGCTCGAGCGGATCGCGGCGTTTCGCGGCGAAGTGGGGCTGCCCTTCGCGATCGTCTCGACGGCGATGTTTGGCGCGGTGATCCCTTTCGCGGTGCTGCGCCTGAGCAAGGCCGCGCTGGGCCGGCAGACGCTCGGGCAGATCGCCGCGCTCACCGCGTTTTGGGGCTACAAGGGCGTGGAGGTCTCGATCCTCTACGACGTGCAGGCGCGGGTGTTTGGCGAAGGGCGCGATTTCACGACGATCGCGGCGAAGAGCCTCGTGGACCAGTTCGTGTATTGCCCGTTGGTGGCGGTGCCGGCGACGTGGTTGGTTTACGCCTGGGTGGAGCGGCGCTTCGATTGGGCGGCGGTGAAGGCGGAGATCCGCCGGCCCGGCTGGTATGCGCGCTGCGTGCTGCCCTTGATGGTGGCCAACTGGGGCGTGTGGGTGCCGGCGGTCGCGATCATCTATATCCTGCCGACGGCGCTTCAGCTACCGCTGCAAAACATCGTGCTCTGCTTTTTCACGCTGCTGGTGATTTTCCTGACCCGCCGCACGGCGGACCGGCCCGCGTAGGCGGCGCGGTTGTCGGTGGGTGGCGCGCGTTGTCCTCGACGCGCTTGCTTCGGGCGCGGCTGCGCCGCGTCAACGCGTTGAGACTACCGAGCCGAAGGCGACATCACACACGCGTTCCACCCTCGGCATTTTCTCCGGCGAGGTTTTGCCTCGGGCGCGTATCCAGTTAACCATGATCGCCATGTTCGTCCGCGTCTTTCGCCTGCTGTGTCTCGTGGTCCTTTGCGCCCTGCCCGCCGCCGTGCACGCCCAGGTGAAGGCGTCGCTGCATGCGCTGAAAAACACCTTCCCGGCCGATGCGGCGGAGCTCGTGGTCGGGCTCCGGCTCGAACACGAGGCCAAGTGGCACACTTACTGGCTCCAGCCCGGCACCGGCCTGCCGACGAGCATCGACTGGCAACTGCCTCCCGGCTGGAGCGCCGGCCCGATCCGCTGGCCCGCGCCGCAACGCGTTTACGACACCGCGGGCAACCTCACCGGCAACGGCTACGAGGACGTGGTGTTTCTCCCGGTCACGCTCACGCCGCCGCACGATCTCGCGCCCGGCGAGGCGGTGACCCTGCGCGCCCGGGTGGAGTGGCTGATGTGCAAAGACGTGTGCATCCCCGGCGAAGCCGAGGTGAGCGTGACGCTCACGCCGACGCCGCCCGGCGCGATGACCACGGCCAACGTCACCGATTCGCCCGAAGGCGAGGCCCTGCTCGCCACGCTGGAAGCTCTGCCGGCGCCGTTGCCGGAAAGCTGGCGGGCGCGCGCCGCGCGGCCGGGCGGCGCCGCCCGCATCCTGCGCCTGGGCTGGGAGGAGGAGGGCGCGCCGCGCGGTGAGCCTTGGTTCTTCGACGCCGACGCCGCCGTCGCCTACGAGAAGCCGCAGCCGGCGGTCGCCAAGTCCCCCGGACGCCGCGGCATCGAGCTCACGCTCTCCGACTACGCGCCGGCCGAGATACCGCGCCTGCGCGGCCTGCTCGCGTTCGAGGGCGGCCCGGCCTTCGAGGTCGATCTCCCGGTCGAGACCGGTCCGGCCGGCGCGGCGGGCGGCCTCGCGGCGGGCGACGAGCCCCCCTCCCCCGTCTCGCTCGTCGGCATCCTCGCGCTGGCCTTCGCGGGCGGCCTGATCCTGAACCTCATGCCCTGCGTTTTTCCCGTGCTGGGGCTGAAGGTCATGGGCTTCGTGCAGCAGGCCGGGCACGACCGCGCGAAGGTGACGATGCACGGGCTGGTGTTCACCCTCGGCGTGCTGCTCTCCTTCTGGGCGCTGGCGGCGGTGCTCGCCATCCTGCGCGCGGGCGGCACGCAGCTCGGCTGGGGCTTTCAACTTCAGGAACCGGCCTTTGTCTTCGCGATGGCGGCCGTTTTGCTCGCCTTCGCCCTCAACATGTCGGGCGCCTTCGAGTTTGGCCTCGGGGCGACCGCGGTCGGCGGGCGACTCCAGCAAAAGGGCGGCTACGCCGGCTCCTTCTTCACCGGCGTGCTCGCCACCATCGTCGCCACGCCGTGCAGCGCTCCCTTCCTCGCGCCCGCGCTCGGGGCCGCGCTGGCCCTGCCGGTGGTCACGAGTTTCGCGGTGTTCACCGCCATCGCCCTCGGTCTCGCCGCGCCCTACCTCGCGCTCTCGGCCTTCCCGGCGGCGATCCGCGTGCTGCCGCGCCCGGGCGCGTGGATGGAGACATTCAAGCAGGGCATGGCCTTCCTGCTCTACGCCACGGTCGTCCTGCTGGTGTGGATCCTCGCGGGCCAGCTCGAGGGCGACGCGCTGCTCTCCACGCTGCTCGGCCTCACCCTGCTGGCCTTTGCGCTCTGGCTCTACGGTCGCGCCACGGCGCCGGCCGCGGGGCGGCGCCCGGTCTTGCTCGGCTTGTCGCTGCTCCTCGGCGCGGGCGCCCTGGCCTACGGCTGGCCCCGCGCGGCCGCGCCCACCGACCTCGTGTGGGAGCCGTGGAGCGCGGAGCGCGTGGCCGAGCTGCGCGCGGAGGGCCGCCCCATCTACGTCGATTTCACGGCGCGCTGGTGCTTCACCTGCCAGACCAACAAGAAGGCGGTCTTCGCCGGGCCCGGCTCGGGGGAGGTGTTGAAGACTTTCCGCGAGCGGCGCGTGGCCGCGCTCCGCGCCGACTGGACCAACCGCGACCCGCTCATCACCGCCGAGCTCGCCCGCTGGAGCCGCGCTGCGGTGCCCTTCAACCTCGTGTATCTGCCGGGCGAGCCCGAGCCGCGCATCCTGCCCGAGCTGCTCACCGCCGGCACGGTGCTGGAGGCGCTCGGCGCGCGATAAACGCGCCCGCGGCCGACGCCCTTTTTCAGAATTGAACTGCGGATAACGCAGATGGGCGCGGATAAGGTGCGGAGCTTTTATCCGCGAGATCCGCGAAATCCGCGGTCAAGACCACGGATTTCACGAATATCACGGATACAAACCGATTGATCCGTGCCCATCCGTGCCCTCCGTGGTTACCGTCTGTCTGCTCAGTATTTCCATCTGCGGTGCCCGCCGCCGCACGCGGAGGCTTCCGTGCTTCGCGCGCCTCCACCGATTCCCGCTTTCGCTCCGCCGCGGCTTGCGGTAAGTTGGCCGGTCATGATCAAAGGCCAGAAAGTCGTCTGCATCAACGACACCTTCCCCGCGCTCATCCGCGCGATCTACAAGCAGCTCCCGGTGAAGGGCACCACCTACACCATCCGCGAGGTGTTTCTCGGGCGTGAGAAGGTGGTCAAGGCCGGCGACTCCGCCACCGTCGGCCTGCTCCTCGAGGAGCTTGTCAACCCGCCCGACCCCTTCCATCAGGGCAAACAGGAACTCGGCTTCAGCTCCGAGCGCTTTGCGCCGCTCGAGGAAAAAACCGACGAGGTCGCCGAGGGCGCCGAGGCCGGCGAACTCGTGGGCGTGGGCGCCGACGAAAAGCCGCACCAAGGCTACTGGCAAAACTGAGCCGGTCTGCCTGCCGTCATAGCCCGCCAGCGCGGCGCCGGATTCAGACTTTGAAGGACGCAGAGAGCAGACCTAGTGTCCCGTCATCAAAGTGGCTTTGATAAATCTGGCTGAAGAATGGCCGCAAGAAGGCGCAAAAGGCGCAAAAAAGAAGACCCCTGATTCGAATCTTTGGGTTGTTTTTGCGACTTCTGCGCCTCTTTGCGACCAATGTATTCTTGCTGCCGTCGGGGCTCTCCCGCGCGCCTCCAGGCGCCTGCAACGCTTCCTGCGCTCGATGGTTTCTTGCGATTTTTTACGGCCAATCCCCTCCGCAGCTCGAATGCCTTTGCGAATGATATGCAGAGCTTTGCGGACTTCGGCTCGTTCTTCGCGCCTTCGCGTTAAACCCGGATTCCGCGATTGTCCCGGCGGAGTATCGCGCAAGGTGGTGAGGCGGAAGGTCGTCGCGGAATCCCGACGTGCACCTGGAAGGTGCATGGAGCGGATGACGCGGCGAGCTGGCGGCCACCAGCTTGTGCGAGACGACCCGCGACAACCGCGGATTCCGGGTTAAAATCTGCAAGCTTGGGCGGCTCGCCATTATCCGCGCCCATCCGCGCCATCCGCGGTAAATTCCGGAGGATCGGCCGGCTGCCATGTGCGGAGGCGCCCGCCCCCGCCGGCCCGGCCGCCCGCTCAGCCCGCCGCCACTGTCGGCGCCGCCTCCACCTCGCCCTGCGCCGGGATCAAGGAGGCGGTCGCAAACGGCGTCGCGGACCCCGCCGCGGCATCGTCCACCTCGAGCACGCCCAGGCTGGCCAGCGAGGCGCGAAAGGCCTCGTCGATCCGCCCCCGCCCGCCGCAGCTATCGCGCACCAGCAGGCGGGGCATGATGTTGCCCGGCGACTGCGCGACCGAGCCCTTGCCGAGCGCGAGCGCGTTGTTGAGCAGCCACTCGCTGATGTCGTCGAAATTTTGCGGGATGGTGCTTAGCGGCGGGTCGGCGAAGGCGCTCGCCTCGGTGTTGTTGAAGCCGGCGATGCGGAAATCGTGCGGCGCGCTCAGGCCGCGCTTGTGCATCGCGGTCATGAAGCGCAGCGCGTGCTCGTCGTCGTAGCTGATGATCGCGAGCCCGCGATCGAGCCGCGCCCAGCGCTCCGCGAGCTGGTCCATGCCCGCCGCGCCGGGGCCCACCAGCCCGCAAAGGTTGGGGGCGCCATCGCGCGAGGTGCGGCACACGTAGGCGCTGAGCGCCTTTTGCAGGATCGTGTCGGAAGGGCTGTCGGGCCCGAGCAAGGCGATCTGCTCCGCCCCCAGCGCCTGAAAATACGCGTGCAACAGGTTCGTGGCCCGCTGCGTGCCGCCGCCAAAGCGCGCCGGATCGACGAAGCAGTGCCGCTCCAGGCCTGGAATCGCCATCGGCAGGCTCGGCGGCAGCGGGCTGCGCGCCACGAACTCCCGCACCTCTTCAACTAGCGAGGAGGGAAACCACGGCAGCACGAGCCCCACGCAGCCCTCGGCCACCAGCCGCTTCGCCTGCGCCACCGCCTCCGCCCCGAAACCGGCGATCCAGCTCGAGCGCAGCTCCAGACCTTTTCGGGCGCCCGCCTGCGCCACCGCCTGCAGGACACGGTAGGCGTAGGCGTCGCTGTCGCGAAACACCAGCACACCCACGCGCGGAGGCGATTCGCCTACGCCCGCGGCGGCGTTGGCCGTATGGCGGGCCACGAAGGTGCCGCTGCCGATCCGCCGCACCACGGTGCCGTCGTCCACGAGGGCCTTCAACGCGCGGCGCACGGTGAGAAAATTGCAGCCATACGAGACCGCCAGATTCCGCTCGGCCGGCAGACGCGCCCCCACCGGGAGCGTCTGGGTCAGTTGCCGGATGCTGTGCTCGACCTGCTGATGTTTGAAAGGGGTGGCTTGCACAAAAAAGCGGGCCGCGAAGGCCACTGCCGCAGCAAGAGCCGGCTTCCCCCGCAAAGCAAGTTGAAATTATAGCGCTTTGCTATGAACACCCTAAGCGGCTTTGCGTATTCAACACTAAAAACCTTATTTATAACAATTTAATAAGGCCACTGCAACGCGGCTTCCGCGTAGGTAACGCAGAAGAAATATAAAGTGCTTGCATAGCTGTGTATTGCCTGCATGGTCGGACGCGCAACAGCACACTACCCCGACCTCAACCCCCGTTTGACCATGCGTGCGAACCCCTCCCTGCCCAGCGTCTCTCCCCGGCGCGCCCCCGCGACTACCCTCGGGCGCCGCCGTGCCTTCACGTTGATCGAGTTGCTCACCGTCATCGCCATCATCGGCATCCTGGCCGCGATTCTGATCCCGGTCATCGGCCGCGCCCGCGAGTCGGCGAAAGGTGCGCGCTGCATCTCGAATCTCCGACAGGTCGGCGTAGCCATCCACGCCTACGTAGATGAAAACCGCGGCTTCCTCCCCCCGATGGGCTTCTACGGCATCGAGCCCTACTACAACCGGGACGCCCGTCAGATTCACCACGCGCTGCATCCCTACCTGGCCTTGCGTCGCGCAAACACCTGGAGCAACTCGGCCAGCGAGCGCATCTACGCCGCCGTCTTCGACTGCCCCAGCTACAAGGGCGACCTCAACGGCAAGGCCTACCAGGCCCAGGAGAATGTTCCGATGCCCGACGGCACGACGGTGAAAGCTTGGGGCCGGGTAAACGACGCCAACGGCACCGATATCAGCCCCAAGCCGCGCCGCCTCTCCGACATGCC
>JAUWBD010000223.1 GCA_030605125.1 Verrucomicrobiota bacterium | reverse complement strand
GTCGGAGACGAAGGGGAACCACGAGAAGACGTGGGTTTCGGTTTCGAGGTGGCCGAGCTGCGTGAGGAGGCGGAAATCGGCGTTGGACCAGGCGCGGTGCCGCCTGCCCTCGTGCCACCAAGTCAGCTCCGTGACCGTGGGGGTGCCGACGTAAACCATGCAGGCGAGGCCGAGGTGCTCGTGAGTTTTGGCCGCGTAGGCCTCCTCGGCGGCCAGTTCCTCCGGTGTCGCCTGCCGGGGCGGTATGGCGGGCATCTCGGGCTTCCGCGGAAGTTGCGGCGGGGTGATGCGGATGTAGGTGATCTTATGCGTGCCGAGGTGGACCACCTTGCGGGCAATTTCGGTAAATTGCGTCGGCTCTTTGCTGGCAAGATCACTTCCATGAAGGCCGAATGGAAATAATCCAATGGAAGCAAGGAGGTAGCACTTCATGAGCAAAAAATGAGCGATAACATGGGCCGAATGGAAGAAGGCTCGTAAGCCACAAGAAATTATTAGCTTAGGCTACTGGACGGGCTGTTCTGGAATAATGGGAAGGTCAAGTGGAAATGGGCGACATGTCGCCCCTTGTGGGAAGGGCGTTGCGGCAGTCTCCGGGCACGAGAATCATGCCGTCGCAACAGCGATACATCCCGGAGCGCCGCACTGACAGAAATGACGTGGGCCCGGTGTTGGCGCGCATCCGAGGAGAGCTGGGATTGACCCAAGAAGATTTAGCCGGCCGGGCCGCTGCTGTTGGATGGATCATAAGCCGGGATGTGGTGAAGCGAATCGAACGACGGGAGCGCGAAGTCACCGACATCGAGCTAAAAACTCTGGCGAAGGCGCTTCGAGTTTCTCCGGCCCGTCTGCTGGAATAGCTTGATCGGCGGTTGTGGCCCCCAACGAAACGGCAAGCATCGCTCCCTTTGCGTTCTCGGCCTGCGGAGTGCCACGCCGGAGACACGGATGTAGTTCGTAAATCACTTCGATCCAGCGTTGGGCAAGCGCTCCCGCTTCTCCCTCCACCGCAACAAGGCGAGGCAGCAGCTCGCTCGCGAAGCGCACTCCCTCGCATTTTTCGTGCAGCTCGCACCAACTCTCCGCTCCGTCGGCAAGGGCGATTTTTAGCCAGTCCTCGGTCCTGCGCTTAGGTAGGTCCATGAGTGCTTGAATGGCTTCGGGAAACGTTGATGCAAGAAAATACACATTATAATAGGTGTTCCATGATGGGTATCATGAAGAGGGCTTCGCTTGGTAGGCTATAGGAGTGTCCAAAGATCTATCGACCGCCTTCGGCGACGTTTTGAAGCGCTACCGCAAGGGGAAGAAGTGGAGCCAGATGAAGCTCGCGATGGAGGCCGGGATGCACTTGAACGCGCTGGGCAATCTTGAGCGCGGACATACCAGCCCGAGTCTTTCTACGCTCTTTGCCTTGGCGAGGGCGCTGGACGTCCCCATCGGCGAGTTCATGACGAAGGTGGAGCGAGAACACAGGAAATAAGCTCCCTTGATCGGCGGGCTTCCGCACCTGCAGCGAGACATCAGGCTGCCGAACCAAGGACCCCTAGACTTTGGGGAAAACTTCTTGCGTTAATCGCCTGAAGTGATCGGAGCGCCGGTCTCGCGCAGGGCGGAGTCGAGGCCCTCGCGTTGGTCGAAGACGAAGCACTCGCCCTGGTAGTGGGCGCCGCCGCACTCCTCGAAGTATTTGAGGATGCCGCCGTCGAGCTGGTAAACCTCCTCGAAGCCTTCGAGGCGGAGAAAGGGCGCGGCTTTTTCGCAACGGATGCCGCCGGTGCAGAAGGTGACCACGGGGGCGTGTTTCAACGCGGCGGGCAGGCGGCGCACGGCCTCGGGGAAGGCGCGGAAGGTGCGGATGGCGGGATCGAGGGCGCCGACGAAGGTGCCGAGGCGGACTTCGTAGTCGTTGCGGGTGTCGAGGAGGGTGACGGGGCGGCCTTCGTCGAGCCACTGCTTGAGCGTGCGCGGGGAGAGGCGCGGGGCGGGATCGCGTGCCGGGTCCACGCCTTCGACGCCGAAGGCGATGATCTCTTTTTTGATCTTCACGCGCATGCGGCCGAAGGGGAGCGCCTCGCTCCAGCTTTCCTTGGGCGCGAGGTCGGCGAGGCCGGGCAGGCGGCGGAGCTTGTCGAGGAGGGAGCGGACGTTTGCCGGCGGGCCGGCGAGGAAGAGGTTGATGCCTTCGGGGGCGATCAGGATGGTGCCGCGCAGGCCGAGCGCGGTGGCGGCGGCGAGGAGCTCTTCGCGCCAGGCGGGGAGGCGATCGCGATCGAGGGGCGCGAAGCGGTAGCAGGAGACGTTGAGGACGGAGGCGGGCGCGGGCATGGCGGCTTTCCGATGATGAACCGCGAAAAGGCGCGAAGAAGCGGGCGCGCGGGCCCGGAGCGGGCGCCTGGCCCCGGCGTTCAGGTGCTGCTGCCGGCGGGGGCGCGGGAGGGCGCGGCGGGTTTGCCGAAGGCGGCGCCTTGGGGGGTGGCGAGAAGCAGGGCCTGCATCTCGTTGAGCAGTTTTTCGCGCACATCGAGCTCGGCGGCGCGTTGCTCGAGGCGCTGGGCGAGCGCGGTGAGCTCGCCCGAGCCGATGGGGGGCGTGGAGTCGGTGGAGGCGACCGCTTGCGGGGGCGGACCTAGGTCGGCGTCGGTCTGCATGCGGGCGAGCTGGCGGTCGAGGCGGCGGGTGCGTTCGCGGAGTTCGCGCTCGGCCTTGGCGAGTTGTTCCTTGGCGAGGGTGATGGCGTTTTCGCGTTCGGTGAGCGCTTCGGCGCGGCGGTTGAGCTCCTCGGCGCGGCGGCCGATGTTCGCGTCGCCGTCGGTGACGGTGCCGGCGCCGGAGAAGCCGGAGAAGGTGCGGAGAAAGGCGATGGCGTCGCGGAATTCGCGGCGGCCGAGATCGGGCACGGCCGCGCGGAGGACCTGGCGAAGGTGGGCGGCGCCGATGTATTGGGAGATGATGTCGCGCAGGCCGCAGCGGATGGCGGCCACGACCATCGGGAGCGGAGGCCGGGCGCCGCAGAGCATGACGCCGTAGCGAAGGCCGTGGCGGGCGCGGATGTCGTTCACCGCCTGGGTGGCGGCGGCGAAGCACTCGGGCGACATGTGGCGGGAGTCGAGAACGAGGAGGTTGACGGGGCCGGTGGTGGTCTTGGGGTTGAGGCCGTGGCGCAGGTGCTGGGTGGAGAGGGCGCCTCCCGGGCCGGCGGTGAGGATGACGAGGTGCATGGACGTGGCGGGGTAGGGGGGGGGCGGGGCGGACGAGGCGGGGCGGCCTCAGGAGGCGAAGCGAGGGGCGAGGTCCACCGACGCGTGGGTGCGGGCGGCCTCGATGAGGGCGTCGCGGAGGGCGGGGTCGGTGAGCACGAAGTCGGGGCCGACGGAGGAAACGGACTCGATGCCGTTGGCCTTGAGCAGATCGGGCGGGAGCTGGAGGAAGACCTTGTAAACGAGGAGCTGGCCGGGGATGCCGCCGCCGGCGGATTCGGCGATGGCGTCGAGGGCGGGGCGCAGTTTCCAGCCGGGGCCGGCGGCGGCGCGGGCGGTCGGCGCGGGGGTGGTCGGGGCGGCGGCGAGGCGCAGGTTGACGACGGCGGGCGCGCGGGCGATGGTGGGGGAGAGGCGGATGGAGACGATAGCATCGCCGAGCGCGCGGGTGGCGGCGGGGATGGGGTTTTTCGGGCGTTTCGCGAATTCGCTCCATCCGATGGCCTTGGCCTCGATGAGGCCGGCGCCGAGGAGGGCCTCGACGGCTTGCTGGGCGGTGGCGACCGGGACCAGGAGGGCGGCGGCCATTTCGCGGGCGTTGGCGGGTTGCTCGAGCAGAGAGAGCGCGGCCCAGACCTCGGGAGGGAATTCAAGACCGGCGACCTTGGACTCGAAATCCTTGGTGCGGGTGTAGCGGGTGTCGGGGTTGATCTGCATGGGGCGGAGGGCTCTTAGGCCGAGGGACGGGCGGGCTCCTCGGCGGCGTCGGGTTCTTTGGAGAGGGCGATGAGGAGGCGGGAGGCGTGTTGGCGCCAGGTGATGGGGATGACGTAGAGGGGGACGTTGCGGACGGGGTGCACCGAGAGCGGGCGGGCCTGGAGCATGAAGGGCGGGGAGATCATGAAGCCGCCGCCGAGCTGTTCGCGGGCGTTGCCGGAGATGGTGTTGGTGATCTCGCCGACGAGCTCGGCGCAGAGCATCTCGTCGGGCTTGGACTCGCCGAGGACGGGGAGGAGGGTGAAGAGTTTTTCGCGGGAGGCGGTGTAGTAAATGTTGCCGCGATAGGTGCCGCTGATGCCGATCACGGCGGAGAAGCCGAGGCCGGCGGACTCGGTCTCGCCGCCGAGGTAGGGCGTGCCGAGGGCCGCTCCGCCGCCGGCGACGGCGTCGAAGTAGCGCAGCGTGCTCTTCGAGAAAACTTTGAGGATGTATTCTTCCATGGGGGCGGGACTCTCAGTCGCTGAGGATGTCGTCGAGCGCTTCGGTGATGCTCTCGATGCTGATGGGCTTGAGCAGGAAGCCGGCCGCGCCGCGTTTGATGGCTTCGACGGCGGTGGATTTGTCGGCGAGGGCGGAGACGATGAGGATGACGGCTCCGGGGTTTTTGCGCAGGATGCGGGCGACGGCGTCGAGGCCGTCCATCTCGGGCATGGTGATGTCCATCGTCACCACGTCGGGCTTGAAACGTTCGAATTCCTCGACGGCTTCGCGGCCGTTCACGGCGACGCGGATTTCGGTGAATTTGTCGCCGGCGACGCAGCGCTCGATGGCGCGTCGCATGATGAGGGAGTCGTCAACGATAAGGAGTTTCATGCTCAGGCGGTCTTGGGCTGGGGAGGAAGGTAGAGGCGGAATTCGCAGAACAGGCCGGGGGTGCTGTGGACCTCGAGCACGCCGCCGGCCTCGTCCACGATCTTGGACTTGATGATGTCCATGCCCATGCCGCGGCCGGCGTGGTCGCCGACTTGGGCGGCGGTGGAGAAGCCGGGGGCGAAGATGAGGGCGGCGAGCTCGTCGGGGGTGGCGGCGGGGGCGGTCTCGGCGGTGAGGAGGCCGGAGGAGAGGCCGCGCTGGCGGATGGCCTCGAGGTTGAGGCCGCGGCCGTCGTCGCGGAAGGCGAGGCCGATGAGGCCCTCGGCGGTGGGCGCGAGGCCGCGGACGGCGAGGGTGGCGACGGGGGGCTTGCCGGCGGCGGCGCGATCGGCGGGGGGCTCGACGCTGTGGGCGAGGGAGTTGCGCGTTAGCTGGATGAGCACGTCGCGCATAAGGTCGAAGCGGCCGAAGGAGACGGTGTGGACGGCGAATTCGTCCACGGAGAGGGTGGTGGCCTTGCCGAGGTCGCGGGCGGCGTTTTCGACGAGCTCCTGGAGCTGGGCGACGAAGGCGGCGGCGGGGGAGGAGATGGTGGGGGCGGAGGCGCCGCCGGGGGCGATGGAGCGCATGCCCGAGATCTTGTCCTTCAGGTCGTGCAGGTCCATGAGGTCCTCGCGGAGGGAGGCCTCGCAGATGACGATGGGGAGGAAGTCGTCGGGGACGAGGCGGGGGCGGTCGAGCAGTTCGGCGATCTTGGTCTCGAAGTCGTGGGCGGCCTTTTGGAAGTAGGAGAGTTTGAGGAGGGCGGCGTTGCCCTTGATGTTGTGGGCGGAGCGGAAGACGGTCTTCAGGCGCTGGCGCAGCTCGTCGGCGCCGAGCGAGCCCATGCGGGCGAAGTCCTCGGTGCGGAGCGTCTGGTTGATGTTTTCGAGCTCGGTGTCCACGAGCTTGGCGAAGCCGTTGAGCTCGTCGGAGGGGATGTGGACGATGCCGAGGAGGATATCGAGCTGGCGCTCCTTGTGTTTCTCGGCCTCGCGGAGCTTTTTCTCGAGCTCGACCTGTTTGGTGATGTCGCGCACGGCGACGAAGACGCGGACGACTTTGCCGTCCTCGACGATGCGGCGGAAGCTGAAGCCGAGGTGGCGGTTGAGGAAGCCGCCCTCGGGGTTGATGAAGTTGACCTCGATCTCGCCGAGGGGGTTCACCTTGAGGACGGTCTTCTCGCGCTTGGAGGCGTCGAAGAGGAGGCCGAAGTAGTCCTTGGTGGTGTTGAACATCTTCTCCGAGAGGAGGCGCTTGAGGATGTCGAAGAGGTTTTCGCCGGCGAATTCCTTGAGGCGGAAGATGTCGAAGAGCGCGCGGGAGTGGTATTCGCCGATGACGCCGTTTTCGTCCACGAGGAAGAGGCCTTCCTGGACGGTCTCCATGATGCGGTCGGTCTCGGCCTTGGCGGTGACGAGCTGGGCGCTCTGCGCGGTGATCTTGCGGTTGCCCTCCTCGAGCTCGGCGAGCGCCTTCTCGCGGCGCAGGCGCTCGGCGCGGGCGCGGTTCCAGATCAGCAGGCCCGGGGCGATGACGACGGCCAGGCCGGCGTAGATCTCGAGCGTCGCACCCTCCTCGCGAAGAAGGCCGTGGGTGAGAACACCGATGGCCAGCAAGGCCACGAAGACACCGACCCAGTTGTCGATGTGCTGATGGCTCGCGGAAGAAGTCCCGGTGGATTCGGCGGTGTCGGCGGTGTGCGGTTTCTGGCTGGTCGAGGAAGACATGGGCGCTGGGGGATTGGAGCGTATCACTGACATCCCGGGGATCGGCTCGGATGGCTGAGGCCATCAGTAAGCGTGTTGCCCGGGAATAGGGGCGTTTACCGTGGGGGAACTGGTCCGTAGCGCGATTTCAATTTGAGCTACACAGTTGATTTCATGCCGATTTCTTTCTTTTGGCGCCCGGCAGGAAAGACAGGCGGGGCCCATATGGCGCGGTGAATGCAAGACCTTGGACGTAATCGAGGCGACGGCAAACGGCGGGTCGCGGCGCGATCGGCAACGCATGCGGCCGTGCGTCGCGAGGCAAGCATCGCCGGTCATCGGGCCGCCGCCGCGCACTCGCGCCTTGCGCCAAGAGGCGGGGGCGGTGTGTTTGCTGGCTTTTATGAAGGTCATGTTCACCGCCAAGGAATACGCCCGCCTGCTCGAGCTCGTTTATCTCGGCTCGCGCG
>JAUWBD010000161.1 GCA_030605125.1 Verrucomicrobiota bacterium | reverse complement strand
TGCGCGCCGCGCGCATCAGGTGTATTTGACCACTTCTTCGATCGAGGTGGCGCCGTCGAAGATGGCGCGGAGGCCGTCGTCGCGGAGGGTGCGCATGCCCTGCTCGAGGGCCTTTTGCTTGATGACGAGCGTGGGCGCGCGCTGGACCACGAGGTCGCGGATGGCCTCGGACATGCGAAGCCACTCGTAGATGCCCATGCGGCCCTTGTAGCCGGAGTTGTTACACACGGGGCAACCCTTGCCGTAGAAGAACTCGCGGTTGCCGATGTCCACCGGGTCGATGCCGAGCTGCTGGAGGAGCGTGCCGGGCGGCTCGTAGGCGGTGCGGCAGGAGGAGCAGATGCGGCGCACGAGACGCTGGGCGAGCACGGCCTCGAGCGAGGAGGAGATGAGGAAGGGCTCGACGCCCATGTCCACGAGACGAGTGACGGCGCCGGGGGCGTCGTTGGTGTGGAGGGTGGAAAGCACCAAGTGGCCGGTGAGGGAGGCCTGGATGGAGATCTGGGCGGTCTCGAGGTCGCGGATCTCGCCGACCATGATGATGTCGGGGTCTTGGCGGAGGAAGGAGCGGAGCGCGGCGGCGAAGGTGAGGCCGACGGTGTGGTTCACCGGCACCTGCATGATGCCCTCGATCTCGTATTCGACGGGGTCCTCGGCGGTGAGGAGCTTGACGTCGGGCGAGTTCACGATGCGGAGCGCGGAGTAGAGCGTGGTGGTCTTGCCGGAGCCGGTGGGGCCAGTGACGATGAAGATGCCGTTGGGGCGCTTCACGATCTCGCTGATGCCCTCAAAGACGTCCTCGGGCATGCCGAGCTGGGTGATGTCGAGCTGGACGGCGCTCTGGTCGAGCACGCGGAGCACGACGGATTCGCCGAACTGGGTGGGGAGCGTGGAGACGCGGAGGTCAACCGGGCGGCCGGCGAGGGTGAGCTTGATGCGGCCGTCCTGGGGGATGCGGCGCTCGGCGATGTTGAGGTTGGCGAGCACCTTGACGCGCGAGGTGATGGGGAGCGCGAGGTGCTTGGGCGGGGGCGACATCTCGTAGAGCGCGCCGTCGATGCGGTAGCGGATCTTGAACTCGTGCTCGAAGGGCTCGAAGTGGATGTCGGAGGCCTTGTCGCGGATGGCCTGGGCGAGGACCAGGTTGACGAAGCGGATGATCGGGGCTTGGCCGGCCAGGGCCTCGATGTCGTTGGGATCGAGATCTTCGGCGTTGGCCTCGGGCGCGTCCTCGGTATCGAGTTCGCCAAGAATTTCGTCGAGGGACGAGTCATCTTCGCCGTAGTGGTTCTTGATCAGGGTCTCGATGCGCTCCGGGTCGGCGACGAGCAGGCGGACGTCTTTGCCGAGGGCGAAGGTGAGGTCGTCGATGATCTGGGCGTTGAAGGGATCGACGGCGAGGAGATCGATGCTCTGCGAATCCACGCGCATGGGGATGACGCCATACATGCGGGCGTGGTGCGCGGAGAGCTCGGAGACGATGTCGCCGCCGATGGAGGGCGGGAGGTTGTCCACAAACTCGAGGGCCAGGGAGTCGGCGACCTTGCGCAGGAAGGTGGGCTTGGGCACGAGGTTCTGGTCAACGATCAAGGCGGCGAGGGCCTTGCCCGTGAGCCGGTGCTCGTTTTGGAGATCCTGGAGGGCCTGCTCGTCGAGGAGCTTTTGGTCGCGGCAGAGCTCGAGAATGGCCTGAGTGTGGGCGTCGAACATGGGGTGCTGGAATTTGGGTCGAAGGTCGGAAGTCTAAGGTCGAAGGTCGGAAGCGGCGCGCCGGGAGCGCGTGTGACGGGAGAGGTGGCGTGAGCGGAGCGGGCGGTGATGACTTTTGACCTTCGGGAGCTTCGACTTGGGACGGTTTGGTCGGGGCTTAGACGGCTTTGAGCACGGCGCCCATTTGCGTGAGCTTTTCGCGCATCGAGATCGGGTCCTGGGCCTTTTCGAGCGCCTCGTCGGGGGTGACGAGCTGGCGGTTCACGAGGCTGAGCAGGTGGGCGTCCATCGTGATCATGCCGAGGTTGCCGCCGGTCTGGATGTCGGAGGTGATGCGGAAGGTTTTGTTTTCGCGGATCATCGCCGAGATCGAGGTGGTGTTGATCATGATCTCGTAGCCGGCGATGCGGCCTCCACCGATCTTCTTGCAGAGCACCTGGGAAATGACGGCGACGAGCGAGGAGGCGAGCTGGGTGCGGATCATCTCCTTCATGTTGGCCGGGAAGGCGTCCACGATGCGGTCCACGGTCTTGGCGGCGCTGTTCGTGTGGAGGGTGCCGAACACCAAGTGGCCCGTCTCGGCGGCGGTGATGGCGGCCTCGATGGTCTCGAGGTCGCGCATTTCACCGACGAGGATGATGTCGGGGTCCTGGCGAAGGGCGCGCTTGATGGCCTCGGCGAAGGTGTGCACGTCGGCGCCGATCTCGCGCTGGGTGACGATGCAGCGCTTGTGGTTGTGGTAATACTCGATCGGGTCCTCGACGGTGATGATGTGACCTTCGCGGTTCTCGTTGATGTAGTTCACCATCGAGGCGAGCGTGGTGGACTTGCCGGAGCCGGTGGGGCCGGTGACGAGGATGAGGCCGCGGGGGCGGTAGAGGAGCTCGCGCACCTTGTCGGGCAGGCCGATCTCGCGCAGGCCATACATCTTGTTCGGAATCTGGCGGAGCACGATGCCGTAGTTGCCCTTCGACTTCATCACGGAGACGCGGAAGCGGGCCTTGTCGAGGAAGGCGAAGCCGAAGTCGGAGCCGCCATGGAGCTTCACGTGCTGCTGGTGGGCATCGGGCGTGATGGAGAGCATGAGGTGCTCGGTATCCTGCGGGGTGAGCAGGGGGCCCTCGATGGGCACCATGCTGCCGCTGATGCGGAGGGTGGGCGGTTGACCCACCTGGCAGTGAAGGTCGGAAGCGTTCTGATCGACGACGAGGTCGAGCAGGTCGTTCATCTCGTAACTCATAATAGGGGAAGGGAGCAGGGAGTCGAAAAAAGTGTCGAGAGGTCGAGAAGCCGAGGAGGAGGCCGGAGCGGGATGAGCGAAAGGTTTTGGCGGGCTCCTCGACTCCTCGGCTTTTCGGCTCCTCGACTTGGTTCAGCTCATCAGGCGGCGTCGCCGACGGTGATGGAGACGACCTCCTCGATGGTGGTCATGCCGGTGAGCACCTTGCGCAGGCCATCTTCGCGCATGGTGCGCATGCCGAGAGTGCGGGCCTTGTCGCGGAGGCGGGAGGTGCCGACGTTTTCGTAGATCATGCGCTGGAGCTCGTCGTTGACGACGAAGATCTCGAAGATGCCGGCGCGGCCGCGGTAGCCGGCGCCGTGGCAGTTTTCGCAGCCGGCGCCCTTGGCGAAGGAGGCGTTGGCGGCCTGCTGCGCGGTGATGTTGAGCGAGCGCAGCTCACGCGGGTCGGGCGTGTAGGGGTGCTTGCACTTTTTGCAGATCTTGCGGACGAGGCGCTGGGCCATGATCGCGCGAAGCGAGGTCGAGACGAGGAAGGGCTTCACGCCGATGTCGATCATGCGCGTGACGGCGCCGGGGGCGTCGTTCGTGTGCAGGGTCGAGAACACCATGTGACCGGTGAGGGAGGCGTTGATCGCGATCTCGGCGGTCTCCAGGTCTCGAATCTCGCCCACCATGATGATGTTGGGCGCCTGGCGGAGCATGGAGCGCAGGGCGTTGGCGAAGGTCATGCCCACCTCGGTGCGCACGGGCACCTGGTTGATGCCGGAGAGCTGATACTCGACGGGGTCCTCGACCGTGATGAGCTTGCGGTCGGGCTTGTTGATGAAGTGGAGGCAGGAGTAGAGCGTGGTGGTCTTGCCGGAGCCGGTGGGGCCGGTGACGAGGAAGAGGCCGTCGGGGAGCGTGATGATGCGCTCCATGGTGGCCTGGTCGTCGCTGAGGAAGCCGAGCTCGGGGAGACCGAGCTGGAGGCCCTCCTTGTCGAGAATACGCATGACGATCGACTCGCCGTGCGAGGTGGGGAGCGAGGACACGCGCAAGTCGAGGGACTTGGAGCCGACGGTGACCTGGATGCGGCCGTCCTGCGGGATGCGTTTCTCCGCGATGGAGATGTTGGCCATGATCTTCAGGCGGGAGATGATGGCGAGCTGGAGGCGCTTGGGCGGGTTGTCCACCTCGACGAGCACGCCGTCGATGCGGTAGCGGACGCGGAAACGCTTTTCGAGGGGCTCGAGATGGATGTCGGAGGCGCGGCGCTGGATGGCCTCGATGATGATCTGGTAAACGAGCTTGATGATCGGCGCGTCGTCGCTGTCGCCCTCGGCGGCGCCGACGGCGGCGGCCGCGGCCTCGGCGGAGACGACCTGGGCCTCCTCGCCGGTGGAGATGTCGCTGAGGAGCTTCTCCATCGACTCCTCGTCCTTGCCGTAGAAGCGGTCGATGTGGGTGCGGATCTCGTCGGCGGGGGCGACGACGGGCTCCACGTTCATCTTGAGGTAGTGGCTGATGCTGTCGATCGCATCGACATCGAGCGGATCGCTGATGGCCACGCGGAGGGTGTTGCCCTCGCGGGAGACGGGGAAAGCGGTGTGCTTGGCGGCGAGGCTCCGCGGCAGCAGGGCCATGAGCTCGGTGGTGGCCCGGACGTTGGCCATGTCGATCATCGGCATGCCAAATTCGTCGGCGAGCAGCTTGGCCGCCTGCTTGGTCGTGAAGCCGTGCTCGGCGATCAGGATGTCGAGCAGGCGGGGCGGAGCGACGGTGAGGTCGGTGTGAGAGGACACCACTTCGCGGGCGGCATCGACTTGCTCGGGGGTGAGGACGCCCTTGTCGAGGGCGAGTTGGATGACGAAATCGTCTGCGGAGGTCACGTGGGGATGGCGAGGGGAGGCCGGGTCCGCGCGGGGAACGCGCGGGCGTGGAGTTTTTAAAACGCGCTTTTAGCGATTCAGACTCAACAAAAATTCCGTATTGGTGCGGGTTTTCTTCAAGCGTTGGATAAACATGTCCATCGCCTCTACCGGGGGAATTCCCTGCATGGCTCGCCGGAGTCCATAGACTCGGAGCATCTCGTCCGGGTGGTAGATGAGCTCCTCCTTGCGGGTGCCGGAGCGGTCGATGTTGATCGCGGGGAAGATGCGCTTGTCGGAGAGGCCGCGGTCGAGGTGGAGCTCCATGTTGCCCGTGCCTTTGAACTCCTCGAAGATCACCTCGTCCATGCGGGAGTTGGTGTCGATGAGGGCGGTGCCGAGGATGGTGAGGGAGCCGCCGCCCTCGATGTTGCGGGCGGAGCCGAAGAAGCGTTTGGGCCGCTGGAGGGCGTTGGCCTCGATGCCGCCGGACATGATCTTGCCGGAGTTGCCGGCGAGGGCGTTGTAGGCGCGGGCGAGGCGGGTGATGGAGTCGAGCAGGATGACGACGTGCTTGCCCATCTCGACCAGGCGGCGGGCGCGCTCGATCACCATCTCGGCGGCATGGACGTGGCTCTCGGGCGCCTCGTCGAAGGTGGAGGAGACGACCTCGCCCTTGGTGTGGCGGCGGAAGTCGGTGACCTCCTCGGGGCGCTCGTCGATGAGGAGAAGGATGAGCGTGGCCTCGGGGTAGTTCTTGGTGACCGAGTTGGCGATGTTTTGCAGGAGGACGGTCTTGCCGGTGCGAGGCGGGGCGACGATGAGACCGCGCTGGCCGAAGCCGATGGGCGTGAGGAGGTCCACGGCGCGCATCGAGATGTCCTTATGGATCTCGGGCGCCTCGACGAGGATGCGGGCCGTCGGGTAATAGGGCGTGAGCTCCTCGAAGACGGTGACGTTGCGAGCCTGCTCGGGCGTGGTGCCCATGACGGACAGGATCCGCACGGCGGAGGGGCAACGCTCGCCGGGCTTGGGGGCCTGGGCGAGGATGTCGATTTCCTGGCCGCGGCGCAGGCCGTGACGCTTCACGAGGGACGCGGGCACGTAGGTGCTCTCCGGATACAAGCGGTAGCTGTTGACGCGCTGCGTGACAAAGCCGTGACCGGCGTCGGTGAGGTCGAGCACGCCGCTCTCGCGGAGGGCGCGACCGCCGCGGGCGGCCCAGGCGAAAAGCTGCTCCACGAGGGCGCGGCGCGGGGGCATGCCGGCGACCGTCTCGCCGAGGGCGCGCAGTCGCTGGGCGAGGTCGCCGGCGGGCGCGGCGTGGATCGCGGCGAGGTCGAGGGGCTCGGCGTCCTTGGCGAGCTCGTCGGCGAGGGCGTCAAGGGCGGCGGGATCGGCCAGGCGCTCGTCGGCGGGCAGCGCGCCGACGGGCCCCTGAAGCGAGGGGGGCGGAGGTTGGGCGGGGTTGCGCTCGCGCTCCGGCCGGTCAGGGCGATCCGGGCGGTTGCCGCCACCGCCGCCGGCGGCCTGACGCTCCAGCCATTTCTGGCGCTTCTTCTCTTTTTTGCGCTCCCACCAGGATTTTTTGTCCTCGCGTCGTCCGCCGCCCTGGTCCGGTTGGCCGGAAGAAGCGGCGCCGGTGGCGGAGTCCGCATCACCGGACGTGCCGGAACCCGGGACGGGCGCGGCTCCATCCGCAGACGCGGCTCCCGTGGCGGCGGAATCGCCCTCGCGCCCATGCGGCACAAAGACGGGCCGCTCCTCGCCTGCGCCGCCGGGGGCGGGCGAGTCGGGCTCCGGATCGGGTGAGAACGAATAAACCATGCGCCCGCCTTCGCCCGGGGCGGCGGCCGGCAAATCGGCGGGATCGGCGGCGTCCACGGAGGTGAAGAGCTCGCCGGACGGCGCGCCTTCCGCGCCGGCGGGAGCCGCGTCGGCGGTCGGCAAGCCGTCGCCGCTCGCGGACCTGCCGCGGCGGGTGCGGACCCGCTTCTGGCGGGGCTTATCCTCGCCCGTGGAGACCGCGGCCTCCACGACCGAAGGCTCGGAGCTGTCGGCCACGGGAGAGGCGGGGGCGTCGGGTTCGGCGCTCGCGGCACGGGAGCGGACGCGTTTGACGGGCGTCTTGCGCGTTTTCTTGGCGGGGGTTTCCGACGAGGGAAGGTCCAGTTCGTCCATGAGATAAGAGGATTATGAAAGGGGGAAAACTTCGATCACGGCACCCGGCCGGCCGCTTGTCCGGGGGTTCGCGGCCCCGGGGATCGCGGCACGACAGGCTCAGCGCGCTCCAGCCCGAAGCTGAGCGGCCAACAACCCGACCTGGGCGCGAAGGAAATCACGGGAGCCGTCGTTCCAGAGCACGGCGTGGGCGGATTTGAGTTTGGGGGCCAAGGGAAATTGGGAGGCGATGCGTTGGCCGGCCTGCGCATGTGTCATACCTCGCGCGACGGCCCTGGCCAGTTGAACGGCTGGATTCGCGCCCACGCAGACGACGAAATCAAATCCTTTTTCCAGCCCGGCCTCGAACAGCAGCGGCACCTCGATCACCCACTCGGCCCCCGGTTCTTTGGCCACCCGACCTCGCCAACGAGCGCCCACCCGAGGATGGATCACGCTCTCCCACCAGAGACGTTCGCCAGAATCGGCGAACACGATCTCGGCCACGGCGGCACGGTTCAGCTCCGGAGGCCGGCCCTCGACCGAGTCCGGGCACAAAATCCCGCGGCCCCAGCGCCTCGTGGCCGCCTCCACCACCTCCGGATCGGGCAGCACTTCCTCGCGCACGATCCGGTCCGTGTCCTGCACGCGAAACCCCAGCGCCGCGAAATCCGACGCCGCGGCGGATTTCCCGC
Organism: Verrucomicrobiota bacterium; assembly: GCA_030605125.1. GTDB lineage: Bacteria > Verrucomicrobiota > Verrucomicrobiia > Opitutales > Opitutaceae > IMCC26134_A. The sequence goes on along the minus strand of JAUWBD010000161.1, from coordinate 4,085 downwards.
AACCAATACCTCCTGTAAGCCCGATCAACATTTGCGCGAAAAGGCGCAGGAGATTGGGCTTGCCGCTACGACGCGCAAATCATTACGCCGGTGCATGGTGCAATCCCTCACCCCTTTTCACCACGCCGGGCGGGCCGACGGGTCTCCATTGGAAGGGGTTACGGAGCTCGAATCCGTGCGCGACGCCGCCTGCCGCCTCGGGATCGACGTCTCGTTTTCGGACGCGTTGATTAATTTCGTGGACGACCTCTTCGCCGGCAGGGCGGGCAACTGCCAGCCGATCGACCTGCGTTACCACGATCTGTCCCATACCGCGCAGGCGAGTTACTGCTACCTAGCGCATGTCGAGGGTCACCTGCGCGCCGAGGGCCTCGGCGCCGTCCCGCGTGAATTCGTCCTCGGTCTCGCCGCCATCCTCTTTCACGACTCCGGCTTCCTCAAGACGCGCGGGGACGACTCCGGCACCGGAGCCAAATACACCCACTCCCACGTGCTGCGGAGCTCGGCGCTCGCCGCCACGTTCCTGCCGTCGTTCGGCTTTTCGCGCGAGGAGATCGACGAGGTCGTGGCCATGATTCGCTGCACTGGACTCCACGGCTGCGCCGACAGGTCCGCGTTTCGCACCGAACTCGCGCACACCGCGGCCTGCATGGTGGCGACCTCGGACTACGTGGGCCAGATGGCGGCGCCAGACTACGTCGCGAAACTGCCCCTGCTGTTCGCCGAATTCGAGGAGGCCGACGATTTCAACCACGTGCCGCGCGCGCGTCGCGTGTTCGCCTCGGCCCGCCAACTCGTCGCCGGCACCGACCACTTCTGGCGCGAGTTCGTGCGCCCACGGCTCGAAAACGAGTTCGGCGGCGTCTATCGCTACCTCGCCCTACCCCACCCCGCCCGTCGCAACCCCTACCTCGACGCCATCGAGCGAAACGTCGCCCGATGTGTCGCCGCGGCAGCCTGAGTCCCCTCCCCGCCCGGATACCGCATGCTCGCCACCCTGCTCTCCGCCGCGCTCCAAGGCATCGAGGCCCTGCCCGTGCACGTGGAGGTCAACCACGGCGAGTCCGGGGACTTTAAGCTCATCCTCGTCGGCCTGCCCGACGCCGCGGTCAAGGAATCCGACGACCGCGTCTTCTCCGCCATCGCCAACTCCGGCTACGGCGGCATCCGCGCCCGCACCACGATCAACCTCGCTCCCGGCGACCTGCGCAAGGAGGGCCCCTGCTACGACCTGCCCATCGCCCTCGGCATCCTCGTCGCCACCGGCCAGGTCGCCGCGCCGGCCCTCGGCGACTACCTGATCGCGGGCGAGCTCGCCCTCTCCGGCGCCACCCGTCCCGTGCGCGGCGCGCTGGCCTTCGCCCGCCTCGCCCGCTCGCTGGGCTGCCGCGGCCTGCTCCTCCCCGCCGCCAGCGCCGCCGAGGCGGCGCTGGTCGAGGGCGTATCGGTTTATCCGATACGTTCGCTCGACGAGGCCGCGCGCTTCCTCTCCGGCCAGGCGCACATCGCGCCGCTCGCGCACGCCGAGGCGGCGGCCGCCTGCCGCGCCGAGCCCGAGCCCGGCGGAGACTTCGCCGACGTGAAAGGCCAGCACTCGCTGCGCCGCGCCGTCGAGGTGGCCGTGGCCGGAAACCACAATCTCATCATGATCGGCCCGCCGGGCTCCGGAAAATCGATGGTCGCCAAGCGCGTGCCCTCGATCATGCCCGCGCCCACGCTCGACGAGTCGCTCGAGATCCTCGCCATCCACTCCGCCGCCGGGCAGACGCTGGGCGAGGCGCGCCACCTCGGCCGCCGCCCGGTCCGCGCGCCGCACCACACCATCTCCGACGTCGGCCTGATCGGCGGCGGCAGCATCCCCGGCCCCGGCGAGATCTCCCTCGCGCACCACGGCGTGCTCTTCCTCGACGAGCTGCCGGAGTTCAAACGCTCCGCCCTCGAGGTCCTCCGTCAGCCGCTCGAGGATCTGTCCGTCACCATCTCGCGCAGCGCGGGCAAGGTCACGCTGCCCTGCGGCTTCATGCTCGTCGCGGCGATGAATCCCTGCCCCTGCGGCTACCTCGGCGACGCCAAGCACGAATGCCGCTGCTCGCCCTCGCAGATCCAGCGCTACCGCGCCCGCGTCAGCGGCCCGCTCCTCGACCGCATCGACATCCACGTCGAGGCCCCGGCCGTATCGATCACGGAACTACGCTCCACCGCCCCGGGCGAGCCCTCCGCCGCCATCGCCGCGCGCGTGCAGGCCGCCCGCGACCGCCAGCTCGCCCGCTTCAAGGGCACGGCGGTGACGAGCAACGCTCGCATGAGCCACGCGCAGATCCGCCAGCACATCCCGCTCGATTCGACGCTCGGCGACCTGCTCCAGCAGGCGATGGAGCAGCTCTCCCTCTCCGCCCGCGCCTACGACCGCATCCTCAAGGTCGCCCGCACCATCGCCGACCTCGCCGCGAGCGAGCGCGTCGAGGCCAACCACCTGCTCGAGGCCATCCAATACCGCTCGCTCGACCGCAAGGTGTTTTACTGAGGCCGCTTCGCGCGGAACGACGGGAGGCCGTGCGCGCCTGTTCGTTTTCCTCGCGGGTTCACCGCGCAGGCGCGGGAGCCTTGAGCAGCCGCACCCCGTTCGCCTTTAGCGCGCTCAGGATCGCCCGTGGCGGCGCGGCATCCGTCACCACCGTATCAATACGCCGCGGATGCAGGGTCACGCAGGCCGCCGTGCGCCCCCACTTGCTCGCATCGATCAGCAGAACCACCCGGCGTGCCTTCTCCGCCATCGCCCGCTTCGCCTCGATCTCCAGCGGATTGGGATCCAGCGGCCCGCGCTCGGCGTCGAAACCCGTCGCTCCGATGAAACACACGGCGCTTTCCATCCGTGCCAGCCGCCGCGCCGCGTCGGGCCCGCAGAGGTTGCCCGACACCGGGCTCAGCCAACCGCCCGGCATCGCCACGGGCAGGCCCGGACGCTCGGCCCGCAGTCGCGCCGCGACCGGCACGCTGTTCGTCACCACGGAAACCCTCGCCTCCGGCAAAAATGGCACCACCGCCGCCACCGTCGTCCCGCCCTCCAGGGCCACCACGTCGCCGGGACGCACAAACTCCGCCACCGCCCGCGCCGCGATCCGCCGCTTCGCCTCCTCCGCCGCCACCGCCTTGGCCTCGAAACCCGTCTCGCCCGGCGCGGCCTCCCGTGCCTGCGCCCCGCCCCGCACCCGCCGCAACAAGCCCTGCTCCTCCAGCTCGCGCAGATCCCGCCACACCGTCATCGCGGTCACTCCCAAGGCTTCCTTAAGCTCCCCCGCGCCCACCGCCCCCCGCTGCTTGAGAAGAGCCAAAATTCTCTGCTGCCGGATCGTGTTCATCGCCGTGTTATAACCCCGCGGGGCGTGTTATAAAAAGTTAATTCCCTCGCGCCGTCGCGGCTCCGGATGCGACACCGGGGCATGGACCTCTACCTCGGCATCGACGGCGGCGGCACCCACACCCGGGCGGTGCTGGTGGACGCCCGCGGCGCGGTGCGCGGAGAGGGCGAAGCCGGCCCATCCAACTACCACAACGTCGGCCTCGCCGCCGCCGGCGCCTCCCTCCGCGCCGCGGCCGAGCGCGCCTGGGCCGCGGCCGACCGCCCTTTCGGCCCCGCCTCCGCCTGCTTCGCCGGCCTCGCCGGCGTAAAAGCCGCCGTGGATATCGCCCGCATGACGGCCGCGGCGGAATCCGCCGGCCTCGCCCGGCCGGGCTCCATCACCGTCGCCAACGATCTGCACAACGCGCTCGCGGGCGGACTGGCCGGGCAACCTGGCATCGCGCTCATTGCCGGAACCGGCACCAACTGCCTCGGGCGCGACGCCCGCGGCGCCACCTTCATGTGCGGCGGCTGGGGCTGGCTTCTCGACGACGCGGGCGGGGGCGTCGGCCTCGCGCTTTCCGGGTTGCGTGCCGCCGCCCGCGCCGCCGACGGACGCGCCCCCGCCACCACGCTTCTTCCCGCCGCGCTCGCCTGTTTCGGCCTTGCCGAAGCCGACGAACTCCTCGCCCGGCTCTACGCTCCGCCGATCACGCCCGATCAACTGGCGCCCTTCGCCGAGATC
>JAUWBD010000152.1 GCA_030605125.1 Verrucomicrobiota bacterium | reverse complement strand
GCCTCCCCTGCCACCCCTCCCTCAATCTAGAGCGGGGAAGGCGCCAAGCGCCTTCCCCTGCACCCCATCCCTAAAACATTTTTTAGTCCTCTAATCACCAAACCACCCAGCCGCTTTTGCTGAACTTGACGGACACAACTCCGCGTGGCCATCATGCGCTGATTCTCCCCGATCAGAGTAGCGTAGCCTCAGTCTTCAAAGGCGAATACTCAAAGCGTGGCCGGAGCATCAGCGTTGATCCATGGCGCAAAAAAGTCGGCGCAAGCCTCCGCGGTGAATCATCTCGATGAAATCGGTGACGGATGAGCCTCAACCACTCGACGCTAATCCGGGCTATCCGTCGCCGCCGAGCCGACTCAGAAACGCCAGGTGAGCTTACCATAGAGGCTTCGGGGCACCTCGGTGGTCGGCAAAAAGAGAGTGCGCCCTTGCTCGGGGTGCTGGTCTTGCAGCAGGTTTCGACCAACCAACGATACCTCAAGATGTGGCGTCGCCTGATACGCGATTCGCACATCGGCGGTGACGTAAGCGGGCACCGCGGGCAAGGTGTCCGAATAGCGCAGCACCATATCCAAGCACCATTTCGCTGTAAGGTCGTGCGATGAGCGCAGCATGGCTTGGTTGCGAGGAACGCTTCTCTCGATCGCTTCCGGGCCCGCGCCTGCCGGGCCGTGGATGTTGGCGACGAGGAGCGAGTAGCTGGTGGTTACGCGCCACGATACCGAAGGCGACACGGTGACGGCTACCTCGCCACCATAGCTGTGGCCGCTCAACATGTTTTCGAACGGATACTCCGCTGTGCCCACGGGCGCGCCCGGTATGAAACGTGGCGTCTGCGAAAAAGAGACCAGATTGCTGTAGTCGTTATAGAAAACCGACGCATCTACGTTCACCCGCTGTGTCGGCCGGATGCGATAGCCCATCTCGTAGGCCCAGAGGACTTCCGCGCCGAGATCGGAGTTGCCCACGCGCCGCGGCACATAGGGCAATCCGTCCGGCCCTAGGAACGGTCCGCCCGTGGCCAAGGCGGCGCTGTCCAAGCCTTCGACTACCGAGGGGGTGCGCACGGCGCGGGACACTGCGGCCCAGACGGTCTGTCGGGCCGTTGGTTTAAAGGCGGCGCGCAGGCTCGGCTGGATCTCCACGCCGGTGTAGTCGTTGTGCTCCACTTTCACCCCCGCCGTAAGGTCGAGTTGGTCCGGGATGGCATGAAATTCGTTTTGCAGAAAGAGATTGGCGGAGCGCGTCGTGGCCTCGCTCATGCGGACGTCGATGGCGGGCGTCGTCGGCGCGGCCTTGATTTCCACGTGGCGGTAACCTCCGCCCCAAATGACCTCGTTGCGGTCGCCGAGCCGGAAGGTGTGCTGCGCGGACAAGTCGTAGGTATCGATGCTGAAGTTTGCGCGCAGATGATCATCCCGGGCAGTGCGATCATAGTAGGCCTGCGCTTCGACGGAGCTATCGTCTGTGAATTTCCTTTGGAGGCGTGCCAGGGTGTTGACGTTATAAGCGTCGAGCTGGTGATCGTCGGTTCGCACCTGCGTAAGACCGGCCAGCCATGTCGCTTGGGCGTTGTCGTCCGGATGATGATCGATGCGGAAGCCCCCATGTTGCGAATGCCAGCCATCGCCCGCCGCATCGCCGTCTTCCAAGCGATGGTCGCCATGCGTGTGGTGTTGGCCGAAGACCCGGTAGTAGGTGTGCTCGCCAAACTTGCCACCATACCGGGCTCCGCTGGCGACCTCCACGACGTCGCCGACCGATCCGTAGAGTAGCCCGCCCTGCGTGTCTCTTGCGCCGCGCGTGACCACGTTCACCACGCCGTTGACGGCGTTGGCGCCCCACATCGTCGCTCCGGGTCCTCGAATGATTTCGATGCGGTCCACGTCGTCGAGCAGGAGCTGCTCCATATCCCAAAACACACCCGAGAACATCGGCGTATAGACGGCGCGCCCATCCACCATCACCAGCAGCTTGTTGGCATACAGACCTGCGAAACCGCGGGTGGAAATCGACCACTGGCTCGCGTTGACCGAGCTGACGTTCATGCCCGGAACCAAGCGCAGGGCGTCGGCCACGGAGGTGACGCCTGAACGGCGGATATCTTCGTTGGAAAGAATGGTGACGGCCGACGCGGTATCCAGTAGCTTTTGCTGCCGTTTTGAAACCGAAGTCACGGTTTCGTTCATCAGCTCCTCAAGCGTGAGATCGGCGAGGTTGCGGCGGTAGTCGAACGCCGCGGCCTGCATGGAAACGAAGAAATGCAACGCAACGAATGCGAGGACCGTGCTACGGCGAGCTGCAGGGTGCTTTGGGCGTGTGGCGAACATGAAGGGGAAGGGGGGCGAACAAAACCGCTGCGCAGGCGCGCAAATGGGTGAAACAGAGGCAGCCTTATCCCTGGCCGACAGTAAAAAAGATGTAATAGGGTTCTTATCTTCGACGCCTGAGGTATCGAAGCGGCGAGCCTGGGGTCGCTCGCTCATATGACCCACCAAGGCCGTTTTTTTCGCACGCGACATTCTCAGCGATCCGAATCGCTGAGTTTGGCGGAAAAAATGCGGCGGGCCTCCCGCCATGGGCTGCTGCAGCATGCTGCCGCTTTCCCGCAGGTGTCAGCAGCCGGGAGCGCGGTGGGTGGCCAATCAGCGCGACTACGGGGTTTTAATATCCGGCGCGGAGGCAAACGCAGGCGGCCCAGCGCTCCGCCTTTACCCGGAATCCATCAGCTCCCGTCAGTGAGCATAACGGCTCTCTCTACTCGTGGACGATCGCCAGCGCGTCGGGGCCCAAGACGACGAGACGCACGTCGGCGTGGTCCATGGGGCGCGCGAGTTGTTTTAGGATCTCCTCCCGGTCGCCTTGCAGGACGGGAGCGCGGAATCTTTTTTTCTCCACCACCCCCTGCACGAACACCTCCTTGCCGGTCATCTTGGCGAGAGCGGCAGCCAGGTGGCGAACTTGCTCGCCCTCGACGCGCAGTTCGTAGGGGCCGGCGGATACCTGGGCGGGCGGTTGGTAGATCAGCCCTCGCGGCTCGTAGCGGGGCTTGTCTTTGAACCAAAGCTCGCGGTCGCGTTCGTATTCGGCGGCGCGGGCGCGGTCGTGGGGGAACTCGTGCTTGTGCTCGGGCGCTTCGATAAGCGCGAAGGAATCGAACCCGACCAGAACCGTGTTTACGCCATGCTTGGCGAGTTCGCGCCGGATTTTGTGAGCGACCTCCTCGGGGCTGCCGGAGAATTTATGCTCGGGCAGGAAGCGCTTTTCGACGCGGGCGCTGATCAGCACGAAATGGTTGGTGGCGGTGGCAAGATCCTGCGCCAAGAAACGGATCGGCAGCTCCTTGCCGCGGCGATTATCGGCCCTCATTTGTATGTGCTCGGATTCGTGCGCACGAAGGTCTTCGTTGGGACGGAGCACGAGGCCCACGGGTTCGCAGTCCGGATGTCGAGACATCCAAACCAGATAACGGAACATTTCGGGAAATGGGTTCCTTCTCGCCGGCCCTGCCACATTCGTCGGCATGTATTGGTTTGTTTGCGGAATCTGCGGGATTTGTCCCATCTGCTCGCGCTCCGCAGGGCTGAAGGGCCAGTAGGTGCGTTCCAAATTGGTGAGCAGAGGGACCTCCTTGCTTTTCTTGTCCATGGCGGTTGCGGACAGCGGGAGGAGGAGCCCGAGAAGGCAGACGAAGCGAAGCAGCAGGGTGGGTTGCATGGGGTGACGCAAATGAACGGGCTAAAATTGTGCGACGGGAGGCGAGTCGCTTGGGAGTAGCGGCAGTGTATGCGATCCCGGGTCTTGCGCAAGGAAGCAGCGACTCGCGGGAAACGTCCGTGCTTTGAACCAAGCATCGCCGCAGGTGAGCCGAAAAAAACGGCGGCCGCTGTCGCGACCGCCGCAGGGTAGGAAATGTGCGGATGGATTTAGGGCGCGGGGCACGGCTATTTGCCGAACACCTTCTTCACATCGCCCGCCTTTCGCTGGACGTTGCCTTCGGCTTGATCGGCGCGTCCCTCGTCTCGGAGGTCGGGATTGTTGAAGGCCTTGCCGGTGCCCTCTTTTACTTTGCCTTTCAGGTCCTTGGTGTGGCCTTCGACGCGGTCTTGGGTGCTAGATTTCATGGTGAGCTCCTGTGGTTGAGGGTTGAGGTTTTGTTGTATCGAACAGACCTCTCTGGGACCAAACGCACGGCGAGGCCGTTCCGGGCAGAAGCTTCCTGCGCGGTGTCCGGTTCGCTTCGTCGAGGTCGATGGGGAGAGTTCCGGGGGCGACCGCGAGCGGGCCATGCACTGTGAGAGCGGCACGCGTTGCAGCGCGTCATTGAAGGCGCGATGGATAACTGGCACGAGGGGAGAATCGTGGAGACAAGCCTCCCAGCGCCCGGCCCCGTCATTCCCTTGAACAGCTTCCGGGTGCGTCCTCGGTTTCGGGCGCGAGTGGCTGTTGACGCGGAGGTCGCGCGGGTGCGCTTGCTGGAAGCCTTGAACGATTTGCCGGAAGGGATTGTGGTGCGCGCTTTCCCCGGGCTCGTCGGGCTCCACATCGCGGATGCGCAACGGCGCGCGTGGTCGCCGCGCCTTCTGCTGAACTTCGAGTCCCGGCCGGACGGGAGCACGATAATCGAGGGCGTGTATGGCCCCGAAATCGAGATCTGGTCGGTGTTTCTCTACGGCTATATTTTCTCCGGGATGATCGGCATGTTCAGCGCGATCCTCGGCGGGGCGCAGTGGTTTATTTCATCCTATCCTTGGGCGCTGTGGGTGACCGGCGCGATGGCGGTCGTGGCGGCAGGTTTGTATCTTGCGGCGCAGTTTGGGCAGAAGCTGGGCGCGTGGCAGACCGTTCAGCTTCATCAGGCTTGGCTCGCGGCGGCCGAACGCGTGGAGGCAGCGCCGTGCGAGTAGGGCGCCGGGGTGGGGTGGCGGAGACTGCCGCGGGCCAGCTCGGCTTTTGGCTCAGTCGGCGAAGTTCACCGTGACTGGGGCGCGTTCGAAGTCGGTGGCGGCGAGCAGGGGCTCGGGGACGAGCTTGCGCAGGCGGGCGACAAAGCGGTCGGGGATGATCTCGAGGCGCGTGGCGTAGTGCGTGGCGATGTCGTTGTAGTAGGCGCGGGCGAGGGCGATGCGCTGCTCCGTCTCGACCAGCTCGCGGTGCAGCCCGGCGAAGCCTTCGTCGGCGCGCAGGTTCGGATAACGCTCCACCACGGCGCGCAGGAGCGGCGCGACCGCGTGCGGATCGGGGCCGGCAAGGCCGGGGCGGGTGGCTTGCGATTGCGCGCGCAGCTCGGCGACGGCAGTCTGGGTGCTTTGTTCGTGCGAGGCCAGCGCCTCGACGGAGCGCGCGAGGGCGGGGATGAGATCGTGGCGGCGTTTCAGTTGCACGTCGATCAGCGACCAAGCCTGGCGCACGCGTTCGCGCAGTCCCACGAGGCTGTCGTGCGCCATCCACACCCAGCCGACGGCCCAGGCGGCGAGCCAGGCGAGCGCGAGCAGCGTGCAGTAGAGCGGCAGCGCGGCGGGGCGGTAGGGCGAGTCGCCGTAGCCGAAGAAGAGGCCGAGCGGGAGGGCGACGAGGCCGAGCACCCAGGCAAACCAGGAGCCGGCGGCCATGCCGTTTTTCACCGACTCCTCGCTGCGGCAGGAGACGATGAACTCGGCGCCCGGCGCGGAGGCGATCTCGGGCGCGACGATATCGCGACGCTCCCGCGAGGTGCCGACGACGTAGAGGCGGGCGTGGAGCGGGATGCCGCGCTCGGTGAAGCGGCGCTGGCCGGTGGAGCCGTTGACGACGACGGGCGGGGCTTTGCCGTGGTAGAGCGGATCGGAGCGTGTGACGGTGCGGGAGAACATGCCGACGGTGTCGATCTTGGCGCCGGCGGGGCGCACGAGCACGGGGCCGGTGTCGTCGCGCAGATAAAAGTCCTGCGTGTCGCCGCCCTGCGCGACGGTGTCCCAGCCGGTGGTGGTGACGGTGCGCGTTTTCCGTTTTCCCTTCGAGTCGGTGTAGGTCTCGGTGCGGGTGCGGCGCCAGTGTTCCTCGACACGCCAGGTGTAGTGCACGCAGGGTTTTTCGGCGAGGTGGCTGCGCAGCGGGGTCTCGCTTTCGGCGCTGCCCTTGAGCTCGACGAGCCCGATGAAAACGCCGCGGACCTTGGAGGTGGGCAGGTCGTGGAGCAGGCGGTGGCGGCGGCGTTGCCGCAGGCTGAACCAGAGGAAGAAGAGCGCGAGGAGGCCGCCGAGGACCGGGCCGGCGGGGTGGAGGGTGTTCACGCGCCGAGGCTTGCGCGAAAGGCGGGCGAAGGTCGAGCGTGGGCGAGCGGCGCGGCGCCCCTCCAAGACTCAGGCGGCGAGACCGGCGGCGAGGGCGAGGGCGCTGCGGGCGCGGTTGAGGATGTAGAGGTGGTAGCCGGGCGCGCCGTGCGCGAGCAGGTCGCGGATCTGGTCCAGGGCCCAGTCCACGCCGATGAACTCCACGACGTCGGGCTCGTCGCTCGCCACCTCGAGGCGGCGGGTGAGCGCGGCGGGCAGCACGCTGCCGGAGAGCGTGGCGATGCGCTGGATTTGTTTGAAGGAAAGGACCGGCATGATGCCCGGCACGATGGGCACGGTGATGCCGCGCGCGCGGCAGCGCTCGACGAAGCGGTGGTAGATGGCGTTGTCGAAAAAGAGCTGGGTGGTGACGAAGGCCGCGCCGGCGTCCACCTTGCGCTTGAGGGCGTCGAGATCGGCGTCGAGCGAGACGGCCTCGGGGTGTTTCTCTGGGTAGCCGCCGACGCCGAGGCAGAAGTCGGGGTGGCGGGCCTTGAGGAGCGCGACGAGTTCGCTCGCGTAGCGGAGGCCGTCGGGCGCGGGGGTGAAGGTGGTGGAGCCCTTGGGCGGATCGCCGCGGAGGGTCATGATGTTGCGGTAGCCCTGGGCGTGCAGCGTGTCGGCGATGTTGTTCAACTCGGCGCGGCTATGGCCCACGCAGGTGAGGTGGGGCATCACGGTGTAGCCGAGCTCGTCCTTGAGGATGGCGGAGACCTGCGCGGTGCGATCGCGCGTGGTGCCGCCGGCGCCGTAGGTGACCGAGACGAAGTCCCACGGGATGCGGCGGAGCGCGGTGGCGGCGGCGCGGAGGGCGGCCACGCCGGTGTCGTCCTTGGGCGGGAAAAACTCGAGCGAGCGCAGGGGGCGATACTCCGCGAACAGAGCGGAGATGGGACGATCGGCGCGGGGAGCGGCGGCAGGAGCAGCGGAGGCGGGAGCGGACATGCGGGACGGATTCTTGACCGCGGATTACGCAGATGGGCGCGGATAAAAGGCAAGAAACATATCAACGAATATGGATTTGATGATACGTGTTCGGGGTGAAATTGTCACCAGATTGGTGACAGTTTCCGGAGGAGCCGAGGAGTGGGGGGCAAAAAGTGTCACCAGATTGGTGACAATTTGCGCGCTGGGCGGGAGGTCAGCCGAGTTTCAGGAGTTCGCGGCTGAGGAAGGCGGTCTGGGCGGCGGCGAGCTCGCGGATGCCTTTTTGGGCGAGCGCAAGGAGCTGGGTAAACTCGTCGGCGCTGAAGGTGGACTCCTCGCCCGAGGCCTGGGCTTCGACGAAGCGGCCGCGGCCGGTCATGACGATGTTGGCGTCCACCTCGGCGTCCTTGTCTTCCGAATACGGCAGGTCGAGGAGCGGCTGGCCCTTGAGCAGGCCGACGCTGATGGCGGCGACGGAGTCGTTGAGCGGGTTCTCCTTGATTCGGCCGGAGTCGAGGAGCGTCTGCACGGCGAGGCGAGCGGCGAGGTAGGCGCCAGTGATGGAGGCGGTGCGCGTGCCGCCGTCGGCCTGGAGGACGTCGCAATCGATCCAGAGGGTGTTGGGGCCGAGCTTGTCGAGGTCGATGACGGCGCGGATGGAGCGGCCGATGAGGCGCTGGATCTCGACGGTGCGGCCGTCGAGCTTGCCACGGGAGATGTCGCGCTGCTTGCGGTCGTGCGTGCTGTAGGGGAGAAGTGAATACTCGGCGGTCAGCCAGCCGCCCGGCACCTTCTGCTGTTTCATCCAGGTGGGGACGTTGTTCTCGATGGTGGCGGCGCAGATGACGCGGGTGTCGCCGAAGGAGACGAGCACGGAGCCGGTGGCGTGCGGGGCGATGCCGGCCTCGAATTTCACGGGGCGAAGTTGGTCGTGGGCGCGGCCGTCGGAGCGGGTGGTGGGCATGGTGGAAATGACCAATGACCAATGTCCAATGACCAATGGTCAAAGGGGAATCGCGATGCGGCGGGCTCTCCGGGGCCTCAGGCGGAGGCGGGGGCGGGGCGGGGCGGGTGGCTGCGGAGGAGGGCGAGGTAGGTGTCGAGCGCGCGGGGCTTGAGGCGGCGGGCGGCCTCGGAGGTCACGGGCTCGACCGGCTCGCCGCGGGCGGCGGCGAGGTGCGCGGCGAGATGGAATAGCTCGGCCCGGGGGCCGTAGGCTTCGGTGAGCGCCTCGATCTGCTGGACGACCGCCGGAAACTGGCGGTCGAGGATGCGCATGTGCAGGGCGCGCAGCAGCGCTTCGGGCGGGGCGGTGAGGCGCTCCTCGGGATAGAAAAACTCCCCGAAGAAGGAGGTGACGGGGCGGGCGACAAAGCCCACGAGGCCGGGCGCCACGCAGATGCCCGCGCCGATGCAGCAGCCGAGCGAGAGGAGGCCGTAGCCCAGGATGCCGAAGGAGAAGGCGTTGGCCGCGAGATAAGCGAAGCGAAGACCGAAGACGGCGAGCACGGCCGCGACGAGAAAGAGAAAAACGCGGAGCGCGCGGGACATGGGCGGGCGCGGTCGCCGGCGAGCGACGACCCGACGGATCAGTCGTCCTCGGTGGGCGGGATGGGGGGGCGGGTGCCCGGGGCGGCGGCGACGGGCTTGATGACGCGCTCGGGCTCGGGCGGGAGTTGCGCGGCCATGTGGGCGATGAGGCGCTCGTTGAAGGTCTGCGCGGGGTCGTGGCCGACGCGGCGCAGCGCCTGCACCATGGCGGCGACCTCGACGAGCCGGGCCATGTCGCGGCCGGGGCGGACGAAGAGCTCGAAGTGGGGCAGCTTGATGTCGAGGATCTCGTGGAAGTTCTCCTCGAGGCCGGTGCGCTCCTCGACGACTTCGGGCGTCCACTCGCGGAGGCTGATCACGAGGTCGAGGCGCTTGTCGAGGCGCACGGCGTGGATGCCGAACATCTCGGCGATGTTGATGATGCCGATGCCGCGGCACTCCATGTAGCCGCGGTTGAGGGGGCGGGAGGAGGCGAGGAGATCGCGCTCGTCGATGCGGCGCACGACGGTGAGGTCGTCGGCGACGAGGGAGTGGCCGCGCTCGATGAGGGCGAGGGCGCACTCGGATTTGCCGGAGCCGGCCTCGCCGCGGAGCATGACGCCCATGCCCTTGATGTCCATGGTGGTGGCGTGGACGGTGGTGGCGGGGGCGAACTCGTTGTCGATGCAGAGGGTCGCGAGGTTGACCCAGTGCATGGTGATCATGGCGGTGCGAAAGATAGGCAGCCGTTTCTCGACGGCGATGGCCATCATGGTGGGAGTCGGCTGGTAGTTGCGCGTGAGGACGATGCAGGGGATCTGCCGCTCGACCATCTCGCTGAGGATTCGCGTCTGCTCGCCGGGGGCGAGGGTGCGGAAATAGGTCATCTCCGCGGCGCCCATCACCTGGATGCGTTTGTTCGCGAAGTATTTGAAGAAGCCGGTGAGGGCGAGGGCGGGGCGGTTGATCGAGCCCTCGCGGATGAGGCGGTGCAGGCCGTCGGGGCCGGTGAGCAGCTCGAGTTTGAGCTTGTCGCGATGGGTCTCGAAGAAGTGGGCGACGGTGATGCCGTGGATGGCTTTTTGCATAGGCGGCGGGGCGGCGGCGGAGGCGGAATTTTTAACCGCGGATTAAGCGGATGGGCGCGGATGGCGACGGCGGTTTTTAACCACGGATGGCACGGATGAACACGGATAAAGGCGGAGCTACGGGGCGGCGGATCGATGGGTTTTATCCGTGAAAATCCGTGGGATCCGTGGTCAAAGATTAAAGTCCTGGCCGAGGTAGAACTGGCGCGCCTCGGGGTCGTTCACGAGCGCCTCGGCGGGGCCCTCCTTGAAGACGCGGCCTTCGCGGATGAGGTAGGCGCGGTCCACGATCTTGAGGGTCTCGCGGACGTTGTGATCGGTGATGATGACGCCGATGCCCTTTGCGCGGAGGTCCACCACGATCTTTTGCACCTCGGAGACGGAGATCGGATCGATCGCGGCGAAGGGCTCGTCGAGGAGGAGAAACTTCGGCCGGGTGACGAGGGCGCGGGCGATCTCGAGGCGGCGGCGCTCGCCGCCGGAGAGCGTGTAGGCCTTTTGCGCCGCGACGTGGGTGAGGTGGAGCTCGACGAGGTGCTCCTCGACGCGGGAGCGGCGTTCGGCCTTGGGCACGCCGATCGCCTCGACGATGGCGAGGAGGTTTTCGGCGACGGTGAGCTTGCGGAAGGTCGAGGGCTCCTGCGGGAGGTAGCCGAGGCCGAGCCGGGCGCGCTCGTGCATGCGCAGGTGGGTGATGTCGCGCCCGTCGAGCGACACCGTGCCGCGGGTGGCGGGCACGAGGCCGACGATCATGTAGAAGGTGGTGGTCTTGCCGGCGCCGTTGGGGCCGAGGAAGCCGACGATCTCGCCGGCGCGAGCGGTGATGTGGACGCCGTTTACGACGGTGCGCTGGCCGTAGGTCTTGACGAGGCCGGCGGTGGAGATCTCGGCGAGGGCGGTGACTGGCATCGGCCGCAAAGAGGCGCAGAAGGCGCGAAAAAAGGAAGCCCGGAGTTAACGGTTGCCGGGGCGGGGGAAGGTGACGGCGGGCGGCGGCTCCTCCGCGGGGCGGGCGGGCTGAGCCGGGCGAGTGGGCTGACCCTGCGGGCGGGCTGGCTGGGTGCCGGGCGCGGCTTGGGGCGCGGCCGGCGTGGCGGGACGGGCGGGAGCGGTGGCGCTGAGGTCGCCGATGGGCGGGCCGGTGAAGCGGGGCTTTTCGACGAGGACCTCGCGCTTGCCGCGGAAGAGGGTGATCTTTTCGCCCGCGGCGACGAAGCCGTTGCTGTGGTCGATGATCACGGGGTCTTCGGTGAGCACGACCTTGTCCTCGCGGGGGAAGACCTCGGCGCGTTGCGAGGTGGATTCGCGGTCGCCCTGGACGATGCGGACGTTGCCGGTGGCGAGGATGTATTTGAAACGTTGGTCGGCGGGGATCGTGTCGGCGGCGTCGGAGTTGCCGAGGCGTTCGCCGATGACGACCAGCCGGTCGCAGGTGATGCGGAGGTTGGTGCCGGTGAGGACGACGTTTTTGGTGGCGACGGCGGTGGTCTCGTCGTCGGTGGAAACCATCTCGAGGTGCTCGCTGCGGAGCTCCGTCGGCACGGGGGCATCCGGCGCAGCGGACGCCGGAATGACGAATGACCAATGACCAATGACGAATGCGCAGAGGGCCGCTGCGAGGCGCGGGCGGGAAGAGCGGAAGCGGAGGATCATTTGAGGATGTCGCCGAGGGGGGAACGGAAGATGACGTGGGCGTCGCGTTTGATGACGACTTTTTTTGCGGGGTGGTCGTAGCTCCAGTCGGCGCCGGTGACGGTGAGGTCGCTGCGTTCGAGGCGGACGGTTTCGGAGCCGCTGGCGAAGAGCGTGGCCGGGATGAAGGTGGCGGAGGGCGCGGCGAGGAGGGAGTCGATCCCCTCGGAAGCGTCGCCGGTGAAGAGGGTGAGCATCATCTCCTTCAGGTCGATGCGGGAGGGGTCGGGGAGCCGGGCCTCCTCGGCGACGAGCATGACGTGGCGATGGCCCTCCTCGGTGAAGGTGGGCAGGCGGAAGTTTTTGATCGGGGCGGTGGCGGTGACTTGCGGCGCGGAGAGCGCCGCGGGAATGACCAATGAGCAATGACCAATGACCAATGCGGCGACGGCGAGGCGGGGGAGATGGCGGGGAGGGCGCACGGGCGGACGGAGGGGCGGGGAGCGAGAGGGCGAAGGATTATTTGTGGAAGTCGGTATGACCCTTGGCGCGGAGGATTTGTTCGCAGACTTCGCGCACGGCGCCGCGGCCGGCGGGGCGGGTGGTGAGGTAGTCGGCGGCGTCGATGGCGGCGGGCATGGCGTCGGGCACGGTGACGCCGATGCCGGCCCATTGGATGGCGGGAGCGTCGATGTCGTCGTCGCCCATATAGACGATCTGGTCGTGGGGGATATCGAGATCGGCGGCGAGCTCCTGGAGGGCGTCGAGCTTGTCGGTGCGGCCCTGGACGAGGTGCGGGATCTTCAGCTCGGTGGCGCGCACGGTGGTGGCGCCGGAGGCTCGGCCGCTGATCCAGGCGGTGGCGACGCCGTGGCGGCCGAGGCGCACGAGGCCCATGCCGTCGAGGATGGAGAACTGCTTGGTCTCGGTGCCGTCCGAGGAGATGTGCACGGTGCCGTCGGTGAGGATGCCATCGACGTCCATGGCGAAGAGTTTCACGGCGGCCCAGCGGGCGG
>JAUWBD010000233.1 GCA_030605125.1 Verrucomicrobiota bacterium | reverse complement strand
TCTGGTCGCGGCGGACGAAGCCAACCGGGCGAAGTTCCAGGACGTGCTGGCTTTCTTGAAGGGCCGCGTCGCCCAAGGCTAGGCGCCGGCCCGCCGCCGCAGCCTCTCGGCAAAGGCAGGACTTTAACCGCGGATCACGCGGATGGGCGCGGATAATGACTGGGGAACATCCTGCTTCTTATCCGTGATATCTGTGCGATCTGTGGTCTAATTTCAGACTTCCAAAAGTCTAGTTCTTCACAGCCGTCGGTATGAGGCCGCGGTTCTGTTCCAACCGCTCCGCTTTCGGCCGGAAGGATCGGATGTTTCGCGGCAGGGCGTGCGAGATGCGAAAAATAAAGAGGCCGGACGCCTACCCCTAGGCGTCCGGCCATTGCTTTCTTAGTTACCCCAAAATCCTCTGCTAAGCAGAGGAACGAGCAGGACCATCGGCAGGAGTGGCCGTCGCTTCAAGCCCGTTGTTTTTGTGATTCTCAATCATCTGCGCCGGAGCGGCTTATCTGATGAATTTCCAGATATGAATTTCGGTAAAAAGAAAAACCGCACCGAAAACGGTGCGGTTTGAAGGAGGGAGGGTGTTGCCCGTCGGCGCTTTAGTTCACGAAGCGCTCGAGCGCGGTGATCGTGTAGGCTTCTTCGGCGCTGCCGATCTTCACCTTCACGGTGTCGCCGACCTTCTTGCCGAGGAGGGCCTGGCCGAGGGGGGTCTTGTAGGCGATGATGTTCTGCTCGGGCACGGAGTCCCAGGCGCCGAGGAGGGTGTAGCGGGCGGTCTTGCCGGAGGAGCCGAGTTTGGTCTCGACCACGCTGCCGACGCCGACGACCTCGATGCCGACTTCCTTGAAGTCGGTGATGCGGGCGCGGGCGAGGTCCTTCTCGAGCTGGGCCTTCTGCGCCATGAGCACGGCCTGGTCCTGCTTGGCCATCTTGTATTCGGAGTTCTCCTTGAGATCGCCGTGCTCGCGGGCGGTGGCGATGGCCTTGGAGTTGTCGGGAATCTTCTTGGAGATGATGAGCTCGAGTTCCTCGCGCTTGCGCTCGTAGCTGTCGCGCGAGACGAGGAGCTGCTCCTCCTTCGTGTCGCTCTCGCCGGAGAGGACGGTCTGGATGGAGGGGAAGAGTTTGATGAAGCGGGCGAGGAGGGACTTTTTGGTGAGATCCTCGAAGCCTTGGTTGAGGAGGAGGGCGTGGGCGAGGTCGCGGGCGATCTCGGCCGAGGCGGTGGCGAGGAGGTCGGGGATGAGCTCCGCGTCTTCGCTGAGCGAGTCGGCGAGCGGGATGCGGCGGGCGGAGGCGGATTGGAGGGCCTCGTAGTCGATCGCGTAGAAGATGGCCGACAGGAGGCGGGGCGAGACCATGTCGCCGAGCAGCTTCGCGAATTTCTTCGAGTTGCGGTTCTTGACGATCCAGTGGAGGACGGGCGCGCGCAGGTTTTGCTCGGCCATCCAGCGCTTGAAGGTGTGGGCCAGCTCCTCGCCGTGGCCGTTCTCGACGAGGAAGTTGATGCACTCGGTGGTGAACTTGCCCTGCGAGACCTTCAGGAGGTTGATGACGATGTCGCGATGCTCGATCGGGTGGGCCTCCTTCACGAGCGCGAGGAAGGCGCCTTGGAAATTGACGGGCAGCTTCTCGACGATGGCCGGCAGGTCGCGGACGTTGGAGACGAGGGAGACCTGCGAGGGCTCGAGGGCGGCGATGTCGGCGCCGACGAGGGTGGCGAGGCGGTCGCGGATGGAGGCGCCGTAGAGGCGCTGGGCGGCGTCGAGCTGGTTGGAGGTTTTGATCCCGTCGGCGAGGCCGGCGAGGATGGAGTTGAGGTCGGTCTTGGTGCTGTCCTTGTCCGCGGTGGCGAGGATCTGCTCGGCGAGCTCGATGCGGCGGCGGGCGGAGCGGGTGGAGTTGAAGGATTCGGCGAGCTCGTCCTCGGCGGAGACGGGGGTCTCGCGGAGGAAGTAGCACTCGGTCTTTTTGGCCGGGACGGCGATGCGCGGGTCCTTGGCGATGGCCTTCTTGGCGCCGGACCACCATTTCTTGAATTTCTCGTCGCCAAAGACCTGGGCGAAGACGATTTCGACCTCGATCTGGGTGGCGGCCTGGTTGGGGTAGGCGGCGAGAGCCTCGATGAGGAGCTGGGCGGGATTTTCCGAGGCGAGCTTGGCGATGGTGGCGGCGTCGGTCTCCTTGCGCACGAGCAGGTGGGTGGCGGGGAGGATGTCGAGGGTGTTGACGCAGAAGGCCGGGTCCATGGCGTGGCCGGGCTTGGTCTTGAAGTCGATGATCAGCTTCCCGGCGGCCTCGTCGTATTTTTTGATCTGCCCGAAGCCCCAGCTCTTATGGATGCAGTAGGCGCCCGGCTCCATGGCCTCCAGCTTGTCTTTGGCCGTCTTGAGGGACGGGTTTTTGGCGATAAGCGAGGCGATGGCTTCAGAATTCATGGCAGAGAGGATACGGGACGGGATTGGTCAGCAAAGCGGACGGGCCGGGCGGGTGTCAACCGCCGGGGCTGAAGCGAAGCTGGAGCGCTTGGGAAGCAGTGGTCGGAAAATCGCAGGAAAACGGCCTTGCGCTTCGCGGCCGGGGCCTCCTTTTCTCCCGGTTCAGTTTCGGAGAGATGGCTGAGTGGCCGAAAGCGGCGCTTTGCTAAAGCGTTATAGGTGTAAAAGCCTATCGGGGGTTCGAATCCCCCTCTCTCCGCCACTTTTGTTTCTGCCGGCGCGGCGGGGCGCGTCGCGCATGATTCCCCGCAAGGCGCCGGCTCGGCGGCCGCGCCTTTGGGCAAACTCAAAGGAGACCTCCATCCCCGCCCGTCCGTCCGGCGGTCCCGGCGGGGAGACGACCGGGCGCCTGGCCTTGGGTGGCGCGCAAGCCGGGCGTGTATCAGCTTGGGGACTACGGCTGCCTCGTGGAGATGGCCCGCGCCGCCGGCCTTGCGGATCGCGATCAGTTTTTTCGGAGCAGCATGCGTTCGGCGAGGAAGAGCAGGAAGGCGGGATCGCCGGGCAGGGAGCGGAGGGCGGCGGCGGCGCGGTCGGTCTGCTCGGCGGCGAGGCGGCGGGCGGCGTCGAGCCCGTGGAGGCTGACGTAGGTGGTCTTGCCGGCGCGCGCGTCTTTGCCGGCGGTCTTGCCGAGCGCGGCGGTATCGGCCGTGGCGTCGAGCACGTCGTCCACGATCTGAAAGGCGAGGCCGAGGTGGCGGCCGGCGCGGCGGAGGGTCTCCACCGCCTCGTCGGCGAGGCCGCCGGCGAGGCCGCCGCACACGAGCGAGGCCTCGAGCATGGCGGCGGTTTTGTTGAGATGGATGAATTCGAGCTCGGCCGCGGTGGCGGGGGGGCGTCCGGCGGGGGCGGCGCCTTCGGCGAGGAGGTCCTGCATCTGGCCGCCGACGAGTCGGGCGCCGGAGGCGGCGTCGGCGAGCTCGCGCACGAGGCGCAGTCCGAGCGCGGGGCGGTCGGCGTAGCGCCCGGCGAGGATGAGGAAGGCCTGGTCGAGCAGGGCGTCGCCGGCGAGGAGGGCGGTGGCCTCGTCGAAGGCGCGGTGGCAGGTGGGGCGGCCGCGGCGCAGGTCGTCGTCGTCCATGCAGGGGAGGTCGTCATGGATAAGCGAATACGTGTGGACGCATTCGAGGGCGGCGGCGGCGGGGAGGGCGGCCTCGAGACCGGCCTCGCCGCCCGCGAGCTCGGCGGCGGCGAGGGCGAGGACGGGGCGGAGGCGTTTGCCGCCGGCCTGGAGGCTGTAGCGCATGGCCGCGTGGATGCGGGCCGGGCCGGCGTGCGCGTCGGGCGGGAGCGCGGGCACGAGGGCGTCGAGGGCGGACTCGGCGCGGGAGGCGAGGGCGTTTAATTTGTTTGAGAAGTCCATCGACGCGCGGAGGATTTTGCCAAAATTGGTCGCTGAAATGCCCACGCTTGAACTCGTTTGCAAACGTCTCTTCTCGGACTCGTCGTGGATACTGAAGTGCCTGCTGGGGGCGGTGCTGCTCGCGGTGCCGGGGCTGCATTTCTTCGCCTGCGGCTATCTCTACGAGGTGGTCAACCGGGCGCGGCGGGGCGAACCGGTGGAGTTGCCGGAGTGGGAGGATTGGCGACGCCTGTTTTTCAACGGCGTGGCGGCTTTCGTGATTTTCGCGGTTTTCACCGTGGCTCCCCTGACGCTGGCATGGCTGCTCACCCGGCCGTTGAACTGGCTGGGCGCGGGCTGGTTCAGCTTCACGCCGATGATGCCGGTGCTGCTCGTGTGCTTCCCGCTGACGGCCGCGGCGCTTTACCTGTATCAGAAGCGCGAGGATTACCGGGACGCGTTTCGGCCCTGGGTGCTGCTGCGCATGCTGCGGGCCACGGCCCCCTCGCTGGTGTGGCCGACCCTGGCGTTGGTGGGCGTGTTGGTGACCGGCCTGCCGTTCATGACTTTCACGCTGTTCTCGGCCTTCGCGCTTTTCGGCGCGGTTTACGCCTCCCTGTTTTATCAGACGGAGACGGCGATTCGCGCCGCGCGCCGGGGCTAGTCCCGGGCCGGGCGCGGGCGAAAAGGGTGTCTTGCGCCGTCGCCTTCCTTTCCCACTCTGCATTTTTTCCCCATGGCATACTCCGCCGATCGTAGAGCTCCCGGTTTGTTCAGCGTGTTGTTTGGCGCCGTCCTGAGCCTCGTGCTCGGCGCGCTTCTCGCCTTGGTGCACCTGGCCTCGCTGCCGGTGGAGGTATTGAAGACGGAGCCGAAGGAGGATGCCCCCGTCGAGGGGCGAAAGATCGTGCTGGGCGCGCCGGGATCGACCGCGGGCGTGGCTTGGGAACGTAAGCGCGAAACGCTCGAGGGCGGAGTGGTGACTTTCACGGAGGCCGAGCTGAACGCGTGGTCCGCGGCCACCTTCGCGGCGGCGAAGCTCGAAGAGGGCCAAAAGGGCTCCACGGTGGTGATTCTGGCGGGCGAGCCGAACTTCCGGGTGGTGGGCTCCCACCTGCAAATCGCGTTGGTCAACACGCTGCATTTCTTCGGCTCGGAAGCGCCCGTCGTGCTGCATGGCCGGGGCGAGTTTGCGAAGGAGGGGAGCGGCTGGAAGTTCGTGCCGGTGGAGGCCTATCTCGGCGGGCTGCCCTTGCACCGTGTGCCGGCCTTGTTGCCGCTGGTGGCCGCGCGTTTCGGCGCGAACCAGCGCCCGGCCGAGGTGGAGAAGGTGCTCGCGCAGGCGACCGAGATCGCGGTGCGTGACGGCGCCCTTTCGATCACGATGCCGTGAGGGCCGGCGGGGGGAGACGTAATTTTGACGCGGGCCGGCCGTGGGCGCGGTGGGCGGTCGCGGCGCTCGTGGGGGCGTGGGCGGCGGGCATGGCCTCGCCGGCGTGTCGGGCAAACGAGGCCGAGGCCTCGGCGGTGCGGCTGCTCGGTTTGGGCAGCGGGCGCTTTGAGGTGGTCGCGGAGGCGGGGGCGGAGGGCGTGCGTCTGGCCGAGCTCGCGGAAGGGGCGTGGCGGGTGTGGCACGAGCCGCTCGGCCTGCCCCTGCGGCTCCCGATGGCGATCACGGTGCGCCTGGTGCCGGAGGCTGCGTGGGGCGCGGAAGCGAGGGCGCATCGGGTGACGGCGGAGGCGGGCGGCGCCGTGACGGTGTGG
>JAUWBD010000266.1 GCA_030605125.1 Verrucomicrobiota bacterium | reverse complement strand
ACCGGGCGGCCTGCTCCAGTTCGCGGTGGAATTCGGGCCGGATGGCGGCGCTGTCGAAATCGAAGCGAATGGTAAGGTTCAGAGAGGCCGGTTCAGGCGCCGGGGCCGGAGCGGGCGCCGGCGCGGGAGCGGGAGCGGCCGCGGCGCTGGCGGCCTTGGCCTCGGCGGCGGCGCGGGCGGCGGCCTCGGCTTTCTCGCGGGCGACATCCTCGGCGCTCTTCACCATGGGCACGCGGGGAGCGGCCGGCGCGGGCTCCGGCTCGGGGGTGGAGGCGGCCTCGGCGGCGGCTTTCTCGGCGGCCTTGGCCGCGAACTCCTTGTCCACCTCCTCCTCGTAGATCTTGTTCACCGTGCTGGAGACCGACTTGGTATCCGGCGAGACGTAGCCGCGCTCCTTGAGCAGCGCCAACATCTCCTTGGCCTCCATATTGTGACGTTTGGCAAGTTCGTGGATGCGGATACTCATTCGGGCGGGCGGCGGTGGCGGATTACGGGCGAAAAGGACGGACGGTGAGGATTAAAGGGAAACGGGGAAAGCGGGCGGGCGCCGGGCTCAGGCACCGGAGACTCGCTGCATGATGGCGGCGGCCTCTTCGGCGGTGAAGCCGGCCTCGACGAGCGCCTCGTCGTCCACGCCCTCGAAGGCGGCGGGCGAGTTGATGCCCACGCCGACGAGCCGCTCGGCGATGGCGGTGTCGAGCGCGAAGGTGTCCACGAGCGACTTGATGGCCTGCGCGCGGGGATCCACGACCTCGGCCTTGTGCTCCTCGATGTCGATGCGCCAGCCGACGAGGCGGGAGGTCAGACGGGCGTTCTGGCCCTTCTTGCCGATGGCGATGGCGAGGTCCTCGGTCGCGACGCGGAGGAGGATGCGCTTGGAGCGCTCGTCGAGCACGATGTCGCGCGGCACGGCGGGCTTGAGAGCCTCGAGCACGAGCTGCTTCGGATCGGGGAACCAGTTGATGATATCCACCTTCTCGCCGTTGAGTTCGCGGACGATGGTCTTCACGCGGGCGCCGCGGGCGCCGACGCAGGCGCCGACCGGATCCACCTTGGGATCGGAGCTGGTGACGGCGATCTTGGTGCGGTAGCCGGGCTCGCGGGCGAAGGCCTCGATCTTCACGGTGCCGTCGGCGATCTCGCCCACCTCGACCTCGAAGAGGCGGCGGACGAAGCGCGGGCTGCCGCGGGAGAGGATGAGCTCGGGGCCGCGGGGAGTGCTTTCGATGTTGAGAAGGATGGCGCGGATGCGGTCGCCGGGCTGGTATTCCTCGCCGGGCACCTGCTCGCGACCGGGAAGAACCGCCTCGGACTTGCCGAGATCGACGAAGATGTCGTTGCGCTCACGGCGACGGACGGTGCCCGTGACGATGTTGCCGACCATGTCCTTGTAGTCGTCGTAGATGCGGTCCTTCTCGAACTGACGCAGCTTCTGCATCACGGCCTGCCGGGCGGTCTGCGCGGCGATGCGGCCGAGCTCGGAGGGGTTGACCTCGCGCTCGATGATCTCGCCGATCTGCACGTCGGGCTTGATCGCCTGGGCCTTCTCGAGGGGGATCTCCTGCTTCGGATCGCTGACGGAATCGGTGACCTTGAGCAGCGCCCACGCCTTGAGCTGGCCGTTCTTCGGGTTGATCTCGATCTTCAACTCCTGCCCCGAGTTAACCCCCTTCTGGGCGGCGGCTTTGATGGCGTTGACGATCGCGGCGATCATGTCGGTGCGCGCGATGCCCCTTTCCTTCTCCATGTATTCGAGGACGGTAAGAATTTCGCTGCTCATGAGGGTCGTGAGGGAGGTGGTTAGGGAAAAAAAAAGCGGGCCAGAGGCCCACTTCTCGTAAAGTGAACTGTGAAAACGAACGGGCAGTAAGCGAAACGGGCAAAGCCCTGTCAAGTCCCCTGCCCCGCCCTCGCCAAGAGCGTCGCCAGCCAGCCGAGCAAACCCTGCAAGTGGCCTTGGCTGAGGGGCGCACCGCCGCGCCCGCCCTCGCCGCCAAACTCGCGCGCCAGACGCGCGAGCTCTTCCGGGGCGTCGCCCGGCGTCCACGCCTGCCAAAACTCCGCGAGCCGCGCCGCACCCGCCTCGTCGCCCTCGGATTGGGCCCGCGCGGCCAACAGCGGCAACCACGCGTCGCACACCATCGTGTCGAAACGGGTGCCGCCCAGCCGCCCGGCCGCGACCTCTTCGGCAAGGCGTCTGCGCCACACCGCGAGCCCTAGCGCCTTTCGGTGCTGACGCAAATCAGGCGCGGAATCCCCGCGCGCAGAGCCCGCCTGCCGAGCGCCGGCCGACGGCTCGCGGCCGAGCGCGGCCAAGCGCGCCGGCCAGTCCGGACGCGCCGCCACCCACTCCGCATACTGCGCGAGGCGCCTGCGCGGTTGGTTGGCCGGACGCACGCCGGCCCTAGCCCAGTCACCCTCCGCCGAGGCCCAGGCCTCCTCCACGCTCACCGCCCCCGCACGCCAGGCCGCCAGCGGCCAACGCTCCGCAACCTCCAGCATCGGGGCGCGGTTGGGCCGGTAGCCGAGCACCTCCAGCGCCGCTTGGTGGCAGGCCTCGTCCCAGCCCGCGGCGTCGATCCGCCGACGCGCCAGCGCGACCTTGTGCGCCCAGCGCCGCGCCGCGTGCCGCTCGACCTCCGCCGCGAGCGCCCCGGCCGGCAAACTCGCCAAAACCTCGCGCAACTGGCTGTAAGGCCGCCCCGCCAACCCCTCGACCGCCGCCTCCTCCGCGTAGGCCTCGAGGTCGCGCTCGAGCAGGGGCAACAACTCCAGGATCGGGATGCGCCGCCCGCCCGCGCCCGCCGTCCACTCGCGCGGCGCGGGGAAAAGCACCACGTGCAACACCACCCGATCGTAGGCGGGGTCCGCGGCATGGCCGTGCCGGTCCCAGTCCACGGCGCGCAGGTGCACCTCGACGTCGCCCCGCCAGGTTTCCGCGGCGCTCCCCTCCCCCGCCCGAAACTCCGCCTCGCGAAAATCCGGCCCCGCCAGCCGGTTCCAGCGCCCGCGGCGCACGATCCGCAGCGCCCGCCCGTCGCGCAGCCGCAGCCCGCGCGCGTCGAAGTCGCCGCGCAGCCAGATCTGCTGCAGCAGGCGCTCGGGAAACACAAAGGCTCCGCTGAGGCCGGTGAGCTCGGCGAGCGCGTCGCCTCCGGAAAACGCGGCGTCGCTCATGCCGCGCCTCCCCCGCCGGCCGCGCCGCCCTCGCGCCAGGCCCGGTCGTTGTCCGAACTCACGCGCCCGACCCGGCGCGCGGATTGCGTATCCACCGTATCGATACGGGCGGCAAGATCATCCGGGGAGCACCACGCCGCGCCGGCCGCCTCCACCGTGGATCGCTCCGCCTGGTCGGCCGTGGCGACGAGACAGGCCGAGGGCTCGGCCGCGCGCCCGACGAGCTGCTCGATCACGTCGTCCGCCGTGGCGCCGGCGGGCGTGTGCACGCAGGCGAAGTCGGCCGCGTCGCCCACCCCTTCGATGCGCAGCTCCTCGCCGCGCCCGTCGAAGACCACGGTGACGCGCCAGCCGGCGAAGTCGTGCAGCACGGCCACGCGGCGCAGC
>JAUWBD010000043.1 GCA_030605125.1 Verrucomicrobiota bacterium | reverse complement strand
GTGGAACGACTTCCTGCTGCCCCTGATCGTGCTGCGCGACAAGGAGCTGTTCACGCTCGGCGTGGGCCTGATCTACCTCGACGGCGAGTATGTGAAGCAGTGGGGCCAGATCATGGCGGCCTACTTCATCGCCTCGATCCCCCTGATCATCATCTTCCTCTTCTGCATGCGCCTCTTCGTCCGCGGCCTTTCCGCCGGCGCCATCAAGGGTTGAACTCCGCCGCGGGCGACTGACTCCCCCGCCGCCCACAGCCCGCGGCCTGGCACAGCTCCCAGCCTCGCCGGCTTGAGCCACGCTGCCGTCCGCCGCGAGCTGCCTTTGCCCACACTCCTTGTTGTTCGGAAACAGGTAAGCACCGTGCTTTTCCCTCCGCGTCTTCAGCCCCCGCCGCGTCATAGTCCGAACGCTCTTTGAGCAGCCCTTTCCCCGACATCCCCATGCCCGCCACCGCC
This sequence comes from Verrucomicrobiota bacterium, assembly GCA_030605125.1. Classification (GTDB taxonomy): domain Bacteria; phylum Verrucomicrobiota; class Verrucomicrobiia; order Opitutales; family Opitutaceae; genus IMCC26134_A. The sequence continues at coordinate 28,945 of JAUWBD010000043.1, read as the reverse complement.
GTCCGCTTGCTCGCCCTCCTCGCCCTCCTCCCCGCCTTCGCCGGCGCCGAGAGCGGCTGGTTCCCTTGGAGACCACCCGCCGAGACGGCACAGGAAAGCGCGATCAACCTGCGCTACCTCAACGAAAAGTTCGCCGGCGAAAACGGCTGGATCCAGGCCAAGGGCGAGCAATTCGTCCACTCACGCACCGGCGCCCCCGTGCGCTTCTGGGCCGTCAACGGACCGCCCGGTTCGTCCAACAACGCCGCCGACTGGAAAGAGGATGCCCGCGTGCTCTCCCGTCACGGCGTGAACCTCGTGCGTCTCCACTACGCGCCCTTCGACAACAAGACCGGCCAACTCCGTCCCGACGCCGGCGCGAAGAAAGCCGGCATCGTCGCCGCCATGAAGGACGAGGGCATCTACTCGCTTTTCTCGATCTACTTCCCGCTCTGGCTCAAGCCCGAGGCCGGCCCCGGCTGGCGCGAGGGCTACGACGGCGTCAAACACCCCTTCGCGCTGCTCTACTTCGAGCCCGAGTTCCAGAATCTCTACCGCGAGTGGTGGAAGACGCTCCTCACCACCAAGGACGGCTCAGGCCGCGCGCTGCTCGAAGACCCCGCCGTCATGGGCATCGAGCTCGTCAACGAGGACTCGTTCTTCTTCTGGACCTTCAACTACCGCAACGTCCCCGACCCGCAGATGCGGAAACTCGAAAAACGTTTCGGTGACTGGGCCGCGAAGAAACACGGCTCGCTCCGCTCCGCCCTCGCCGCCTGGAAAAACCAGCGCCACGAGCGCGACGACGAGAAGGACGGTCGCCTCGGCTTCCGCACGCTGCACGACCTCGTCAACGTCCGCTCGCCACGCGACCAAGACACCGCCGCCTTTCTCTTCGAGACGCAGCGCGATTTCTACGCCGACACCGTGAAGTTCATCCGCGGCCTCGGCTACAAGGGCCTCATCACCGCGTCCAACTGGATCACCGCCGACGCCGACATCCTCGGCCCGCTGGAAAAGCTCAGCTACATGCCAGGCGACTTCATCGATCACCACGGCTACCTCTCCACCAACCACAAGGGCGAAAACGCGTCCTGGTCCATCCGCCCAGGCCACACCTACTCCGACGTCAGCGCCTTGCGCTTCGACGCCCAGACGCCCGGCCAACCCAAGAAGTTTTCCAATCCCGCCATGGACCCGATGTATAACCGTCGTCCGTCCATGATCTCCGAGATCGCGTGGAACCGTCCCAACCGCCACCGCGGCGAAGCCCCGCTTTTCCTCGCCGCCTACGGCGCCCTGCAGGACACCGACAGCATCGTGCACTTCGCCTTCGACGGCCGCCGCTGGCAGGTGAAGCCGCGCTTCCACATGCAGCCCTGGACGCTCATGGCGCCGACGCAGATGGGCCAGTTCCCCGCCGCCGCGCTCATCTATCGGCAGGGCCTCGTCAAGACCGGCGACCTCGTCGCCGACCTTCGCGTGAAAATCGCCGACCTCCTCGCGCTCAAGGGAGCCGGCTTCGGCCAGCAGGCCAATCTCGACGAACTGCGCAAAGCCGACCTCGAGGGCTCCGCCGACGCCGGTGAAAAGCGTCCCGGGCTCGACCCGCTCCTCCACCTCGTGGGCCGCGTGAACATCGAGATGACCGAGGCCGGCGGCCGCGCCGAGTTGAAGGATGCCTCGCCCTTCATCGACCGCCGCGCTCAGACCGTCCGCAGCTCCACCTCCGAGCTGACGCTCGACTACGGCCGCGGCCTGCTCGCCATCGACGCCCCCTCCGCGCAGGGCCTCGGCGGCCACCTTTCCCTCGCCGGCGAGACCGCGCTGAAGGACATCGCAATCTCCTCGCCCATGGAGCTCGGCTACATCGTCGCCGTCTCACTCGACGGCCGCCCGCTCGCCGACTCCGGCCGCATCCTGCTCCAGGTGATGAGCGAGGAGAAGGCCACGGGCTTCGCCACCGAGCCCGCCGGCGAAGGCGTGCACCGCATCACCGACATCGGCCGCGACCCGTGGCTCGTGCGGGAGTTCGCCGGCACCGTGCGCTTCCGCCGCGCCGACGCCGAGCGGCTCAAAGTCATGGCCCTCGACCTCGCCGGCCGCCCCGACCGTCCGCTCGGCGACGCCCGCGAAATCGCGCTCCTCCCCGACCGCGCCTATTACCTGATCACCAGGTAAACCGTCCCCGACGCCCACGAAAATGGCGCGCCCCGCAAGGGGCGCGCCGCGTTTTCCGATACCACTACGCTAACCAAATCAGGCCCGGCGGCGGCGCCGCGTGATCACCATCATGCCCGCGCCCGCCGAGGCGAGCAGCGCGAAGGAGGCGGGCTCCGGGATCGGCGAACCGATACGGATGTTGTCGATGTTGATCACGCCGCTCGCGGTCGCGTTCTGCATACTGAAAATCACCGAGTAGGCGTTGTTCGGGTTCAGCGTCGAATTCGACACGGCATCGTTATACGCGGTCGTCCAGTTGGCGCCGGTGATAGTGACGCTGTGCCATTGCCCGTCACCGACCAAGGCCAGGCCCGACGGGAAGGTGACATCGATGATGGCGAGGTTACCCAGCGACGCGACATGGATGCGCGTCCGATAGACGCGGACCGCAGACTCGGTCATGTAGTCAAAGGTGAACGTGTCCTGCGACCAATCCACCAGGCCGGGCGTGAACGTGCTCGTGGCGCTATAAGCCATCCACTCAAACCCGGCCGCGTAGTTCACGCGCACGCTGCCGGGCGCGCTCAGAAAGTTCGTGGTGTCCACCGATGCGGTGGCCGCGCCAAACTGGTATGTGTAGGAATCGCCGTTATGGATGACTTGCAAAGCCGCTTGCGCGACCGGAGATCCCGCCGCAAAAGCGGCGGCGGCGATCAGGAGGGATGGGAGGTTTTTTGGTTTCATGATGGGATACGCCGGCCGCAAACATGCTGGGGCGGGGTCGGCGGGAGCTGTCTATGCGCAGCCGGCAAACCCTCGGCAACGGACCCGCCGCGGGAGCTGTCCCAGCCTATCCATCAATGCCTTGCGAAGCACGCCGCGCGCTCCTGAAAACACCCCTCCGGCGTCGCCACCCATTTCAGTAGTGCCTTTTCACTACACGATTCCCTTACCGGGCCGCGCCGGCCTGCCCCGCCGGTTTCGGCACGATTCGGAAATTGTCCACGTTGAGCACGCCCGAGCTGACAAAATTTTGCAGCGAGAGGCGCATGATGTAGGGCGAGTCCGGATTGAGGAACCCGTCCGCCACCGCCGAGTGGTAGCGCGGCGTCCAAGAGATGCCCTTCAGGACCATCGTGTGCCACTTGCCATCGGCGACGAGCGGCAACCCGCGCGCCGGCGCGTTGTAGTCGAGGTCCACGGCCAGCCTGTCGCCGCCGGCCAGGAAGAACACGCGGATTCGCAGCAAGGCCGTCACCGATGTGGTCATATAGTCGAAGGCCAGCGTCTCCTTCTCCCAGTCGATGGAGGCCGGCACGACCATCTCCTTGTCCGACTTGGTGCGGAAGAGGAAGTGCTGGAAGCTGTCCACGAAACTGATGCTCAGACTCGACGGCGGCGTCGTGAACGTCGTCGTGTCGAGCGCCGCCACTAGGTCGGGCGAGCTTGCCACGTGGTCGAGCTCGTTACCGCTAAAGACGACCCGCTCCGCCGCCGAACACGGGGCGGCGGTCGCAGCGAGAAAAAGAGAGGAGACGAGGGCCGGAATGGACCGATGAACGCTCATGTTGGGTGGGGTTTGGGAGTTACCCGGAAACGACCGGATGCTCCGGTCTCCTAAAAACCCGCACCCGGCTCAACCCACCCCTAATGGGAGCTGTGCCAAGCAAGTCTGGGACAGCTCCCGATCCGGCAAGATTGCACCGCTGATTGCGCCCCCCGCACGGTGCGCGCACCCCTTTGGTCAACCCCATGTATCCCCGTTTTCTCACCGCCTTTGCGGTGTGCGCGCTCCTCGCGACCGCACTCCTCCTCCCGCGCGCCGCCCGCGCCGCCCCGATCGCCTACGAGCCCTTCGCCGCCTACCACTACGACCAGAATCTCGGCGCCGCCAGCCAGCCCGCCCCGCCCGCCTCCACCGGTATCCTCGATTACACTACAACCAACACCATCCTCACCCACCACGCCCGCACCGGCAGCCTGTCCTACGGCGACCTCGAGCGCAGCGGCGGCAAGCTCGACCTCAACACCGGCGGCGTCGCCCTAAACGCCCCGCTCAACCTCTCCGCCGACGGCCCCTTCAAGGACTACCTGCAAAACGGCGTCGTCGGCAAAGACGGCACCACGCTCTACCTGAGCCTCCTGCTCCAGCTCCGCGGCACCCGCACCGACGCCCAGGCCTACCTCGCCCTCCGCGAGGGCACCACCGAGCGCCTCCTCATCGGCCAGGCCTGGGGCTCCTCCGTCTTTCGCGTCGGCAACAACCTCTCCGGCCGCAGCCTAAACACCGCCGTCCACTTTGTCGTGGTTCGGATCAACTACGTCTCCGGCAACGACACCGTCACCGTCTGGTGGGACCCCGACCTCGCCCTCGGCGAGGGCCAGACCGCGACCAACACCCACGCGCGAAACACCTCGTTCAACCAGCTCCTCTTCCAGGGCCAGAACAACGCGATCTTCATCGACGAGATCCGCTTCGGCTCCTCCTGGGCCGACGTCGCCCCGCGCGTCGCCGCCAGCTACACGCTCTCCGTCTCCGCCGGCGCCAACGGCCGCGTCCATCGCGCGCCGGTCCAGACCACCTACCTGCCCGGCGACGTCGTCTATCTCGAGGCCATCCCCGACTCCGGTTACCGCTTCTCCCACTGGAGCGGCGACGTGCCCTCGGGCTCGGCCAACACCAACCCCCTCCGGCTCGCGATGAACGCCACGCGCTCGCTCACCGCGCACTTCACGCCCGGCATTCCCGCCTTCTTCAACTTCGAGGAGCCCGCCGACAACTACTCCTCCGCCGCCCTCCTCGACCTCCGCTCACTCAACGAGCCCCTCGCCGGCCAGTCCGGCTTCGTGCGCCGCGAGGGCGACACGCTCGTGCTCGGCGACGGCACGCCCGCCCGCTTCTGGGCCGCCACCGTCGGCGCCCCCGGCGGCTCCTCGCTCAACTCGATGCTCCGCTTCCTCTCCAAGCGCGGCGTCAACCTCGTGCGCTGGCACTCCAGCCTCTACAACAACTCCGCCTCCTCGCTCGCCGCGGTGAACGACGGCCGCATCGACGACGCGCAGCGCATCGCCGCCACCGCCCGCGCCCAGGGCGTCTATACCAAGCTCTCGCCCTTCTTCATCCTCGGCCTGCGCATCCGCGCCGAGTGGGGCCTCGACGGCTACACCAGCGCCTGGATCTCCGCCAACGACGGCGGCTCCGGCGAGCCCAACCACGCCAACGAGGCCCCCTTCGGCCTCCAGTTTTTCGACGAGACCTTCAAGTCCGCCTACAAAAACTGGATCACCCAGCTCCTCACCCGCCCCAACCCCCACCACCCGCAGCAAACCCCGCTCGGGCAAGATCCGGCTGTAGCGATTCTGGAACTACAAAACGAGGACAACCTCTTCTTCTGGACCTTCAACCCCGCCCGCTATCCGGTCGAGCAGCGACGCAAGCTCTTCGCGCTTTTCCACAACTGGCTCGTCGCGAAATACGGCTCGATCACCGCCGCCCGTTCCTCCTGGGGCTGGACCACCACCCTCTCCAACAACAGCCTCTACTCCGGCGACGATCTCGCCAACGGCCGCGCCACCGTGCTCTCCGCCTACTACATGACGCGCAGCTATGCCGGCTCCGCCCCCGAGCGCGCGCGCATCGCCGACCAGATCACCTTCCTCACCGAGCTCCAGCGCGGCTGGTATGCCGAGATGCAGGCCTTCGTGCGCCACACGCTCGGCTCGCCGCTCCTCACCGTCGCCTCCAACTGGCAGACCGCCGACGACCCCGTGCTGCTCGACGCCGAGATCCACACCTACACCGCCGCCGACATCATCGATAAGCACAACTACATCAGCCCGCTCATCAACAACACCGCCGTCACCAACATCGTCTCCGGCGGCGACACCTTCCACGCCATCCCCGGGATCAACAATCCGCGCGCCCTCCCCACCGTTTACAAGCACGCCCGCGGCCACCCCGCCATCGTCTCCGAGTCCACCTGGGTCAACCCGCACGACTGGAAGGCCGAGGCCCCGCTGCTCGTCGCCGCCTACGGCGCGCTCAGCGGGCTCGACGGCTTCGTCTGGTTCGCCACCAGCAACACGCATTGGCAAAACGGCCTCGGCCGCTGGGAGATCGCCAGCCCCGCCCTCGCCGGCACCTTCCCCGCCGCCGCCCTGCTCTACCGCCGCGGCGACGTCGCCACCGGCCCGGTCGTCGTGCGCGAGGGCCGCCGCGTGTCCGATATCGCCGCGCGCCGCGCCGCGCTCTTTTACGAGACCCGCGGCTGGGACCCCACGCGCAATCCCGACGGCACGCTCATCACCGATCCCTCCGCCGGCGGCGCCGGCTCCATCGACACGCTCGCCGCGCTCGTCGGCCGCGTGGAGATCGACTTCACCACCGACGCCGACGAGGTCTCGCCGCTCCTCTCCACCCACATCAACAACAGCACCCGCACCGTCACCAGCGCCACCGGCGAGCTCACCTTGCACTGGGGCCAGGCGCCCGGCGTCTCCCCGCCCAACCCCGCCCCGCCCTCCGGCCTCCTCCGCATCGACACCGCCCGCGCCCAGGCCGCCGTCGGCCACCTCGGCGCCGCCGGCCTCGTCTCGCTCGGCCAGGTGTCGATCCGCATGCGCAACGCCTTCGGCTCCGTCGCCGTCGTCTCGCTCGACGGCCAGCCGCTCGCCACCTCGCAGCGCGTGCTCGTGCAGGCCGCCACCCGCGAAAACCTCCGCCGCGCCCGCACCGAGCCCGTCAACCTCACCCGCGACGGCGTCACCTACCTCGGTAAGCGCATCCTCGAGATCGGCGAGCTCCCCTGGCAGATGGAGGGCGTGGACGCCGACCTCACGCTCCGCGGCACGGGCCGCATCCAGGCCATCCGCGTGCTCGACGCCAACGGCTACCTCCGCGCCACCCGCCCCGCGCCCGCCCTCCAGGGCGACGAGCAGACCTTCGCCCTCTCCGCCGACGCGCTCTACACCATCCTCGAGCTCGAGCCGCCGCCCGCGCCCGCCGGCTACTCCGCCTGGTCGGCCTTCAGCTCCGCGCAGCACGCCGACCCCACCATCTCCGGCCCCGCCGCCGATCCCGACGGCGACGGCCTGCCCAATCTCGTCGAATACGCGCTCGGCCTCGATCCGCTCTCGCCCGATTCCGGCGGCGGCTCCCCCGCCCTCGCGCTCGACGATGCGACGGCCGGCGGCCCTTGGCTGCGCTTCACCTTCCTGCGCGACACCCGCGCCGCCGACGTCACCGCTCGCGTGCAATCCTCGCCCGATCTCGCCGCCTGGTCCGACGTCGTGATCGACGGCGTCAACGCGATCCAGGAGACGCTCGAGACCTCCGTCGGCGGCCAGCCGCATCTCCAGCGCCTGCTCGTTCGCATCCGCCTGCCGCCCGAGGCGCCGCGCCGCTTCCTGCGCCTCCGCGTCGATCTGCCCTGATTTTATCCGTCCCCCTATGTATTCGCTCGCCAAATACGTCACCCGCCTGCTCCCGCTCGGCGCGCTCGCCGCCACCGCCCTCGCCGGCCCGATCCCCGCGCCGAAGGGCGACGAGGCCGTCTTCGCGATCCGGCCCGAGGTCGTGGTCAAGAACCCGTCGCGCTTCGGCGCCAACATCGACCCGCCCGGCATGTCGCACTGGAGCACCGAGCCCTGGCACAACCAGTGGTGGCTCGCGCCGAGCATCAACCCCATCACCGCCCGCCACCGCGGCGTCGCCTCCGGCGGCGGCGACAAGCACTTCGACGACGACGGCGACGCCAACGGTCGCGGCATGCGCATCAGCTACTACGACGTGTTTCGCGACGGCTTCTTCGACGGCGGCCGCGCCATCGTCTATCGCTACGAGAACGGCAAGATGCGCCTCGTGCGCGACGGCCGCATCGAGCGTTACCAGGCCTCCCGCTCCGGCCCCAATCGCGTCACCTTCGCCGAGCCCGGGCCCGCCCTGCGCGCCGGCGACTACTACTTCCTCACCGTGGAGCGCATGGAGGTGCCGCCCGGCACCACCCGCACCTGGAGCGAAAACCCCTGGTGGTTGCACCGCGGCTTTTCCCTGGAGCCGGGCAGCGAGAAGGAGTTGCACGCGGCCGGCGTCCAAATCGCCCTCTCGCCCGACGTCGCGCCCGGCAACGGTCGCGCCAGCCTAAAGCTCACCAATCCGGCCGGCTTGCAACGCGTGCCGCGCCTCGGCGCCTGGTTCCTCGCCGGCATGGAATCCGACTGGCCGCGCCTGATCGCCGGCAAGCCCTACACCGTGCGGCTCTGGCTCAAGCACGAGGGCATGTCCCGCCCCGAGGTCGAGGTGCGCATCGCCAGCCTCAAGACCACCACCCTTCGCGTCACCGATCAGTGGAAGGAATACACGATTCCCTTCGTCGGCGGCCCTCCCGGCTCCGGCGCGGAGCGTTTCGACATCGGCACCCGCCACGCCGGCTCCCTCTTCATCGACAACGTCACCATCATCCAGGACGACGGCCCGCCGCCCTTCGCCTACTATCCCGAGGTCGTCGAGACCTTGAAGCGTTTCCGCCCCAGCTCGCTCCGCCTCTGGACGCTCCAGCAGAACCGCGGCTTCGGCAAACGCCTCGACGACGCGCTCGGCCCGCCCGCCGAGTCCAACCTCACTTTCGCCGAGACCGCCGGCGCCGGCACCACCACGCAGCTCGGCCTCCACCGCGAGCTCGAGCTCTGCGCCGCCGTCGGCGCGCGCCCGTGGATCATCACCTCGGTGATGTTCAGCCCCGAGGAGAACGCCAACCTGATCGAGTATCTCGCCGGCCCGCCCGACTCGCCCTACGGCGCCAAGCGCGCCGCCTGGGGCCGCAAGGAGCCCTGGACCGAGGCCTTCGACCGCATCCTCATCGAGCCCGGCAACGAGGTCTGGAACAGCATGTTCTCGCCCGGCAGCTTCGTCGGCCAGCCCGACCAATACGGCGCCTACTGCGAGTTCATTTTCCAGACGATGAAGGGCAGCCGCCACTTCGCCGCCGAGAAGTTCCAGTTCATCGTCAACGGCTGGGTGGCCGACACCGGCCCGCGCGGCTACGGCGCCCGCGCGCTCAAGAACGCCCCCTCCGCCCACGCCTTCGACATCGCCTACTACACCGGCGGCTGGGACTCCGTCGGACTCATGAAATCCGACTCCATCGAGGAGAGCTGGATGAACATCCTCACCTTCTCGCGCCGCATGCTCCTCCCGCGCTCGCTCCGCGCCAAGGAGACCGCCGACACCATCGGCCGCGAGCGCCGCTCGCCCGCCGAGGTCCTCGTTTACGAGGCTGGCCCCGGCTACACGCTCCCCGGCCCCGGCAAGTTCAACCGCGAGGAGCAGGAGCAGGGCAAATCCCTCGCGCACGCGATCAACGCCCTCGACATCTTCATGATGAACCTGCGCGCCGGCGTCGGCGACCAGTCCTTCTTCATGTTCAAGAACGGCCACTACTGGGCCTCGCACAACCGCGCTTGGGGCGAGCACATCGCCTGGAAGGCGCTCGGCCTGCGCAACACCGAGCTGCGCGGCGACCTCATCACCGCCGAGGTGAAAAAGATGGTCACGCTCGACCTCCCCGAGACGCAGGCCGACACCGTCTCGCAGACCAACAGCGCCAACCGCCGCCAGCGCACCTTCCCCGCCGTGCCCGACCTGCCACTCGTGGATTGCTACCCCTTCCGCGAGGGCAAGCGCCACAGCTTCATGCTCATCTCGCGCCGCCTCGACGGCCCCACCAAGATCACGCTCGAGCTGCCCTACGAGCCGCAGTCCACCTACACCCTTCACGCCCTGCGCGGCGACTCGCCCGCGCTGCACAACATCGACTCGGAGGTCGTGAAGGTGGAGACCTTCGAGCGGGAGGGCATGACCCGCCGCCACACGCTCATGGTGCCGCCGCACAGCGTCCTCGTGCTCGTCAACGAGGCCCGGTAGCCGAGCCCGCCTCCGCCGCGTCACCCGGACACGTTGCCCCCAAGATCGAAATGAAACCCTCCCGCCTCGCCCTCCTGCTCCTCTCCGCCCTCGCCACCGCCCTGCCGATCACCGCTGCTGCCAGCGCCAACGACGCCGATTGGTATGTGTTCGCGCCCTCCGACCGGGTGGCCGCGTCCGGCGCGATCAGCCTCGCCGACTGGTCGCCCGAGCCCGCCGGCGCCCACGGCCGCATCGTCCGTCAGGGCGACAAGCTCCTCTACCAGGGCAAACCGATCAAGCTCTGGGGCACCAACCTCGGCTTCCGCGACAGCAAGCCGCCCAAGGAAAACGCCGATCGCATGGCCGCGTTTTTCCAAAAGTTCGGCCTCAACGCGCTCCGCCACCACAAGCACCTCGACGGCCCCGACGGGCAGGGTTTCCAGAGCACGGCGAGCTTCGTGCAATTCGAGCCCGAGGGCCTCGACCGCTTCGACTACTTCAACTTCAAGCTCAAGGAGGCCGGCATCTTCATCAAGCACTCGCCCACCTTCGGCGTGCGCTTCGGGCGCGACGACCTCCCGCGCATCCCCTACCACGCCGAGCTCGGCCGGCTCGGCGACCGGCCCAACGCCCGCGTCCGCGCCCCCTTCGGCGCCGTCTATCTCGGCGAGGAGATCCAGGACCTGCAGATCGAGCAGACCATCAAGCTCCTCGAGCACACCAACCCCTACACCAAGCTCCGCTACGCCGACGATCCCTTCCTCTTCTGCGTCGAGCTCTTCAACGAGGACAGCGTGCTCTTCGGCCTCACCAACCGCGTCCTCCAGACCTCCCCCACCCTGCGCGAGCGCACCGCAAAAAAATTCAGCGCGTATTTGAAGGACAAATACAAGACCGAGGCCGCCTGGAAGGCCGCCTGGGGCGAGGGCATGGTCGTCGCCGACCCCGCCGCCATCGCCGACCCGCATCTGCGCAACCTGATCTCGCCCGGCCGCGTCACCGGCACGATCGCGCCCGAGAGCCTCGACGACGGCACGGTGGTGCCCTGGGCCAGCCCCTGGTTCAACGACGAGGCCTTCAAGCCCGGCACCCCGCAGGTCCCGATGCGCGCCCGCCTCACCGACTCGATGGTGTTCCTCATCACGCTCCAGGACGCCTTCTACGACCGCTTCATCGCCGCCGTGCGCCGGACCGGCTTCGACGGCGAGATCGTCACCTCCAACTGGCAGGCCGGCAGCCTCGCCGGCCACCTGCTCAACCTCCACTCCGACGCGCGCACCGGCATCGTGGACCGGCACAACTATTTCGGCGGCGCCGGAAACGACGGTATCAAGCTCGGGCAAAATTTCCGCAGCGGCTCCATGCTCGCCCGCCCCGGCATGGGCATCCTCAGCGCCGGCTTCCAGCAGGTCGAAGGCGCCGCGTTCATGATCAGCGAGTGGGCGCACGTGCAGCCCAACGAATACTACGCCGAGGGCCCCGCCCTGCTCGGCGCCTACGGCTGGGGCCTCCAGGGCTGGGATGTCTCCTACCACTTCCAGGGCGGCACCTGGCAGGGCCGCATGTCCCCGCACCTCGGCCGCAATCTCTGGGACGGCACCAACCCCGTCGCCCTCGCCACCTTCGCCACCGTCTCGCGCATGGTCCGCCGCCTCGACGTGCGCGAGGCCCCCGCCACCCACCACCTCAACGTCCACCTCCCGTCCCTGCTCGAAGGCCGGGTGAGCCACCTCGGCCTCACCGAGCAAAACCAGGACGACAAGTCCTTCACCATCGATAAGGTGCCCACCGAGGCCCTCGCCGTCACGCGCGTCGCGGTCAACTTCACCGACCGCTACCGCGACACCGCCGCCTTCGACCTCGCGCCCCACCGCGACGGCGACACGATCGTCTCGACCACCCGCCAACTGCGCTGGACGCCCGCGCCCAAGGGCGAGCCCCGCGGCGGCCTCGTCCTCATCAACACCGAGGCGACCAAGGGCTTCATCGGCTTCGCCCCGGGCGGCAAAAGCTACGACCTCGGCGACGGTTTCTCCATCACGCCGGAGAGAGGCTTCGCCGTCATCCTACTCTCCGCCCGCGGGCCGAACGAAAAGCTCGCCAACGCGAAAGAGATCATCGTCACCGCCATGGCGCGCGGGCGAAACACCGGTATGGAGTTCAACCCCGAGGGCACGGCCGTCCTCGCCATGGGCAAGGCGCCGATCCGGCTCGAGCCCGTCAACGCCCGCCTCACCGTGCCTTTCACCGGCACGCTCGAGCTGCTCGACCACGATGGCGACGCGCCCGCCTCCACCCAGCCCGTCCGCCGCTCCATCGAGATCGCCGGCGCCAAGGACCGCACGCCCTACTACCGCATCCGCCGCTGATCGCCCGAGGTAGGGCGGGACCGCCGGGCCCGCCGCGTATTCCAAATGCCTTCCGCCACCGCCCTCGTCCACCACCTCACCGACACGCATCACCCCGCCGACGAGGGTCGTCTCGCCGCCTACGTGGACGCCCTGCGCGACGGCAGGCTCCCCCGCCCCGATCTCATCGTCCACGGCGGCGATCTGGTGGACGGCGCGCCGACCGAGGCCGCCCTGCGCGGGCAACTGGCCTCCGCCAAGGCGATCCTCGACCGCGCCGGCGTCCCCGTGCGCCACCTCTGCCACACGCACGATCGCATGGGCGACCCGCCGCACGCCGGCGGGCGCAGCTTCGCCGAGATCATCGGCCAGCCCTTCATCCAGCACGTCTCCCTGCCCGGCCTCGAGCTCTACCTCGTCAGCGGTTCCATCACGCACTCCGCCGAGTATTTGCCCGACAACTACGCCGGAACCCCGCCAAAATGGGGCTTCGACATCTACGACATGCACGTGCTCGCCGTGCTCGAACGCCTCGTCGCGACCAGCCCCGGACGCGGCGGCCGGCGCGTGCTCTTCACCCACCTGCCGATCGTGCCCTTCGACGACCTCGCTAGCACCGATCACCCCGACGCCGCGTTGATTCGTCCGAACTACTTCATCGGCGAGCAAGGCCGCGCCCGCATCCTCCCGACGCTGCGCCGCACCGGCATCCGCCACGTCTTCGGCGGCCATTGCCACCTGCATAGCCGCAACCTCGTCGAAAGCGTCGAGTTCGTCACCACCCCGTCGTTCCGTCGCGAACGCTCCGGCCTCACCTATCCCGTCGGCTTCCGCGAGATCGCGTGGCGCGACGGCGAGCTGACGCACGCCGTCCGCCTCATGCCGTGAACGCAGGCGGGGGATTCTCCTCTTCCGCGCCCGGAAAAGCCCCCGGGTCTCGCGCATCGGGACAGTTCCCAAAACCAGCTCGTTGCGACAGGGGCCGCCGCGCCGATCGATGGCGCCTCAAGATGCCGCACCTGCTTTCCCGCCTCTCCTTTCTCCGCCTCACCGCGATCGGGCTGGTGTCCACGGCCCTGCGCGGCCGCGCCTCCGAAATTCGCCGGGCGCGCGGACCGGTCATCCATCACCTCACCGACACGCACCACCCCTTGGACGACGGGCGGCTCGCCGGCTACGTGGACGCCATCCTCGAGGGCAAGATCGAGCGCCCCGACCTGATCGTGCACGGCGCGGATCTGGTGAACGGCGCGCCGACCGAGGCGGAGCTGCGCGAGCAGCTCGCCTCCGCGAAGGCGATCTTGGAGCGCGCCGGCGTCCCCGTGCGTTACCTGTGCCACAACCACGACCGCGTGGGCGATCCGCTCGAGGCCGCCGGGCGCAGCTTCGCGGCGATCATCCGGCAGCCCTTCATCCAGCACGTGTCCCTGCCAGGCCTCGAGGTGTATCTCGTCAGCGGCGCGGTCACCCATCCCGCCGAGTATCATCCGGAAAACTACAACGGAAAGCCGCCCTCCTGGGGTTTCGACATCTACGACAAGCAGGTGCTTGCCAGCTTCGAGCGTTTCGTGGCGGACAACCCGGGGCTCGGCGGCCGGCGCGTGCTTTTCACGCACCAGCCGATCGTGCCTTTCGAGGACATCACCGGCACGGGCCATCCCGACGCCGCGCTGATTCGCCCCTACCACGTCGTCGGGGAGGAGGGTCGCGCGCGGATCCTGGCCACGCTGGGGCGCACCGAGATTCGCCACGTCTTCTGCGGCCACTGCCATTTCGCGAGCCGCAACGTCGTCGAAGGCGTCGAGTTTGTGACGACCCCGTCCTTCCTCCGCGAACGCGCCGGCCACACCTACTCCGTCGGCTTCCGCGTCATCGCCCTCCAAAACGACCACCTCGCCCACGCCGTCCGCCCCGTGGCTTGAGCCGGGGCTTGGCCGTCACGTTAACAGGATCATTGCCAGCCATTCCGTAAGATTCAGCCCCCGCCCTCTTCCACACTCGTATCCCTTCTTTTCCATCTTCCGGTGCTCGGTTTGCCGGAAGTCGGGTAAGAGCTAGGTGCGAGCGAGACGCGCAAAAATCTGGCGCCAGCGGGCTTGGTGCGCAGCAAGGGCGTCAGCTCCGCGACCTTCGACGGGCATCGAGAAGGCAGCGGGTAGAATGGAGCCTGCGAGAATGGAGTAATCCAAACGGGAGCCCCACTCAATGGCCTGTAATTCGGATGATGCGGTGGCGAGCGCGGCGTCGTCCAGCAGGGCGTGAAGTTGGCAGAGCAACCGGAACACAGGAGCCCACGGGAACCAGGCGGGAAAGGTGCGCTCGGGGGGATTCTTCCACGTTGCAAGGAAACGCCAGTCGTCGTTCTGGAGGGAGAAATGTTTTTCACGGGCGTCGCGGCGGACGCGAATGTGGCCGGAGCGTTGAAGTTCATTCAGCGTGAGCTGAATCGAGCGTCGGAAATGGCCGGTCTGCCGCGCGATTTCGGCGGGATGCCCGGAATCGTGAGTGAGCAGCCAAGCCATGACCTCGGCGCGAGACTGGCGGCCGAAGAGGGCGCGGAGCTTGAGCAGGAGATTGCCGGCGTGATCCATGCGCGGGGCAACGGCCTGACCGCGATAGCGCGCGGGGCCGCGTTGCCAGCCGTGGGCGAGGAAATCAGGATCGGCGGCGCCGAAGTGACCGAGGCCGGGGAACAGGGGTGCAGGGACCGAGGCGGGCGAGGCGGGGGGCTGGACCACAACGCGCCACTTTTTATGGGCGGGCAGGCGAACGAGGCGGGTGGCGATGGCGGAGAGAACAGAGGTGTCGCCGAGCGCGTGGCCTTTTTGCAAGTGGGCCAGACGCTGGAGATTGATCCAGTCTGCCTGGTCTTGGAGCCAATCGAGCACCTCGTCGAAGAGGCGGGCGTCGAGGCGGCCCAGCGTGGTGGTGGCAAGGAGAAGAGCCTCCGGGTCGAGGATCACGTCTCCCGACGCGGCTTCGGAATGGCCGGACACGCCAAGGGTGGTCCATTGGGCCCATAGGAGGTTGAGGATGGCAGTGCGGGCCTCGGAGCTAAAGTCGGTTGATGAGATCGGCATGTCCGAGGTGGGTGAGAAGGTCGGCGAGCACGAAGCGGAATCCTTCGGATGGATCTTGCAGACGAGTCCATCGGGCGGCGGCGAGGAGTTCGTCGCCCGTAGGTCGGAGATCTTGCAAGTCAGAGACATGCCGGCCGGGGCCTTGGTCGGTGGCTGCGTAAAGCTTGAAGTGGATTTGGTCGTAGCGGCTGATGAAACTGACGGTGAGTGCCGGGCTGTAAGTGCGCGGGGTGAGGCGGTCCTCGATGCCGACCGGAAAACCCAAGCGGAAAAAGGATTCGTCCGCCGGACCGGTGTTGAACCAGTCTTTGGGTAGATCGAGCTGAGCGCGGACGGCCTCGGCGGCCTCCAAGATGGAGGCGGAGAGAGGCTTGGCTTGAACAAGCTGGCGCTCTTCCAGACGCGCGAGCACATCCACGTCACGCGTCGCGGTGCGGCTCACGAGATCGAGTGCGAGCAGAGAGGAACCGCCGCAGATAACAAAGTGACAGGGAGAGTGGCCTCGCCGGGCTAAGACTTCGCCAAGCAAAGCAAGGGCCTGCTCAAGCATCTCTCGGCCAAATTGCTTCATTTTTCAGTAAGATTGGAAAACCACAATGGGTAATTAAATTGCTCATTATGGGATAATCAATTGTTTTTCCTAAAGCCATCCACGGTTGCCGGCGGGCCAGTCCTCCCTTAACCGACCTAGAGCCGGATCCCCTTCGCCGGCCCGCGATAGGCCTCGCGGCCGTTGTGGACGACCACGACGTCGCCGCTCAGGCCGAGGCCGTCGGTCTCCGAGAAATCGAGCGACACACCCTTCGCCCCGGTGGTCTGCAAGTGCACCGTGCGGCCCTCGATCCGCACCTCGGCGCGCGCGGGCGTCTTAGCCGCCTCGTCCACCTCCAGCCGCACGCCCCAGCACTCGTTGGTTAGGTTTTCCTCGGCCACGAAACTGAACCGCTCCGGCCGGCGGCGCACGTGAGTCTTCAGCCAGTCGATCATCTCCTTTTGCAGCTCGCCGGTGTATTGGTGCCCGAGGCCCGCGATCGTGCGCGCCTCGATCTTGATCCCGCGCCGCTGCATTTCCTCCGTGATCGCGGCGTAGCCCTGCATGGCGCGGGTGTCCTCCGTGCCGCAGAGAATCTTGAAGGGCACCTGCGACAGGTTGCCCGGCAGGTCCGAGCCCGGGTCGGCCCGTCCGCCGCCGGCGAAGGAGCTCGCCGCCGCCCAGCGCGAGGGCGTGCGCATCGCCAGCGTGTAGGTGCCGCCCGCGCCCATCGAGAAGCCGTAGATGTAGCGGCGGTTCGCGTCGATCTTCACCAGCCGGTGCGCATCGTCGTAGGCCTCGAGCACGTCGATGCGGCCCACGCCGCGGTAGCCGCTGTTGCCGCGGCCGAAGGGATACACCCAGAAGCCGCTGCGCTCGATCTCGGCATAGACCTTGGGCGTGTCGTAGCCCGCGAGGTTCTGCGCCTTCAGCTTCGCGCCGAGGCGGGATGCCGGCCCGTTGAGCGGGTGGTTGCTGCCCGCGCCGTGCAGCTCGAAAAAAAGCGGGTAACGCTTCGCCTCGTCCCAGTCGCGCGGCAGGCCGAGCATGTAGTGCTGCACCGTGCCGTCATGCTCCGATCGATACGCAATCAGGAGCGAGCGCCGCCCGTCGAGGTAGGCCCCCCACTCGCCCGCATCCGCCGCCAGGCCCGAGAGGAGATCGCGGTAGTAGCCGAGGCTCTCGCGCACCTTCGCCGGTTCGCTTTCGCGGAGCGGGGTAATCCGCTCCCAGTCGTCGGCCACCATCGCCTCGACCGACTCGAGATGACGCCGGAACAAGGGATGCAGGCCCTCGCCCGCCGTGAGCTCCGCGACGCGCGCGGCGATCCGCCCCCGCAGCTCGACCGCGCTCGTCTGCACCGCCTCGGCGGAAAGCGCGCCCGACATCTGCGCCACCAGACGCTCGCCGTCGCCTTGCGCGGGAACGGATACCGTCCAAAAACGCCAACCCTCTCCGCCGGGCAGCTCCACCGAGTCCTCGCCGACGCGCACGGTCACCGCGTCCGCCGAGCGCGCGCTCACCGAGAGCAGGTTTGATTCCCCGGAGGACCACACCTCGGTCCGGGCCCAGTCCACCGCCGCGAAGCCCGCCGCCGGAGCGCCGAAGGCCACGAGACGCGTCGGCCGCGCCTCCGCCGGACGGCCCGCCGCGTCGGCGCTCCACAGGTGGACGGTCTTCTCGGCGCGCCCCGGCGCGAGATCGTTCACCTGCACGCCGAGGCGCAAGGTCGGCCGGGCGCCGGCGCGCGCGAAGAACCATTCCCAAGGCAGCTCGATCCGGTAGCGCGTCCGCGCCGGACGCTCCAGCCGCTCGACCCGGAAGGCCTTTTCCAACTGCTCGGGCGGGATGCGGCCCGGCCCGTCGAGCGTGCGCGCCGCAGGTCCACCGGCCAGGAGCCCGAAGATCAACTTCCACTCGGCGCGCACCGCGCTGTCCTCCGGCGCGAGATCAAGGCGTAGCTCCAGCGAATCCGCCGCCCAGAGCCGCGTGGAGTCGGGCGCGGGCACGTGATCGGCGTCCGCCACCTCCACGTCGAGGACGAGGTTCTCCGCGCTCCATCCTCCGCGCACCGTGGCGAGGGAGGCACCGCCGCGGCCGCCGATTCCGCCGAGCGCGCCGGGCTCGCCTCGGTCCCCGCCGAGCCAGGGGAGCGTGACCTCGCCCGCCGGCGTATCTAATTTCTCAATACGAATTCTCCCGGAGCCCTCCGCGGCCGGAGAAAAGGAGGAGAAGAGGGACGACGAGGCGAGGACCGCGAGGGGAAGCAGATGATGAAGCGAAGGGAAGGTGCGGGGGTTCATGGGGTAGGAAAGCCGCGCGCTCGCGCGACCGATGCCTAGTCAGGTCCGCTCGATGCCAACAGATCAACTACAGGAAGCCGATTTGGGACAGCTCCCGTGAAGCCGCCCTTTCGGCCGGGCCGGCGAGCGCAAGATTGCTCCGATCCCCATGAAGCCCCTCGCCCCCCTGCTGCTCGCGCTCGCCGCGGCCCTTCCCCTGCCGGCCGCCCACCAGCGAATCTACATGCTCGGCAACAGCCTCACCGACGACATCCTCTACGACGGCTTCGCGGCCATCGTGAACAACGGCGGCCACTCCCTCACCCAAGGCTCCTTCCGCATCCCCGGGGCGCCGATCAACTGGCTCTGGAACAACCCCACCGGCGGCTTCGTGCACTCGCCCTTCAACCGCTACCCCGAGGCCTTCGCCAACTACCCGTGGGATGTGGTGACGCTCCAGCCCTTCGCGACCTACTCCAACGAGCTCCAGCACGCGCGCTACTTCGCCCAATCGCTCCGCGGCGATGTCACCTTCGGTCCCGGCATTCCCCAGCCCGGCACGCCCACCGGCATCAGCCCGCAGGCGAAGATCTTCATCTACGCGCAGTGGCCCGGACAGATGCCGGACACCTGGCGCTCCGCCGACTGGCTCGCGCAGACCACCACCAACGTCCAGCGCGGCGCCTTCTACTACGAGAGCTTCGTCAACGATCTCCGCGCTGCCGAGCCGGCCACGACGATCCGCCTCATCCCGGCCGGCCACGTCTTCCACGAGATTTACCAACTCACCCGCGCCGGACGCATCCCCGGCATCACGCGCCAGGGCGACCTGATGGAGGACTCCACGCACCTCAACGACCGCGGCTCCTACGTCCCCGCGCTCACCTTCTACTCCGTGATCTACGGGGCCGATCCGCGCGGCATGGTCGCGCCCCCTCTTTACCAACTCACTCCGGAGCAGGCCACGATCATTCAAAACGCTGTGTGGAAGGTCGTCAGCCGCCACCCGCAGACCGGCATCACAAACGGCCTCGTGATCACCACGCCCTCCTTGCCCGACTGGGTCGAGGGCCAGTTCAAGTCTCACACGCTCAACGCCGCGCAGGCCAACGGCGCAGTTACGTGGAGTCTCGCGCCCGGCTCGACGCTGCCGCCCGGCCTGTCGCTATCTTCCACGGGCGTGCTTTCCGGCTCCGTCACGACCATCGGCAACTACGATTTCGTCGCGCGCGCCACCGACTCCGGCGGCGGGGTATCCGAGCGCGACTTCATTCTGTTCGTAATATCCGCCAATCCCCCCACCGCAGTCACCAACCTGCCGGTCGCGCCCTATGGGGCGAGCTTTAGCATGCAAATCCCACACACCGGTGGTGTGGGAGACGTTACATGGAGCATCGTGAAGAACGACCTTCCCCACGGGCTCACCTTGGAAAGCAATGGTCGTCTTCAAGGGACACCTCTGTCGATCCAAGGCACATTCACCCCCACTGTGCGCCTCGAGGATTCGATTGGCGGAGTGTCAGAGGCCGCATTGCCAATCACCGTCGGTCCGCCCGAGCCCGCCACCCTCATCGTCGGGCCCACCACCACCGCCCCGGTGATCAACGGGACCTTGAACGAATCCCTCTGGAGCTTCCCGCACACCGCCAATCGCCGCATCCAGGGCAACGTGAACAACTCCGTCTCCTTCGGCGTTCGTCACGACGCCACGGCGGTCTATTTTGGTATCCGCGTCGAGGATACGGTGGTGCGTCCCGCCGACGACGCCGTGCACCTCTTCCTCGACGGCTTCCACGATCGCGAGGCGGTTTACAACGCCGACGACCGGCACTTCACCATCCGCCCCGACGGCACGATCAGCGAACGCAACAGCCGCGGCTCGGGCGTCACCGCGGCCGCCCAGATCCGCGCCGGCGGCTACGACGTCGAGATCCGCGTGCCCTTCTCCAACCTCGGACGGACGCCCGACGGCCAGTCGCTCTCGCTCGGCTTCGACCTCGGCGTGGCCGATGTGGACGCGCCTGAAGGCCCCTCCGCCTACCAGGTGTGGCTCGGCACCGACCGCGTGGCGCCCACCCCGGCCACCATGGGCAACCTCGTCCTCGCGGCCGGCCCCGTGACCGCGAACCTGCTCGTCAACCCCGGCTTCGACAGCGCGCTCAACTCCCTCAGCTTCCCCGGCCGCGCCACCACCGCGCGCGCCGGCCAGGGCTGGAACGTGGACGGCGTCTTCTCCCGCCCCTTCGGCATGATCGACAACCTCGGCTACGGCTTCCCCACCCGCGCCATCGTCGCCTCCGGCCAGCAGCGCGGCACCAACGCCTACCAGGTGATCGCTAACCACCGCGCGGCGACCGGCGCCGGCATGCTCCGCTTCGACGTGCGCATGGCCGACGCCGACATCGCGTATCGGCTTTTCGCCTACAACGGCTCCGACGAGACCGTCACCTCCCTCATGGGCACCGAGACCCAGCAGCACCCGGCGCGCGGCGGCACGCCCACCGCCACGCTGCTCTCCGGCACCCTCGGCTCGGTGCCGGCCTCGCTCACCTGGCGCGAGGTCGCCATCCCCGTGGACTTCGGCGCCGGCTACGACTACTACGTCCTCGCCTTCAGCAGCCCGGGCGGCCCCGACGTGCCGCTGGAGAGCCGCATCGACAACGTGCAGCTCGGCACGCTCGCGACGCAGCAATCCGTGCCGCTCTCCGCCACGCCACCGTCGCTCTCGATCCAGGCCTTGCAAAACGCCGGCGCCGAGGGCGGCGCGCCGCTGATCTTCCGCATCACCCGCTCGCCCGCCGGCCCCGAGGCGGTCGCGGTCAACCTCTCCACCGGCGGCTCCGCGACCGCGGGCGCCGACTACCTGCTGCCCGATCCGCTCTTCATCCCCGGCCGCGCCGCGACGGTGGAGTTCTCCCTTGCGCCGATCCACGACCACGTGGCCGAGGGCACCGAGACCCTATCGCTCAGCCTCGCCGCCGGCACCGGCTACACGGTGGGCAGCCCCTCGCTCGCTTCCGGCACGATCGCCGACCACCCGCGCGACCAGTGGTTTTTCCAAAACGTGGCCGCCGGCGCCATCGACTGGACGGCCGACCCCGACGGTGACGGCGTGTCGAACCTGCTCGAATACGCGCTCGGCACGAATCCCCTCGCGCCCACGTCCGCGCCCGAGGCCGAGCTCGCGGGCGACGCGCTCACGCTCGCCTACCTCCGCGCCCGCGCCGACGTGCTCTACCAGGTCGAGACCTCCACCGATCTCGCGGCCTGGACGACCGCCGGGGTGAACCAGGACGACGCCGCGGTGGGCGAGGTGGCCGTCGCCTCCGTGCCGCTCCAGCCGGCGACGCCGCGGCGCTTCCTCCGCCTCCGCGTCCAGGCCCCATGAGCCCAGGCAAGCCGCCGCTCCGGCTCCTCGTGCGGGCCGACGACGCCGCCTCGGCCCGCGCGGCCAACGAGGCCATCGCCGAGACCGTGGCCCACGGCATCGTGCGCAACGTCTCCGTGATGGCCGTCGGCCCCGCGCTCGACCACGCGGCCGGGCTGCTCAAGGACCTGCCCGGCGTCGCCTTCGGCCTGCACTGCACGCTCAACGCCGAGTGGGCAACGCGCCGCTGGCGCCCGCTGTTGCCGCCGGCCGACATTCCCTCGCTCGTCGAGCAGGACGGCGCGTTCACCGAGCACCCCAAGCGGCTCGCCGAGCGGGGCTTCTCCCTCGCCGAACTTGAGGCCGAGCTCGCCGCGCAGCTCGCGCGCCTGCGTGCGGTCGGGTTTCGCCCCTCCTATCTCGACACCCACATGGGCTTCCAATGGCTGCCCGGCGTGGGCCCGCTGCTCGCCGCCTTCGCCGCGCGCGAGGGGCTGGCGCTCGACGATCCCGCCACGCACCCGCGCCTGCGCCTGCCCGAGGGTGCGACCCTGGCCGGCGCGATCGCCGAAGCGAACGGCGGCCCCTTCGTGTGCATCACCCATCCCGGAAAAGTCGGCGAGGAGATGAACGCCTTCCACCTGCCGGGGCGCTGGCCGGGCCTCGTCTCGGCGGAACGCGATGCCGAGCGCGTCGCGCTCCAAGACCCCGCGCTCCTCGCCCGGGTGGCCGACGGCTCGCTCGTCCTCGAACGCTACGCGTAAAGCGCCCGCTTGGCGTCGGCGGGCCCGGCGGTCCCGCCCCACCCTTTCCGCATCCCCATGCAGACCTACCAACACCCCCGCTCGCTCCCGCGTTCCCTCGACTATGCGCTGATGATCAATGGCCGGCCCATCGAGGTGCTCGCCACCGACATCGCCGACTTCGCCATCGTGGCGCTCGAGCCGGGCGACCTGCCCGCGGCCGTCGAGCTGCGGGGGCTACGCGCGGCCCGTGTGGTCGAGCCGGTGCTGCGCCCGGTCTCGAAAAATCTCCGCGCCACGCTGACCGACCGCGTGGTCGCCTTTTCGTTGCCGCGCCCGGAAAAGCTCTCGGTGGACTTCGGCGGCGGCGCGAAGCCGCTCTACCTCTTCGCCCAGCCACCGGAGAACACCCCGCCCGCGCCGGGCGCCCCGGATGTCATCACCTTGCTCGCGGGCCAGGTCACCGAGGTGCCCGAGCTCACGCTCGGCGACGGGCAGACGCTCCACCTGCCGGGCGGGGCGGTGTTGAAAGGAAAAATCCGCGTGGTCGGCCGCTCCGGCGTGCGCATCTGCGGCCACGGCATCCTCGACGGCTCCTTCTACGGGCCCGCCACCGGCGACAGCGCGCACTCGATCTGCTTCATCGGCTGCCGCGACATCCTCGTGGAGGACATCACGATGGTGCGCCCCTCGACCTGGATGCTCGTGCTGGCCGACTCCGAGCGCGCCACCGTGCGCAACGTGAAGCAGATCGGCGAGGTGCTTTGCTCGGACGGCGTGGACGTGGTCGGCTCGCGCGACGTGCTGATCGAGGACTGCTTCCTGCACAACAACGACGACTGCGTGGCGATCAAGGCCTTCGACCTGGCGAACAAGCGCGAGTTCGGCGTCGCCTCCTCCGTGCGCCACGACGTGGAGAACGTGCTCGTGCGGCGCTGCACCCTCGCCAACTGGCGCGGCGGAAACGCCCTAGAGATCGGCCACGAACTCTCCGTGGACCACGTGCGGGGCGTGGTTTTCCAGGACATCGACGTGCTCCACGTGCACGGCGTGGGCGCGGTCTTCTCGATCCACAACTACGACCGCGCGCTCGTCTCCGACATCGTCTTCGAGGACATCCGCATCGAGCACTGCTACGACAAGCTGATCGACCTGCGCGTATCCAAATCTCGCTACAGCGTGGACGCCGAGCGCGGCCGGATCCGGAACGTGACCCTGCGCGACATCCGCTGGACGCGCACGCCCTACAACCTCGGCTACACCGTCTCCATGATCGGCGGCTGGGACGCGGAGCACGCGGTCGAGGACGTGCGGATCGAGAACTTCACGATCGACGGCGCGCGGGTGCGCCACCTCGACGAGCTGGAGATCACCACGCGGCACTGCCGCGGGCTCACGCTGGCGTGAGGAGCGGCCGCATGCTGCCGCCCTCCTGCCAGACGGTCTCGATCAAGATCTCGTCGGGAAACTCCGGCTTGCCGAGCTCGTTGGTGCGCAGGAGCTGGTCGAGCCAGTTGATCGCGCATTCGGCGGCGCGCGCGCTGGGCATGAGCGTGCCGCAGGCGTTGGTCGGGCTGCGGCGCGTCTGGCCGATCACGCAGTAGCCGACGTCGTCCGGGACGGCCAGCCCCTGGTCCTTGAGCGCCCAGAGCGCGCGCTCGTTGAGGGAGATCACCACGTCCGGCCGGTGTTTCCGATACCACTTCAGGAAAGCGGCGTCGTCGCGGAGCACGCCGTCGAAGAGGGGGATCTTCACGTGGTCCGACGGCAGGTGCGATTGCTCGTAGAGACAGGCGGCGTGGCGGAGCGAGTCGTTGGTGTCCGGGCCGGCCTGCCGGTAGAGGCAGGCGCCGATGCGTTTGTAGCCGCGCGCGACGCACTGGCGCCAGCAGAGGCGCACGGCGGTGAAGTAGTTTTGGTCCACCGAGTGGATGGGCAGGCGAAACTCGCCGATGCCGCAGCCCACGTGGGCGAATTTATGCCAGGGCCACTCGGTTTCCCAGGGCATGTCGTCGAGCACCGGCGGGATGAGCACGCCCCGGATGCCGCGGGCCTCGATCACCCGGGCCAGCTGGGAAAGCGAGGAGTAGTTTTTGAGGGAGAACTCGTTGACGGTGTAGCCGAGCCGGGTCGCGGACTCGCGGATGTCGGCGCGGTATTCCTTCAGCGCGTTGCCCTTCACGCTGTGGTCGAGGGCGAGGACGGCGATGGCCGGGCCCTTGAGATCGGGGCGGTTCCAGCGGTGCTGGGCGAGCACGCGCAGGCTGGGATCGGGCGTGTAGCCGAGCTCGGCGGCCTTGGCCTCGACGAGCTTGCGCGTGGCGCCGCGCACATGGGGATGCTTGGAAAGGGCTCGCGCGACGGTGGACTTGCCGAGACCGCAGGCGAGCGCGATGTCATTGATCGTGACACGCAGGGGCATGGAGGGAGCGGAGGAGGCTTCCCACGCGTTCGCAATGGGATTGTTGAGGACTCTACGATATCGGACGCCAAAGAGGCTCCGGCCTCGAAAAAAAAGCGCCCCCGGATCTGCGCGATCGAGGGGCGTGATGTGCCAGAGATCGTGGGGCTGTTAATAGGGAGGGGCCATGCGGCGGAGCCGGGTGGCGCTGCCGGTGTCGCCGGTCGAGGGGAAATAACGGCGCAGGTTGTCGCCACTGGTGGCCTCTTCCTTCGTCAAGCGAACGACCGCGCCGGAGGCGAGGACCGCGGTCGCCTTGCTGCCATAGCGAAAGGCCAGACCGCCGCCTTCAGTCCGATCGTCGGGCCAAGGCGTGGGCGCGGCCTCCGTGCCCTCGCCCGAAAGGTAGTGGTTGGTGGCGTCGGCGAACATCACCATAAAGGGAGCGACTCGATCGACTTCGCTCTCGCTGAAGCAGATATTTCTGGGGAACGCGTTGGCGGCGAGGCTGACGGCGATCGTGGGGCCGCCTCCTCCCCCGTTCGCGTTCGGCTTTCCGGTTTGGAGCACGAGCTCCTTGTTGTTCCAACCGTCCATGCGATTGGCGCCGGTCACATACGTGGCGAAAATGGGATTGTTATACCACTGGGCCGGAGTCGTGCCCCAACCCGCCAATGTAGAAGCGGTATGCGGGACGAAGAGCCCCTTGTGGTCGCCCGCATGCAGCTTGTTTGCGGTGAAAAGCTGGCGAAGATTCGAGGTGGTCTTGGCGACATGGGCGGACTCGCGCACGCGGCCGACCACGGGAATGAGAATGGCGGCAAGGATGCCGATGATAGCGATCACCGTGAGCAGCTCGATCAAGGTGAAGGCGCGACGAGGACGGTGGCAGGTGGGGTGTGACATCATAGACGGGGTGGATGTATGATGAATCTACTACGGCGGGGGTGACCGACAATCGTGCCGGATTGGGAGCTATCCCAACATCACGGGGTTGCTCGCTTTCTATGCGCGAGACGACGCTCCGCGCCGAGGAGCAAAGCGGCTTCTACGAAGTTTCCGTCATTACCGTGCGGCGCTGCGCGTGGCGTGGCCGGTTGGCGCGAGAAGACGGGGAGCGTCGCGTCCCGCGATTTTCCGGGACAGCTCCCAACTCCGTCCGCTTGTTGTTAAGATTATTTCAAGCTGCGGTGGCGGTGCTCACCCCATCCATGAACACTCCCTTGCTTCATCTCCTTCGCGCGGCCTCCGTCTCGGCCGCTTTCGTCCCCCTCGCCCAGGCGCAGATCATCTCCAACGGCACCGGCGGCGGCGACTTCGCCACCGGCTCCACCTGGAATGGTGGCATCGCGCCCCTCGGCGCGAGTGCTCCGACGTTCCGTATTCTGTCCGGAGACACGGTGACCGCCAACACCGGCGTGAACTACAATCGAGTAAACAATAACGTCGAGATCTTCGGCACCCTCAACGTCACGAGTGGCGCCTCAGTTGTCACAGGGCGTTTGAACAACGGCACCGCCGGTGCCCCGCTCCATGTCGAAAACTCCACGATCAACGTGACGGGCGGAACGTTGAGCATTTCGCGAATCAGCCCATCCACGTTCGCAGGCACCAACACCATCAACGTTTCTGGTGGCGAATTCATCTTTCGCGACGGTGTTGCGCAGAACTTGGCCATGAGTCCGGCCTATATCTACAACATCTCCAATACAGGCGTGTTTCGCACCGCCGGCAGTTTTAATTCAGCGACCAACCTAAACGGCGGGACCATCATCTTCGAGAGCATGGGCAAATTTATCGGAGGCACGTTCACCTGGACGGGCGGAACGGTATTTCTCAGCTCGGGCTCCGCCTACAGCGGCGCCGATGGAAACCGGATCTTCAACGCTTGGAACAGCAATGCGTCCAACGTCCTCGCATTCTCCAGCCAATCCACCAAACAGACGCTCACGTTTGGAACCACCAGCTATCCCGCCGTGAATGGCACACAAGGAACGCTGTCGTTCAACATCTACTCGTCGGCCGCGAACGACAACGACCTGCTCAATTTCATCGGCACCAGCAGCATCTCGCTCGGCTCCGGCGTGGGACTCCGCCTCAACGGCGTCTCACTCGGCGGTGTCGCCAACGACTACCTCGGCCAGAGCTACAAGCTCTTCGACATCACCACCGGCGTTTACTCCAACCTCACCCCCACCATCGCCGCGACCACCTGGAACATCGGCGGCACCGACTACGAGATCGGCTGGACCAACCACCTCGCGACCAACGGCACGCTGACAATCGCGTCCATCACCGCCATCCCCGAGCCCTCCGCGTTCGCGGCGCTGGGCGGCCTCGCCGCGCTGGCCTTCGCCTCCTCCCGCCGCCGCTCGCGCCGCTGAGCTACCTCCAAGACCCTCCCCTATGCCGCGCCGCCTCTCTCCGGAGGGCGGCGCGTTTTTTTCGCGCGGACGGCCCAGCGGTCCGTCCCGCCCCTCCACCAGCGATCCGGCGCCGGCATCAGGGGCGGGCCACCCGGGTCAACTTCGCGACCATGAGGCGCCCGTCGTGGCGCAAGGTGTCGGCCCAGTCCACGCGGTAGTCGGCGTCGCCGATTCGCCAGATGGTGGGATCGATGCTGGCGGAGATGCCGGTGTAGAATCCCGCTTCGGCAAACAGCGCGTAGCTCTTGCCGAGGTAGTCGGCCGGCCCTCCGGGGAGCGCGCGCCCCTCGACGGTGATCTGCACCGAGGAGCCGAAGACGGGCGCGCCGCCGCCGAACTCGATACGGTCGCAATCGTCCTGCTCCGGCGAATACACCTTCATCCGCAGGTGCCCGCGCTCCAGCACATGCCGCCCGCCGAGCCGGAGCGCCTGCCGTTCCGGCTTGTCGGACAGCACGAGCACGTTTTCGGCGTCGGCTCCGAGCGCGGCAAGGAGGCGGTCGCTGCCGTTGGGCGAGAGCGCGCTGCCGTTGATGACGACGGAGCCCCCGCGCCAAAACCCGCCCTTCGCCGGGTTGGTGAGCCCTTGCAGGTCGTTGGTGCCCCGAGTGAACACGAGCCGCCCCCCGTGCAGGCGCGTGGGCGTGGTGAGCGGTCCGCCCAGGCGCACCTCCCCGCCGCGGATCTCGAGCAGGCCGTCGTTCATGATCGCGACGTCCTCGCGGGCCGCAAAGAGCCCGGAATCCACGCGAATGGTGGCGCGGTCGATCCAGCGCCCGACGCTGAGCTCGCCTCCGTGGACGTGGATCGTGCCGCCCTCGGAGCCCGTCCGCACGTTGAGCCTCCACATGAACATACTGGCTCCGGGGCCTATCGCGAGGTGGCCGAACACGGCGTTGGCGGCGCGCTCGGATTTGTAGATGTCGCCCTGCTCCATGCGGATCGTATCACCCGCGTGGACAACCCACGGCTCCTGGACCGGGACCGCCGCCTCGGCCCACGAGGAGGTCGCGCGCCAAGGCCCGCCTCCGCGACCGTTGGATTCGATCGCGGACGCGGCGAAGGGCAACAGGAGCGCGAGCGCGAGCAGGCGGGAGATGGCGCGGGAAACGAACGGCGACGGCGATGTCATGGAGGGGAGGGGTTGGCGGAAGAGCGCGGGCTTTTCCGCGCGAGAGCCATCGCATGACAACGCCGGCCGACCGGGAGCCGTGCCAAGGAAACGGAAGAGCCCCGTCCGTGGGCGGACGGGGCTCCGTGGCGAACGAGGCCGGGGACGAGCGCCTCAGTTGACCGGCGGCAGGCCGAAGCCGGCGCGCAGCCAGTTGTTCACCGCGGGAGCGGTGAGCGCGGGATTCCAGTTGGCACGCGACTGGCCGTTCAGGGCGTTGACGAAGTCCTGGAAGGTCGAGCCGAGGCCGAGGCTCGCGGTGTAACCCTCGACGTCGCGGGTGGGCGCCGGGAAACTCGGCGCGGTGCCGAGCGCGTCCGCGTCGCCGGTGGCGCTCTGCCACGTGGCGAGGTTGGCGAAGGCGCCGTTGACCACGAAGCGCTGGTTGGCCACGGCGGCGGAGTGATATTGGTTGGCCCCGCCGAAGACGAAGCCGCCGGGCGCGAAGCTGGCGAGCGGGGTCGCGGTGGGCGCCTGCACGATGTTGTCCGCGAAGGTGACGTTTTGCTGCTTCGCGCCGGAGACGAAGCGCACGAGCGCGTTGCCCGTG
>JAUWBD010000169.1 GCA_030605125.1 Verrucomicrobiota bacterium | reverse complement strand
CCGGCTGACGCCCCGCGAGCGCGCCGCGTTGAAGGATTTTTTCAAGTAACCCGATTTCACTTCATGCCGACGCCCGCCGCTCCCCTCACGCTCAACGACCACGAGCTCGCCACCGCGCGCGACCGCTTCGAGCGCCTGCTCTCGGCGCTCGACACCGTGCTCTTCGGCCAGCGTCCGCTGCTCGAGCTGGTCGTGATCGGCGTGGCCGCGCGCGGACATATCCTCCTCGAGGGCCTGCCCGGCCTCGGCAAGACGGAGCTCGTCAAAGGCCTCGCCCATGCGCTCGGGCTCGACGCCCGTCGCGTGCAGTTTACGCCCGACCTGCTGCCGGGCGACATCACCGGCAACCCCGTTCTTCAAGAGGTGGACGGCCGCCGCGCCTTCGTGTTTCAGCGCGGGCCGATCTTCGCCAACATCCTCCTCGCCGACGAGATCAACCGCGCCTCGCCCAAGACCCAGTCCGCCCTGCTCGAGGCGATGCAGGAGCGTCGTGTCACCGCCGGTGGTGACACTCACGCGCTGCCCGAGCCCTTCTTCGTGCTCGCCACGCAGAACCCGATCGAGCTCGAGGGCACCTATCCGCTGCCCGAGGCGCAGCTCGACCGTTTCCTCTTCAAGATCGAGGTGCGGCGCAACCCGCCCGAGGTGCTCGAGCGCATCGTGCTCGCGCGCGAGATCGGCGTGTCGCCCGAGGTGTCCCCGGTGATGAGCGCCGCGGAGTTTGGCGAGCTGCTCGCCTGGACTCGCCGCGTGCACGTGCCGGAATCGGTCGCCGGCTACATCGCGCGCCTCGTCCACGCCACCCACCCGGGCGAGTCCGCCGCCTCGGCCGGCGTGCGCTATGGCGCGAGCCCGCGCGCCGCGCTCGCCCTCGCCGCCGCCGCCAAGGCCCGCGGCCTGCGCCACGGACGCCCGCACGCCAGCCTCGAGGACGTGCAGGCGGCCGCGCAGCCGGTATTGGCGCACCGGATACTGCTCGACCACTCGGCCCGGCTCGATGGCGCCACGCCCGCGCAGGTCGTCGCGAAACTCCTCGCCGAGGTGCCCGTGCAGACCACGCCCCTGCCGGGATCGCTCTCGCTCGCCGCCGCCAAGGTTCGTTGATCGCCCGCACTCCCTTCGCATTTTTCCGATGAGCCTTTTCCACCGTCTTTGCGCGGCGCTTCTTCTCCTCCTCTTTTTCGGTCGTGCCGCCGCCGGGCCTTCTTACTCCCGCCTCGCCCTGCATCCCGACGTGCCGGCGACGATCGACGTCGCCACGGTCGCCGAACGCTGGCACGGCGCGGGTTTCATGCCGCTGCGCGTGCGGATCGAGAACCGGGGGCGCGAGCCGCTCGCGTGGACCTTTGGCATCACCGCCAACCTCGGGCACACCGGCCATAGTCTCCTTCACGAAACCCGTCTCGGCGCCGGGCCGGGCGAGGTGGTGGAGACCGTGGTTTTCGTTTCTGGCGCGGGGGCGCTGCCCAGCAACGGCCGCGTGTCGATCTCCGTCGTGCTCTCCGGCCCGGGCTCCATGGGCTTTGGCGGCAGTTTTAATCACGGGCGGAACGATCAGGTGATCGCCACCGCCACGACCGCCGCGCTTGAGGGCCATCTCTTCACCGCCACGCATGGCGCGCCCGGCGTGCGCAGCGAGATCACCGCGGTGGACGCCGCGCGCTGGCCGGCCGACTGGCGCGTGTGGTCGCCTTTCGAGCGGGTGGTGCTCGACGAGCCCGCCTACGCCGCGCTCGACGCCGCCCGTCGCGGCGCTCTGCTGGACTGGGTGGCGATGGGCGGCACGCTCGACCTCTATCCCGTGGAGGGCGGGGGCGCGCCGCGCGAACCGCTCCGCCGCCATGGCCACGGCGCGATCCGCGCGATGACGCGTCCCTTGCCCGTCGAGGCTGCGGCGGTCTCCGGCGGGGCGCCGCCGCGCGAGATCAACCTCGTCCGCCACCGCCTCGAGGATCTGCCGACCGCCTTGGGCGCGCACGCCACGGTGCAGCGCCGCGAGCAACTCCGCCCCGTGCACGGCTCGCTGGGCGTGTCGATTTTTCTCGTCGTTTTCGGCATTCTGGTCGGGCCGGTGAACCTCTTCGTCTTTGCGCCTTCGGGGCGGCGGCACCGGCTCTTCTTCACGCTGCCCGCGCTTTCGCTCGGTGCCTCGGCGCTGCTCGCCGGCTACATCGTGGTGAAGGACGGCTTCGGCGGCGAGGGCGTGCGCGGAGGGCTGGTCTTGCTCCTGCCCGAGGCCAACCAAGCCGTGCTCACCCAGACGCAGGTCGTGCGCACGGGCGTGTTGCTCGGGGACGATTTCGCCCTGCCGGAGGACGTCGCGCTCGCGCACGACGGCGTCGCACGCGCGGCCCACGACCATCATGGCAATGATGATCGCGCCCAGCGCTACACCCGCGACGGCGAGCGCGCCGGCGGCCACTGGTTTGCGAGCCGCCGCCTGCAGGAACACACCCTGCGCCGCCTCGTGCCGACGCGCGCCCGCGTGGAACTCGTGGCCGGCGGCGAGAACGGCCAGCCCCCGGTGGTGCAGTCCAGCGTCGGCACCGTGCTGCGCGACTTCCGCTACACCGACGCCGACGGACGCGCCTGGGTCGCGCAGCAAGTCGCGCCCGGCCAACGCGTCACGTTGACGCGAAACCAGGCCCTGCAGGGCCAGCACCGGGGCCTGTTCACCGCGCTGGGCGGCGCCGCCGAGGGGCTCGCGCCGCTCGAGACGCTCCCGGCGATCCGTTGGGACGAACCGAACTTTCTCTACGCCGGCCCCGTGGTCGGCGCACGCACGCCATGAGCACGCCCGATCCTGTTTCCGCCCCGCTTGTCGAGGTCCTCAACCTCACCCGTCGCTTCGGCAACGTGCAGGCGCTGAAAGGCGTGTCCTTCACGCTCGGCCGCGGCCAGGTGGTCGGCCTCATCGGCGCCAACGGCGCCGGCAAGACCACCGCGATGCGCATCATGGCCTCGCTCGACCTGCCCGACACCGGCACGGTGCGTATCGGCGGCATCGACATCGTGCAGGAGCCCAATCTCGTGCGCCGCCGCATCGGCTGGATGCCCGACCATTTCCAGGCCTACCGCGACATGACGGTGGGCGACTACCTGGACTTCTTCGGGCGCGCCCACGGCTTTCGCGGCGAGGTGCTCGTCCAACGTGTCACCGAGGTGATGGAGTTCACCGACCTCACGCCGCTCGCCACGCGCCCGATGGACAAGCTCTCCAAGGGCCAGACGCAGCGCCTCTGCCTCGGCCGCACGCTGCTCAACGACCCCGAGTTTCTCCTCCTCGACGAGCCGGCGGCCGGTCTCGATCCGCGCGCCCGGCTCGAGTTCAAGAACCTCGTCCGCATCCTCCGCGAGCGCGGCAAGACGATCCTCATCAGCTCGCACATCCTCACCGAGCTCGGCGAGATGTGCGACACCCTCGTCTTCATGGACCAGGGGCGCGTGGTCCACCACGGCGAAAAGGAGGACCTCCTGCGCCACGAGACCAACGACGTGGCGACGATCTTCGACATCACCGTGCACGGGCCGGCGCAGGCCCTGGCCGCGTGGCTGGAAACGCGGGCCGGCTGGCGCCTCGTGGAGCTGCGGCGCGACGGCGCGCGCGCCGAGTTTCACCACGCCGAGCCGGAGAGCGTGGCGGCCGAGGTGCGCCGCCTCGCGCAGGATCTGCCGCTGCTCGGCTTCCAGCGCCAGGAGCGCCGGCTCGAGGAGGCTTTCGTGGACATCCTGCGCACGGGCGCGGCGCCGATCCGCCGCCGCGGGCCGGCCACGCCGCCACCCCTGCCTCCGCCGGCCCCGCCGGCCGTGGCCGCGGCGCTGACGAAGGAGGGCGATGTATGACCGATTCCACTACACTCGCGGCCCCGTCCCCGGCCCTCGCCGCGTCCGCCGCCGCCGGCCGCGCGCGGCATGATTTTCCCGGCTGGCTGCCGCCGATGCTCGTCAAGGAGCTGCGCCAGGGGCTGCGCCAGCGCGGCTTCGTCGGCGGGCTCGTCGCGGCGCAGGCCGTGCTCGTGATCCTGTTTATCTCCGGCTTCGCCACCGAGGTCGGCGACGGCTCGGGCGCGCGGCGCATGATCGACGGCGTCTTCTGGTCCACGCTCTTCGCCACGCTTCTCATCATGGCTCCGCTGCGCGCGCTCGGCGCGCTCAGCGCCGAGATCGACGCGCGCACGATGGACCTGCTGCTCCTCACCCGGCTCGACGCCTGGCGGATCGTCTGGGGCAAGTGGGTGTCGCTCATGTCGCAGTCGCTCCTGCTGGTGGTGGCGCTGCTGCCCTACGCGGTGGTGCGCTACTTCTTCGGCTCGGTGGATATCGTGCAGGACCTGATCGCCATCGGCGTGATGGTTGGCGCGAGCGGCGTATCCACCGCGGTCGGCCTCTGGGCCTCGGGCATGAACCGCATCGTCCGCCTGCTGATCGTGATCGCCGTGCTTTTCGTCTCCTTCGGCGCGATCTCCTCGCTGATGTCGCCCTGGGGTTTTCGGCGCATGCTCGGATTCCACCACTCCAGCGTCTGGGAAACCGTCGGCGTGTTTGCCTTGCTGGGCTGGGTCGGGGCCTGCGCGCTCGGCTACAGCCTGATGATGGCGACGCGCTGGTTCGCCCCGGTGGCGGAGAACCACGCGATCGGGCCGCGCCTCATCCCCCTGGCCTTGCTGTTGCCGGCTCCCTTCGTCGCCTGGTGGGAACCGTCCGGAGCGGAGGCCTACTTCGTGTTCTGGCTCGTGGTGACGGGCGTGGTGGCGGCCATCGAGTTTGCGGGCGGGCGCGATCTGCTCGCGATTCACCTGCGCGGACGGCTGGCGGGCTCGCGCCTGCCCGGCCCGGCGTTTCTCCCCGGTTGGCCGAGCGCGGCGGTCTGGGCGGGCGGACTCGCGGCGCTGGCGGTGACGATGATCGCCTTGGCCAACTGGACCCTCGGTCGGACCTACGATCTGGCGGCCATGTCGTGGCTCGCGGTGCTGGCCTGGGCCGGGCTCGTGTTTCCCGCGCTGCTCGTCTCCTTCGTGCCCACCTTTTCGCGGGTGGCGGCGGTGTTGTATTTTGTGATGCACGCCGTGCTCGGCCTTTTCGGCGTCATGGCCGGCAGCACCTCGCTGGGCCGCAAGTCGCCCGCGCTGATGCAGACCCTCGACTGGATCTCGCACGCGGTGCCGACCACGAGTTTCTGGCACGCGCTAAACGAGCTCAAGACGCCGAGCGAACTCCCGGCGGTCGAGCTCGGCCAAGCCGTCGGCGTGGCGCTCACGCTCGCGCTGATGCTGCGGACGGCCCGGCCCTACTGGACGGATGTGCGTGCCATGCGCGCCGCCGCGGCGGTGCGTCGTGAAGCGGAGGCCGGATCGCGGGCATGAGCAGAGCCGGCGCAGAGTCGGCGGACGCCTCGGCGGCGGCGCGGCGCGAAGGCCTCGAGGCCGCGCGCCGCTTCCGCCTGCCCTTCGCGCGGCAGGCCTGGCGCGGCGCGGCCGGCGGCTGGCAGGGCGCGGGCGCGGGCAGCTCGATCGATTTCCAAGACCATCGCGCCTACGTGCCCGGCGACGACCCGCGGCACCTGCATTGGGCGGCCTATGCGCGCACCGGCCAGCTCACGATGAAGCTCTACCGCGCCGAGGTGTCGCCGCTGGTGGACTTGATCGTGGATGCGTCGGCCTCGATGCGGACCGAGCCGGAACGCGCCGCGCGCACCGAGGCGCTCGTGAGTTTTTGCATGGAGAGCGCCGCCCGTGCCGGTGCGCCGCTGCGTCTGCACGCCGTCGAGGAGAGCGGCCGCGTGCGCCTGCTCGCCAACGAGCGCGTGCGCGCCGAGGGCTTTTGGCGAGAGTGTCACCAGATTGGTGACAAATCCGCGGGGGGCGAGCGCCGCGGGCAGGCGCTCCCCTGGCGGGCGGGTGCGATGAAAATCTGGATCAGCGACCTCTTGTTTCCCGGTCAGCCGGGGCCGGCGCTCCACGCGATGGCGGCGGGCGGCGGCTGCGCGCTGCTCTTCGCGCCGGTGCTCGCCGCCGAGGCGGGGCTGGCCGAGCGCGGCAACCTGGAACTGGCCGACCCCGAGGGCGGCGAGCCGCGACGGCAGCGGATCGACGACGCGCTGGCCGAGCGCTACGCGGCGGCCTACGCGCGGCACTTCGCGCTCTGGCGTGACGCGGCGCGGCGCGCGGCGGTGGGCTTCGCGCGGGTGGACTGCGCCGGCACGCTCGCCGCGGCGCTGACCGGCGAGGCGCGCACGCAGGGCGTGGTGGAGGTGGCGACGTGAACGCGGGCGGCATCGTGTTTGGCAACGCGTCCGCGCTTTGGGCCCTGCTCGCGCTCCCGGCGCTGGTGGTGGTGCACTTTTTTCAACAACGCTCGCGGCGCGTCGTGTTGAGCACGCGTTTCCTCGTCGAGGCGCTCGCGCCGGAGAGCGAGGGCGGGCGCACCTGGGAACGGTTTCGCGGCTCGCGCGCCTTCTGGCTGCAGGTGCTCGCGCTGCTGCTGCTCACGTGGGTGTTGGCCGAGCCGCGTTGGCCGCGAGCCGACTCGGCGCAGACGGTCGTGATCGTGCTGGACGACGCGCTGGCGATGCAGGCCGTGGCCGACGAGGCGCGGGCGGGCGCGGCGCGGCTGATGGCCGAGGCCGAGCGCGGCGCGGCGCGCACCGAGTGGATCGTGATGGGCAGCGATCCGCGCGCGCCGCTGCGCTACCGCGGCCCCGAACGCGCCCGGGCCGAGGCGGCTCTCGCGACGTGGCGGCCGGCGCTCGGCACGCACGACTACGCGGCGGCGCTGCGGCAGGGGCGCGCGCTGGTGTCGGCCGGCGGAGGCGGCGTGTGCTGGTTTGTCACCGACCGCGAGGCGAAGACGCCGCCGGATCAAGCGACGCTCGGCGTGGGGCGGCCGTTGGCCAACGTGGGCTTCGCCGGCGGCGGGGCCGAGGGCGGTCGTTGGCGCGCGGTGGTGAAAAACCACGCGGGCGAGCCGCAGCGGCGCGCGTGGTGGATCGAGAGCGCGGGCGGCGCGAGCGAGCCTCGCGCGCTCGAACTGCCGGCCGAGGGCGTGGTCGAGCTGGGCGGCGCGTGGCCGGCGGGCGAGGAGCGGGCGACGTTGAGGCTGGAGGGCGACGGCTTCGCGGCCGACGATTCGCTGCCGCTGGTGCGCCCGGAGTGGAAACGCTTGCCGGCGCGCGTGGCGCTGGCGGACGGCGAAGCGGGCGCGTTTTTTCGCCGGCTGCTCGGCGGTATCGAGGGCGTGGCGCTCGGCGCGGCGGAGGCGGGCGGGCTGCGCGTGGGCTGGGCGGCGGACGACGCGGCGTCGGGCGCGGCCATCCTGCTCGCGCGTCCGGACGCGGCGGGCGGCGAGGCGAAAAAACTCCTGCGCGCGCCCGTGGTGGCCGAGCGGCATCCGCTGGTGGAAGGCTTGAACTGGCAGGGCTTGCTCGGGCCGGGTCCGGCGGGGTTGGAGATGCAGGCGGGCGACGAGGCGCTGCTCTGGCAGGCGGACAAACCGCTCGCCTGGCTGCGTCCGGGCGCGGAGGGCCGGCGGGCGCTCGTGCTCAACCTCGAATGGGAAGCCGGCAACGCCGGCCGTCTGCCCGCGACCGTGCTCCTGCTGCGGCGCTACATCGAGGCGGCGCGCGACGCGCAGCCAGGCGCGCGGGCGGCGAACTTCGACGCGGGCTCGCTGGTGGAGATCGCGTCGGCGGATCGCGCTCTCGAGCCGGCGGCGGCGTGGAGCCTCGAGCGCGCGGGCGAGGCGCGACGGGTTTTGAGCGACGAGGAGCTCGCGGTGCTGCGCGCCCCGGCCGAGGCGGGCTTTTTCGTGGTGCGGCGCGGCGAGGAGATTTTGGTGCGCGGCGCGGCGCAGTTTGCCGACGCGCGTCAGGGCGACTTTCGCGATGCGGGCGCGTTTCGGCGCGAAGCCCCGGCGGGAGAACGCGAGACGGTGACGCGGCGCAACACCCAGGAGGATCCCTTGACCGCGCTCTGGCTCGCGCTCGCGGGCGCGGCGGTGTTGGGCAGTTGGTGGCCGAGGCAGCCGCGGGGCGGGCGAGGGGAATGGCCGCAAAAAGGCGCAGAAGGCGCAAAAAAAAGTGGGCTGGAGGTGCGCGTATGAACTTCGAGCTGGGCGCGCCCGAGTGGTTGTTTTTGGTGCCGGCCCTAGTGGCGCTGGGCTGGCGCGTGAAGGCGCTGCGGCTCGGCGAGCCTCTGCGCGTGCTGCTGCTGGGGCTGCTCGTGTTGGCCCTGGCGGATCCGCGCC
The DNA here is from genome assembly GCA_030605125.1 of Verrucomicrobiota bacterium. GTDB lineage: Bacteria > Verrucomicrobiota > Verrucomicrobiia > Opitutales > Opitutaceae > IMCC26134_A. The sequence goes on along the minus strand of JAUWBD010000169.1, from coordinate 3,034 downwards.
TGCGGGTGGGCGGCGGCGGGCTGGATCTTTGGGTGCTCATGGACCGGTCGGACTCGGTGGCGGGGCCGGCGGCCGCGCAGGCGCCGGAGGTGGCCGCGATCCTCGAGCGCGCGCGCGGGCGCGATGACCGGGTGTATTTCATCGACTACGCGGTGGACGCGCAGCGGCGCGACCAGGGCGACCCGGTGCTGCGCGGCGGCACCGGGCGCACGAACACCGCGGTCGCGCTCGAGCTCGCTCTCGGCCAGATGCGCGAGGGCCGGGCGGCGCGGCTGCTCGTATTGACCGACGGATACGCCACCGAGCCGCTCGCCGAGGTGGCGGAGAAGGTGCTGCGCCGCGGCGTGCCGCTCGACTACCGTCTGCTCGGCGAGGGGCTGGGCGAGGACGTGCGCGTGAGCCTGGTGGAGGCGCCGGCGCGCGTGCTGCCGGGCGAGGCTTTTTTGGTCGAGTTTACCCTGCAAGGTCGCGGCGACGGCGAGGTGCCTTGGGAGGTGTGGCGCGGCGGCGACAAGGCCTCGGCGAGCGGCGTGGCGCGCCTGCAAAACGGGGTCGCGCGCGTGCGCCTGACCGACCGGCTGGGCGGCTCGGGCGCGGTGCGCTACGAGGTGCGGATCGCGCCGCCCGAGGACGCGCATCCGGAGAACAACCGCGCCGGCACCTGGGTGGAGGTGGCGGGCGGCGGGCGCGTGTTGCTCGTCACCAACTATCCGAACGATCCGCTTGCGACGCTGCTGGGCGCGCAGGGCCTGCGGGTGGAGCGCGTGACCGAGCCGGCTTCGCTGAGCGCCGCCTCGCTCACCGGCGCGCGCCTGGTGGTGCTCAACAACGTGCCGGCGCACCGCGTGGGCGCGGAGTTTTTGGCCGGGCTGGATTTCTTCGTGCGCGAGCAGGGCGGCGGCCTGTTGATGGTCGGCGGCAAAAACAGCTTTGGCTCGGGAGGCTACTTCGCCTCGGCGGTGGACGAGTTGCTGCCGGTCTCGATGGAGCTGCGCAAGGAGCACCGCAAGCTGGCCACGGCGATGGCGATCATCCTCGACCGCTCGGGCAGCATGGCGGCGAGCGCGGGCGGCGGCTTGACCAAGATGGACCTCGCCAACAGCGGCACGGCGCGCGCCATCGAGCTGCTGGGCAACTTCGACGCGGTCTCGGTGCACGCGGTGGACTCGGCCCCGCACGAGATCGTGGCGCTCGCGCAGGTGGGGCCCAACCGCGAGCGCATGCTGCAATCGGTGCGCCGCATCGTGAGCACGGGCGGCGGCATTTTCGTGTATCAGGGCCTCAAGGCGGGCTGGGAGCAGCTCCAGCGCGCGCAGACCGGGCAGCGGCATCTGGTGCTGTTTTCCGACGCGGCCGACTCCGAGGAACCGGGCGATTACATCAACCTCCTCGCGGAGATGCGCGCGGCGGGCGTCACGGTGAGCGTGATCGGTCTCGGCACCGAGTCCGACGTGGACGCGGATTTCTTGAAGGACATCGCCGCGCGCGGCGGCGGGCGGATCTTCTTCACGCGCGATGCCGGCGAGCTGCCGGCGATCTTCGCGCAGGAAACGGTGTCGGTGGCGCGCTCGGCTTTTATCCAAGAAAACACCGAGGCGGCCGGCACGCCGGGCTGGAGCCAGATCGCGGCGCGCGCGCCGAAGTGGCTGCCGGCGGTGGACGGCTACAACCTCAGCTACCTGCGCGACGGGGCCACGGCCTCGCTGGTGACGACCGACGAGTATCAGGCGCCGCTCGTGGCGACCTGGGCGCGCGGCGCGGGCCGGGTGGCGGCGGTGTCGTTCCCGCTTGGCGGCGAGTTTTCCTACCTCGCGCGGGCCTGGGCCGACTATGGCGACTTCGCGCAGACGCTCGGCCGGTGGCTGGCGGGCGAGGATGCGCCGGCGGGGTTGGCGGTGCGCACGGAGCTGCGCGGCGAGACGCTCGCGGTGGAGTTGTTGCACGACGAATCGTGGTCGGGGCGGATCGCGAGCACGCCGCCGACGGCGGCTTTGGCGGGCGCGTCGGCGGGCGGAGCGCGGCCGCTGGTGTGGGAAAAGATCGAGCCCGGTCGTTTCCGTGCGACGGCGCGGCTGGCGCCCGAGGAGGCGGCGCGCGGCGTGGTGCGCGTGGGCGCGGCGGCGCTGCCTTTCGGCCCGGTGGCGGCGAGCGGCTCGGCGGAGTGGGCCTTTGATCGTGAAGCGCTGCGCGAGCTGCGTCAGCTCGCGGCGCGAAGCGGCGGCGGCGAACGGCTGGACCTGGCGAAAATCTGGGCCGCGCCGCGGCGGGTGGAGTTGCGGAGCTTGCGGCTCTGGTGGCTCGCGGCGCTGGCGGTGGTCCTGGTGGCGGAGGCGGCGGTCTCGCGTTGGGACCTGCGCCGCGCCCGTCGCTGGCGCGTGTGGCGGGTGGATCCGCGAGCCGGCGGCGTGCGGTGATTTGGGCTTGGAGGGGGGCGACGGGGGGCGCACGGTGCGCGGATGATTCGGATTTTTTTTGTCGGCGACATCGTGGGAAGGCCCGGTCGCGAGATGTTGATCGAGCGCCTGCCGCGCCTGCGCACGGAGCTAAAGATCGACGCGGTGATCGCCAACGGGGAAAACGCCGCCGCGGGCGCGGGCATCACCGGCAGCATCGCGAAACAGCTTCTGCAAAGCGGGGTGGACGCGATCACGCTCGGCGACCACGTGTGGGACCAGCGCGGCTGGGAAAGCGAGATCGACGACCTGCCGCGCGTGTGCCGTCCGGCGAATCTGCCCGGGGCCTGCCCGGGCGCGGACCATGTGATCGTGAACGTGAAGGGCCTGCGGCTCGGGGTCTTCACCGTGCTCGGCCGCACCTATATGGGGCTCAAGGCGGAGTGCCCCTTCCTGTGCGCGGACGACATGATGCGCCGGCTGACGCTCGATGCGGACGCGTTTCTCGTGGAGGCGCACATGGAGGCCACGAGCGAGAAAATCGCGCTCGGCTGGCACCTCGACGGGCGGGCGCTCGCGGTGCTCGGCACGCACACCCACGTGCCGACGGCGGACGCGTGCGTGTTGCCGAACGGCACGGG
>JAUWBD010000192.1 GCA_030605125.1 Verrucomicrobiota bacterium | reverse complement strand
GCCGTGCTTGAAGTGCAGGCCGGTGCGCCCGTGCTGGATCGCATCGGAAGCGGCGCAGCCGTCGGAGACGATCGCGGGCACGCCCGCGCTGGCGGCCTCGACCGCGACCAGCCCGAGCGTCTCATACCAGGTCGGCGGAAACACGAGCGCGCGGGCGGCGCGCAGCTCGGCGCGGATCTCGTCCGGTTTCAGCCAGCCGGTGAATCTCGCGTCGGGACAAAGGCGGCGCAGCTCGGGCGCGAGTTCGCCGTCGCCGACGAAGACCGCGGGCAGGCCGGTGGCCTGCACCGCCTCGGCGAAGAGGCGCACGCCTTTCTCGGGCACGAAGCGGCCGACGTAGAGGAAGGCGTCGTGGCCCGCCACTTCGGCCGGACCCTCGTCCACGCAGTCCACGGCGTTGCGCAGCACGGCGGCGGGGATGCTGGGCGGGAGGTGGGGGCGGAGGATGTTGAGGCTGAACTCCGAGACCCCGAGGTAGAGGCTCACGCGCGAAGGCAGGCCGAGGGCGCCGTTTTGCAGGGCGGTGCGGGCCACGCGCCAGAGCTTGTGGGCGTAGTGGCGGCGGTCGCAGTTGCAGGCGAGGCAGGAGGCGGAGAGCGGTGTGCGTTTGCAAACCGTGGCGGTGGCGTGGTCGTAGAAGCCGCCGCTCGGGCAGGTGATGAAGAAATCGTGGAGCGTGACCACGAGCGGGAAACCCAGCTCGGGCGCGACATCGAGGGCGAAGGGCGACATCGCCTTCATCCAGGTGTGGGCGTGAACGAGGGTGCGCGCGGGGTCCTTGTCGGCGAGGACTTGCCGGAGCGCGGCGACCGCGGAGGCGTTGCGTAGGCCGGAGCTGAGGGCGCGGAGGCGCTTCGGATCCTTGGCGATCTCGTGCTGGCCGAGGCAGACGACCTCGAGGCCAGGCACGCCTTGCAACTCCGGCGCCACTGGGCCCACGCAGGAGAAGTAGGTGACGCGCACTCCGCGGCGCGCGAGGCCGAGGGCGGAGGCGATGGCCACCGCGGTGGAGCCGCCGGTGGTGGTGGCGTAGTCGTTGAGGATGACGACTTCGAGGTCGTGGGCCGGAGGCGGGAAGTTTTTAACCACGGATTGCACGGATGGGCACGGATTGAAGGATGAGAAGACCGGAACCACGGATGTCGCGGATGTGCGGAAGTTTTATCCGTGTTTATCCGTGCGATCCGTGGTCGATCATTTCAGGCCGCCTTAGCGGCGCCTTCTTGGAGGAGGGCGTAGCTGGTGCGGAGGCCGCGGTTGCGGAAGCGCTCCACGTAGCGCGGCAGGTTGTAGGCGCGGTAGAGGAAACGCGTGGCGAGGCGGTTCACGTAGGAGGGGCGCCAGGGCAGGTGGCGCGAGACGATGGTGTCCTGCTCGGCCTTCGTCACCGAGGTGTCGGAGGAGAGCTGGCCCTCGCGCAGGCGGAACTGGGCCACGCACTCGGGCTGGTAGCGGAAGGGCTCGCCGTTGGCATAGGCGCGGAGCCAGAAGTCGAGGTCGGCGCAGAGGCGGAAGCGCAGGTCGAAGCCGCCGAGCCGGTCCACGACGTCGCGACGGAAGGCCATGCCCTGCTGCATGAGCGGACTGATGCCCTGGTGAAGCAGCGCCGGAATCCAGGCGGGATTTTCCGCGGTAGTGATTCGGCTGATACGGGCGCCGTCCTCGTCGATCAGCTCCACGTCGCCGTAAACCACCGGAGCGGGATCGGAGTCGCGGAAGTTTTCCAGCATGGCGTGGCCGAAGCCGGGGAGGAGGGCGTCGTCGTCGTTGATGTAGGTGAACCAATCCCATTTGAAGCGGGAGTTGGCGGCGTCGATGCCGGCGTTGATGGCGCCGTAGATGCCGCCGAGGCGGCCGGCGTCGGGCACGACGAGCGCATGCGGATAGCGGGCGGCGAGCTCGGCCACGCGCCGGCCGGGGGTGGAGATCACGTGGCGGATGTGGAGCGGCTGGGCCTCGATGGAGGCGATCGTCTGGTCGAGGAAGGGAGAGTCACCGAGGGTGGGCGTGACGACGAGGAGGCATTGGGCTTCGTTCATGGCGTTTTGGGTGCGGAGGTGCTGGTGGATGGGAAGATGGTGACTTCGACGCGCGTGGCGTCGTGGTGGGCCGTGCCACCGGGGCCGGGATCCACGGCGAAGTCGAGGTGGCCGCCGGCCGGCAGCTCGCAGTCGAACGCCACCTCGAAGACCGGGCGGCGCGGTCCGCCGATCACTTCGGAGGCGCGCACCTGGCCGTCGGCGAGGATGCGCACGCGCACGCCGTCTCCCTGGGCCTGGGCCTCGAAACGCGCCTCGACGCGCACAGGGCCGCCGCGGTCGCTCGTCCAGCGGCGCACGGCCGCGACGGGGCGCAGGCCGGCGGTGGCGGGGTGTTGTTCTTCCTCGGAGAGGGAGAGGGGCGTGCCGGGGAGGTGCCACTCCTCCTTCCAGTCCGTGACGCGGGTCTCGGTGAGGCGGGTAAACTCGGTGGCGCCGGTGCGGGAGAAGGTCATGGAGCCGTAGCTCCAGCCGCCGCGATCCTGCTCGAAGGAGAAGTCGGCGACGGAGGCGGCGAGAGGGGAGGGGCGGTCGTCGCCGCCGGGAGCGGGCGCAGGCGAGGCGGTGGCGCCGTGGAGATAGACGGGCCGATCGGTGAGAACGATCCAGTCGGGCGGAGTCTCGCTCGCGCCGTCGAGGCGCACGAGGCGCGTGGCGCCGTGGGTGGGGATGTTGACCGGGCGGAGCGACCAGAGCAGGCGGGTCGGCGGCGGAGCCGCCGAATGACGAATGTCCAATGACGAATGTCGAATGTCGGAGGAAGCGGTGGTTGGCGACTTGGGGCGGAGGATAAAGCTGTAGATGCCGTCGGCGGCGGGTTCGCGCTCGAGGGTGGCGATGTCGCGGAGCTGGGCGAGCAGGGTGACGAAGGCGGCGTGGGCGGGCTTGGGCGGGTAGCCCTTCTGGGCGCGCAGCATGCCGAGGCCGGCGTCTACGCCGTGTTCGAGAAATTGATACCAATAGACCTTCTCCACGCCGGCGTGGAGGAGGATGGCGATGCAGCGCACGAGGTAGGCGGCCTGCGTGTCCTCGTCGAGGGCGGGGCCGGTCTGCGCGCCGGGCGGACGGGCGGGCCAACCGATCTCGGTCACCCAGATAGGCAGAGGCCGATCGGGGCTGTGACGGGCGATCAGCTTTTGGAGGCGACGGATGGCGGGCTCGAGCGTCTCGGGCGGGCGGGTATCCCTGTAGGGATGGATGGATACGGCATCCATGTGCGCGAAGGCGCCGGCGGCCCCGAGCCGCTCGAGGTAGGGGAAGGGCAGGCCGGCGGTGGAGGCGCCGAGCACGGTGACATCGGGGCGCTCGCGTTTGATCGCGGCGTAGGCGTGGCGCAGCATCTTGGTGTAGGTGCCGGAGCGGTCCTCGGTGGCGGGGCCCTTGATGAAGCCGCCGTTGTATTCGTTCCAGATTTCCACGGCTTGAATCTGGTCGCCGTAGCGGCGCAGCACCTCGACGGCGTAGCGCGCGTAGGCTTGGAATCCGGCCTCGGTGTGGGGCGTCTGGCCGCCGTCGTGGTGGCGGCTCTCGAAGGTGAGCGGCACGAGCGGGCGGATGTCGTGCCGGCGCAACGCGGCGAGGTAGTCGTCGAATTTTTTCGGGAACTCGAAGCGGCCGGGCGCGACCTCGACGTGGTCCCAGTAAACCTCGTCGCGCACGTGGCGGACGCCGGTGGCGACGAGCGGCGGGATGAGGTCGAGCGGCTGTCCGTGCGCGAAGTGCGTCATGATGCCGATGCGTTCGGCCACGCCGCCGCCTGCGGCGGAATGCCGAATGTCGAATGCCGAATGCCGAATGGGCTCGTCGGCGCTTGCCACCACGGGAAACGCGCCGGCGAGCGTGCAGGCCAAGAGCTTGAGGAGACGCGGCATCAGGCTCGGGAGAAGTTGGACCAGCGGCGGGGGTTGGCCTCGCGGAGGGCGGTGAGATCGCGCACGGGGCGGGCGGGGATGCCGACGGCGACGTGGTTTGAGGGGATGTCGCGCACCACGACCGCGCCGGCGCCGATCACCGCGCCGGCGCCGACGACCACCCCGGCGCCGATGGTGACGCGCGCGCCGCACCACACGCCGGGACCGATGATCACGGGCGCGGAGGCGGGTTGCAGCGTGGCGAGATCGTGCGTGCCGGCGTTGATGAGCAGGCCGGGCGCGGCGAGGAAGTCGTCGCCGAGCACGACTTGCTCGTGGCAGGTGATGCGGGTGCCGGAGTTGAGCGTCACGCGCGCGCCGACGACGAGGTGCTCGGGCCAGTCGAAGCGCACGTCAGGCGCGAGCCAGATCTGGTCGGACTCGACCCGCGCGCCCATCTGCCGGAGCGACCAGGCCTGGAGGCGGCCGACGATGCGCACGCCGGGCGTGCTGAGCGCACCGAGCAGGTCGATGAAGCGCTCGAGCAGGCGGTCGCGGGCAAGCGCGAGCAGCCGCGTGGCCAAGCCGGCGTAGCGGGCGAAGCCGGTGCGGCGGGGCGGATCTTGCCAGAGTCGGGTCTCGCGGGCGGCGGAGGGGGTGGACGAGGTGGCGGCGAGGGTGCTCATGCGGGGGAGGCGGTGGCGGCCGCGGGTTGGAGGGTTTCGGGGCCGGCGGGACGGGGCGCCTTGGCGGTGGAGCGCAGGTAGCGGCGCGCCTCGTGGATGGTGCCGAGGAAGCTGAAGGGCACGAAGCCGAGCAGCAGGCCGAGCGCGACGCCGGCCGCGCCGAGCGGTTGCACGAAGGTGAACATGAGCGCGAGGCCGACGGTGGCGCTGATGATGCTGTAGAGCGTGGTGCGTTTGATCTCGGAGACGCCGGCGAGCAGGTAGCCGAAGGGTTGCTGGAGCAGCACGAGGGCGTTCCAGGCGCCAAGGAGCAGGATCAGCATCCAGGTGAGGCCCTCGACCTGGTGGCCGACCCAGTTTCGCACGATCCAGGGGGCGAAGGCGGCGCCGAGGCAGAGCGGCAGCACGCTCGCGCCGATGGTGGCGTAAACGGAGCGCCGCAGCGTGGAGCGCATCCAGTCGAACTCGCCGCGGGCCTTGGCCTGCGAGTAGCGCGGCCAGAGCGGGAGCATGAAGGCGTTTTGGACGACGCTGAAGAGATTGTAGAGCCGCTGGAGGAGGTTGAAGGGCGTGACGGCGGCCGCGCCGAGCTGCGTGGAGATGATGATCTGCGGCAGCGTGAAGAGCACGGTGTTGAGCACTTGTTGCGCGCCAAAGCAGGCGCCGAGGCCGACGAGCTGGCGGATCAGCGCGGGGCGCAGGCGGTAGCGCCACACCGCGAGCCAGCGCAGGCGCGCGAGCTGGGTGACGAGCAGCACGAGGTTGCAGAGAAAGAGCGAGCCCTGGCCGGCGATGACGAGCGCCACGAGGCCCCAGCCGCGGGCGGCGGCGAGCGCGACGACGGCGAGCGAGAGCAGGCTGCCGATCGCCTGGGCGGCGTTGCAGGCCCAGCCTTTTTGGCGGGCGTAGGCGACGCGTTGCGCGAGACCGAGGGGAAAGCCCGCGCAGAGCGAGAGCATGGTGAGCAGGGCGGCAAGCGGCGCGGCCTGGATCACGGCCGGGTCCTTGAGGTCGAAGAGGCGCGCGTGGTCGAGCTGGTTGTTGAGCGCCCAGCAACCGACGCCGAGCGCGACGGCGATCAGCGTGAGGAAGAGGAAGGCGCTGCCGAAAAAGTCGTGGGCGTGGGAGCGGGATTTGGCGTCGTCGTGCGCGAAGAGTTCGGCGAGGCGGTTTTGCACGCCGATGCCGAGGCCGAAGTCGGCGAAGATCACGATGCCGGCGAGCGTCACGAAGGTCATCCAGAGGCCGAAGGCCTCGGTGCCGAGCGAGCCGACGACGATCGGCACCTGGAGCAGCTGGCAGGCGACGCCGATCACGCGTGCGGCGATGGACGTGACGAAAAACATCGCCAGCTCCCGCGGCGGGCGGGCGAGCTTGGCTCGAATTTTCTCAGGCAGGAGGGAGAGGAGCTTGTTCATGCGCGGGCCTCCGGCTTGGGGCGGGGGGCGAAGAGGGAGGCGGGCGGGGCGGGCGCGGTTTGATCCGCCTCGCGCTCGGCGGCGCGGGCGAGGACGTGTTCGCGGTGGATGAGCACGATCAGGATGGCCGCGAGGGCGATGCCGACGCGGTGGGCGCCGGAAAAGGGGCTGAGGAAGACGTGGAAGAGCGCGAGCGAGAGCACGAAGACGCGCACCGGCGTGAGCGCGTGCCAAGGGCGCACGACGATCTGGTTGTGCAGGGCCCAGGCCAGTCCGAGGGTGAAGGGAAGGAAGAAGGCGGCGCCGAAAAGCCCGCCCTCGGCGAGGGTGACGAGGAGCTGCGAGTGGAGCGCGACGGCATCCTCCTCGATCTCGTTGGCGCCGGCGAAGCCGCCCACGCCGGCATCGCGCGCGCCCTCTTCGCGGATGACCATGAAGTTGTCGATCACGTGGGTGCGGCTGAACCAGGAGCCGTGGCCGAGGAGCGGCGAGTCGCGAAAGGCCTCGAGGCCGGCGACGACCATCGCGGTGCGTTCCACGTTGGAGCGGGTGGAGCGGTCGCCCTCGCGGTCGCTGCGGGTGTGGGTGTAAACCGCGAGGCCGAGGGCGACGCCGCAGGCGAGGCCGAGCGGGGCGAGGACCGTGCGCCACTCGCGGGAGAAGGTTTGCACGCCGAGAAAGGCCGCGACGAGCAGGCAGATGAGACCGAGGCTGCGGAAATCGAGGACGAAGTGGACAAGTCCGAGACCGGCGGCGGCGCAGCCGGCGAGCGCGAGGCCGCCGCGGCCCGCGACGATCATCGCGACGACGGTGACCGGGAGGGCGTAGCCGAATTTCCAGTAGTCGCCGAAGAGCGCGCCCTCGAGGTGGACCTTGATGATCTCGCCGAATTGGACGCCGACCAGGAGCAGGAGAAAGTTTCGCGCGTGGCAGCCCACGAGGTAGGCGATGGCGGCGAGGTCCACCCCGAGGAAGATCATGCGGGCCCAGCCCCGGAAGAAATCGTGAGGGGCGCTGCCGCGGTAGAGGTCCGAGGCGACGTAGGCGCCGAGCGCGATCGCCTGCCCGGCGAGGAAAAGGAGGAAGAGCGGGCTGCGCCAGAGCGGGCCGGGCCAGGCCTGGGCGAGCGCGACGATGAGCACGGCCCATCCCGCGGCGATGAAGAGCAGCAGCTCGCCGAGCGGCATCTCGCCGCCGAGCGAGACGGTGAAGGGCGTGAGCACGCCGGCGGCGAGGGAGAGCAGGGCGGAGGGCGAGAGGAGCACGCCCTGTTCGCGGGCGGGTGCCTGGGGCGGTGGGGAGGCGGCGAGGGTGTGCGGGAGGCTGGAGGCGGATGCGGGCATCGGGCGTTGCTGACTGATCGGTCGGATCGGACGGATCAGTCAGATCGGACTGATCGAAGAGTGGAGAGGGAGGGAGGGCCGGCCGGGATGCCGGCCCTCGTGGGGTGCTCAGGCCCAGGCTTCCTTGGCGGAGAAGAACTCGCGGCCGGCGACGCGCGCGGGGGAGGAGAGGCGGGCGTTGGCGGGAGCGCCGCGCGGCGCGGAGGAAATGCCGCGCTCGACGACGATGTTGACGAACTTCTCGCAGAAGACGCCCCAGTTGTAGTGGCGGGCGAAGGCCTCGAACGATTGCGCGCAGAGGCGTTCGTAGTGGGCGGGGTTGGCCCAGGCGGAGGCGATGAGGTCCGCGTAGGCGGGGCCTTGGGCGTCGAGGGGAAGAAGGTAGCCGTTGTAGCCATCCTTCACGACACCGCAGACCCCGCCCGTGTCGGTGCTGATCGCGGGGACGCCGTAGGCGTTGGCCTCGGCGAAAGTCATGCCGTAGCACTCGGCGCGCGAGGGCACGAAAACGAAGTGCGCCTGGGTGAACAGCTCGTGGAGTCGCGCCATGTCGCCGGCGACGCGCGGGCTGAGCAGGCCGTGGCCGTGCAGCCAGGGCAGGGCGCGGTGGCGGGTGGGGATGGGGCACCCGACGATGTCCACGCGGACCTTGTGGCCGAGCTTGGCGAGGCAGTAGGCGGCGTGGACGAGGATGTCGCCGCCCTTGCGCTCCCAGTGGCGGCCGACGAAGAGCAGGCGGAGCTCGTCGCGCGGGCGTTGCTCGATCCAGCCGCGCACCTCGGGCCAGGTGTTTTCCTGGCCGATGTTGGCGCCGAAGGGGATGACGACGACCTTGGAGGGATCGGCGCCGTAGTCGTTGATGGCGGACTTGGCGGCCCACTCGGCGGAATAGACGGCGAGGGAGGCGCGGGAAAGCGCGGCGGCCTCCTGCTCGTGGCCCATGCGCAGGTATTCGGGCGAGAGGTTCGTGAAGTCCCAGTAGTAGTCCACCATGTTGGCGAAGGTGGCGTCGCAGGCGAAGGTGATGGGGCGCTGGGTGCGGAGGTTGCCCACGAGTTCGGAGCCGGGGGTGTAAACGAAATCGTAGTCTTCGTCGGATACGCGTGCCTCGAACTCGGCGGCGGCGGCCTCAAGGTAGGCGGGCTCGCGGTCGGCGCGGTAGCGCTGGCCGAGCATGCGGGCGAAGATCTTCTTGGCGTAGGCCTTTCGGGAGCGAGTGGAGAGCGGGAAGACCGGCATGATGTCGGCCCCGAGCCGCTGGAAGCCGGCGAGCGAGGAGGCGGGGAGGCCAGATTGAACGGCGGGATTGGCGGCGTCGTGGTGGAAGACGTAGGCGATTTTCATTGAAGAGAAGTTGGGGGAAGGGGGCCGCGGAAGGACCAATGACCTATGACCAATGACGGCGGGTCAGGCGGGTGCGGCGGGCTTTGGTGTAAGTATTCTATGGATACGAACCTAGCAGGCGCCTTTTCGACTGAAGAGGGTGCGGAACATGATCTGGATGTCGAAGAAGAGGCTCCAGGTCTCGATGGAGTGGAGGTCGTGGCGGATGCGCTCGCGCAGGTCG
>JAUWBD010000213.1 GCA_030605125.1 Verrucomicrobiota bacterium | reverse complement strand
CCTGGCCGCCGAGCTTGCCCTCGGTGCCAACCTCGCGGGCCACGCGGGTCACCTCGGAGGAGAAGCCGTTGAGCTGGTCCACCATGGTGTTGATGGTGTCCTTGAGCTCGAGAATCTCGCCCTTCACCTCGACGGTGATCTTGCGCGAAAGGTCGCCGCGGGCGACAGCGGTGGTGACGGTGGCGATGTTGCGCACCTGCGCGGTGAGGTTGGTCGCCATGGCGTTGACCGAGTCGGTGAGGTCCTTCCAGGTGCCGGCCACGCCGGGCACGACGGCCTGGCCGCCGAGGCGGCCCTCGGTGCCGACCTCGCGGGCCACGCGCGTCACCTCGGAGGCGAAGGAGCGGAGCTGGTCCACCATGGTGTTGATGGCCTCCTTGAGCTGGAGGATCTCGCCGCGCACATCGACGGTGATCTTTTTGGAAAGGTCGCCGTTGGCGACGGCGATGGTGACCTCGGCGATGTTGCGCACCTGCGCGGTGAGGTTGCCCGCCATCTGGTTGACGGACTCGGTGAGCTCTTTCCACACGCCGGAGACGCCGCGGACCTTGGCCTGGCCGCCGAGCTTGCCCTCGGTGCCGACCTCGCGGGCGACGCGCGTCACCTCCGAGGTGAAGACCGAGAGCTGCTCGATCATCGTGTTCACGAGCTTGGCGGAGCTGAGGAACTCGCCCTTGAGGGGGCGCCCGTCCACCTCGAGGTCCATGGACTGGTCGAGGTCGCCCTTGGCGACGGCGCCGATGGTGCGGGCGACCTCGGTGGTCGGGCGCACGAGGTCGTCGAGCAGGGTGTTGAAGGAGTCCACCTTCTCGGCCCAGGCGCCGGCCGCGCCGGGCACGGACATGCGCTGGCGGAGACGGCCTTCCTTGCCGACGGTGAGGCTGAGGCGGTTGATCTCGGAGGAGACGCGCTCCTCTTGGCGGATGGTCTGGTTGAAGGCGTCGGCGATGCGGCCGGCGGTGCCTTCCCACTCGACGGGCAGGCGCACGGAAAAATCGCCGTCGCGGAAGGCGACGACGGCGGCGAGGATCGAGCGAAGGCGGGACTCGGCGAGGGCGTCGGCCGCCTCGAGGAGAGGTCGGGAGCCGGATACCTGCGGTGCTGCGGAAAGGGCGGACGCGGACGATTTTTTCATCGCTGGTGAACGTGCTGACGGGGAGATGGAAATGAGAAGCGGCGCCCCATGGAGGGGGCCCGAGAAAGCCTCCCAGAATGCCGCGGTTTAGGGTATCGGGTGGATTACCGCAGGGGCACGTTTCTTCGAGTGAAAGCCGCAACAAATCGCATCCGGCTGGCATGTGCCGAGAAGCGCTAGGGGGCGCGGCGGTTTGCGCCCGGCGAGACGCCGTATTTCAGGCGATATGCCCGGCAAAAACTGTTGGCGTCGGCGAAACCGCAGGCCACGGCCACATCTTGCACCGGCAGCTGGGTGGCGCGGAGCATGCGGTCGGCGTGCTCAAGCCGCAGGCGACGCAGCATCTCGCCCGGCGGCTCGCCGTAGCGCCGACCGAAGCCGCGGATGAAATGCTCGCGGCTCACTCCGCAGCGCTCCGCGACTTCCTTGAGATTGAGCGGAGAGCGAAAGTGGTCGCGCAGGTAATGGTAGCCGAACTCGACCGGATCGCGCGTTTGCGCCGCCGCCACCTGTTCGCGATAGAGCGCGATCAACAACTGGTGCAACAGCTCCGCCTGCTGGAAACGGTCGCGGAACTCGCGGCCGCGGAACATGCGGAAAATATCGTCCGCCACCGCCGATGCTTCGCCGCCTTTCGCCATTCTGAGGACGGGCCCGAACTCGCCGCGCAGCCGATCGAACCACGGGCGCAGCGCGCCGAGGCGGAAAGAGAGGTAACGCTGCCGGTAGGGCTCGGTCGCCTCGGGCGGATAACCGTAGCTGGTGGGTTCGTCGTGGGTGAAAAGCATCGCGAATCCCGGGCCCACGGCGTGCCGGCGGCCCGGCGCTTGCAGGAAGGCGGTGCCGGCCAGCGTCTGCTGGATCACCGCTTCATCCGCCCGCCCGCGCCGATGGTTGTCAAAATAGTAGGAGGGGTTGCCGCGCGTCTCCTCGTCCACGCCGTCCACGGTGGAGAAGGGGTCGGGGAGCACAGGGTCCATCCGTCCGAAATCACATAATGCATATCACAGGTCAAACTTTCACTCTTTGGCGTCGCGGGAGGGCGGGGCTCAGCATCGGTGAAACCTCCTCTCCCCATGGCTACCTCGAAAAAGTCGAAACTCGCCGGTCACGCGGCGCACACCCAAGACGCCGCCGCCCAAGGCCTGCCCGGCCGCATGCTGCGCCCGATCAAGCTCACGATGCTCGGCGCCGGCTCCGGCTTCACGCCCCGCCTCGTCAACGACGTCCTGCGCATCCCCGGCAATCAGGGCGGCGTGATCGCGCTGGTGGACATCGACCTCTCCCGCCTGCGCACGATGCGCCAGCTCATCGTTAAGCTGATCGCCAAGCTCGGTCAGGAAAAACGCTGGAAGGTGATCGCCTCGCCCGACCGCACGCAGGTGCTCAAGGGCAGCGACTATATCGTGAACTGCATCGAGGTGAGCGGCGTGGAGTGCGTGAAGCACGACAACGACATCCCGCTGAAATACGGCATCGACCAGTGCATCGGCGACACGATCGGCCCGGGCGGCTTGTTCAAGTCGTTGCGCACGATCCCGGTGTTTCTTGACGCCCTGCGCGACTGCGAGCGCCTTTGCCCCGGCGCGCTCGTGCTCAACTACACCAATCCGATGGCGATGATGTGCACCGCCGCCGGCCGCGTCTCCTCGATGGAGGTCGTGGGCCTTTGCCACAGCGTGCAGGGCACCAGCCACCTGCTCGCGAAATACGCCGGCGTGCCCTACGAGGAGATGGACTGGGAGTGCGCGGGCATCAACCACCTCGCCTGGTTCACCAAGCTCGAGCACCAGGGCGTCAACCTCTACACGGACCGTCTCTACAAGAAGTTCACGGCCGACCTCGCCGAGGCCGCGCGCGAGCACGCCGCCGGTCTCGCGCGCTCCGATGCCGGCGACTACCGCAACTGGGACAAGAAGATGGAGGTCGCCTACAAGCAGACCGATCTCGTGCGGAAGGACATGTGCCTGCACTTCGGTGCCTTCATCACCGAGAGCTCCGGACATCTTTCCGAATACCTGCCCTACTATCGCAAGAGCGAGGAGGGCCGGAAACTTCTCCGCATGGGCTACGACGGCGGCTCGCGGTTCTACGCCACCAACTGGCCCACCTGGCGCAAGTCTGCCGACGCCACGCGCCTCGCCATGCTCAAGGGCGCCGAATCCATCGACTGGGCGCGCTCTTGGGAATACGCCTCCTGGATCATCGAGGCGCGCGAGAAGGACAGCCCCTTCCGCATCCACGGAAACGTGATGAACAACCACGGCGGCTCCGGACAACTCATCACCAACCTGCCCGCCGACTCTTGCGTCGAGGTGGCCTGCCTCGTGGACGCCAACGGCATCAACCCCACCCGCCACGGCGCCCTGCCGCGGCAGATGGCCAACGTCTGCGCCACCAATCTCGGCATGTTCGACCTCGGCGCCCAGTCCGCCATCGAGCGCAGCAAGGAGGCGGCGATTCACGCGCTCATGCTCGATCCGCTCACCGCCGCCGTCTGCACGCCGGCGCAGATCAAGGCGATGACGCTCGAGCTCTTCGAGGCCGAGAAAGCCTATCTGCCCGACTATCGGTAAACTTGGCCCAGCGGGCCCGCCCTCCCTTCTTCCATGTCGCTCGTCACCGTTCTCAGCCCCGCCCCCGGCCAGCCGCTCTTCTTCCTGCGCGGCGCCGCGTCCACCTACGCCTGCGGCGTGCACCCCTCCGGTTTGCTCTGTCACCTGCACTGGGGCGGGCCGCTTGCGCCTGATGCTTCGCTGGCCGAGCGCCTGGAGTCGGGAGCGGCCGCCTTCAGCCCCGAGCGCCGCCGTGGCGCCGCGCTCTGGCCGAAGACGGGCTACGACACGCTGCGCTACGAATACCCGACGGCCAACACCGGCGACTTCCGCGAGCCCGCCGTGGATGTGCGGCACGCCGACGGCACCCACGGGCTGCGCCTCATTTACGCCGGCCATCGGGTGCTGCCGGGCAAGCCCGCGCTGCCGGGGCTCCCCGCCACCTACGCCGAGGCGCCGGCCGAGGCCGAGACGCTGGAGGTCGATCTGCGTGACGAGCGCGAGAACTCCGGCATCCTCGTCACGCTCAGCTACACGGTCTTCGCGGACCGCGATGTGATCGCCCGCTCCGCCCGCATCACGAATCGCGGATCCGCTCCGATCACGCTCACTCGCGCGCTCAGCGCCGCGCTGGATCTCCCGCATCATCGCCACGACTTGCTCACCCTGCCCGGCGCCTGGGCCCGCGAACGCTGGGTGGAGCGTGCGGCGCTGCGCTCCGGCGCGCAGTGGATAGGATCGCGCCGCGGGGCGAGCAGCCACCAGAGCCATCCCTTTTTCGCCCTGCTCGCGCCGCAGGCCGACGAGACGCAGGGCGAGGCGCGCGGCTTCAGCCTCGTGTATTCAGGAAACCACCACGGCGGCGCGGAGGTGGATCAGCTTTTCCGCGCCCGCGCCCTGCTCGGCATCCATCCCGACGGTTTCGAATGGCATCTCGCGCCGGGGGAAAGCTTCCAAACGCCCGAGGTGGTCCTCGCTTTTTCCGCCGCCGGCCTCGGCGGCCTGTCCGGGCAGTATCACCGGCTCTACCGCGAGCGCCTCGTGCGCGGCCCGTGGCGCGACCGCGAGCGCCCGATCCTGATCAACAACTGGGAGGCCACCTACTTCGACTTCACCGCGGAAAAACTCGCCGCCATCGCCAGGACCGCCGGCGCGCTCGGCATCGAGCTTTTCGTGCTCGACGACGGCTGGTTCGGGAAACGCAACGACGACACCACCTCGCTCGGCGACTGGTTCGTGGATCGCAAAAAACTCCCGGAGGGCGTCGCCGACGTGGGCCGGCGCATCGAGGCCGAGGGGCTGCGTTTCGGCCTCTGGTTCGAGCCGGAGATGATCTCGCCCGACAGCGAGCTCTACCGCGCCCATCCCGACTGGTGCCTGCATGTCCCCGGTCGCGCGCGCACCGAGGGGCGGCACCAGCTCGTGCTCGATTTTTCCCGACCCGAGGTGGTGGACGCGATCTACACCCAGGTGGCGAAGATCCTGCGCGAGGCCCCGATCGGCTACGTGAAGTGGGACATGAACCGCCACCTCACCGAGGTCGGCTCCGCCGCGCTGCCGCCCGAGCGACAGGGCGAGGTTTTTCACCGCCACATCCTCGGCGTCTATGCGTTTGCCGAGCGTCTCGTGCGCGAGTTCCCCGAGCTCCTGATCGAAGGCTGCTCGGGCGGCGGCGGGCGCTACGATCCCGGCATGCTGCACTACACGCCGCAGTTCTGGTGCTCGGACAACACCGACGCCATCGCGCGCCTGCGCATCCAGCACGGCACCTCGCTCGTCTATCCGCCCTGCACCATGGGCGCGCACGTCTCGGCCGTGCCCAACCACCAGCTCCATCGCAGCACGTCGATGGGCACGCGCGGCCGCGTGGCCCTGGCGGGCCAGTTCGGTTTCGAACTCGATCTCACCAAGCTCGACGAGGCCGATCTCGCCGAGGCGAAGGACCTGGTCGAGCAGGCGAAGCGCACGCGCCATCTCCTGCGCCACGGCGACCTGCATCGCCTCGCTGATCCCGCCTCGGGCAATCTCGCTGCCTGGATGCTGGTGTCGCCGGAGCGCGACGAGGCGGTCGTCACCGCGGTGCTCGCGCTCGCGGAGCCCAACTGGCGCTTCGCGCCGCTGCACCTGCGCGGCCTCGATCCGACGGCGCGCTACCGCTGCGTGCACGGCCCGGAGGGCGAGTGGACGGGCGACGTGCTCATGGAGCTGGGCCTGCCGCTCGACGCGCTCAGCCAGGATTTCCAGAGCCTGCGCTGGCACCTGCGGCGGATCGCGTAGGGCGCGCCCGCCCTGCGGGCGGGCGGGCGCCGGTCCGCGAACGCGGATCGGCGGAGGATCAGGGCTTCACCACGCGCGCCGGCAGCACGGTCGCGATGAACAGGCCGGCGACGAAGCCGCCGATGTGGGCGCCGTGGGCGATGAAGGATTCGTTGCCCCGGAGCACGTCGTGGAAGTCGTAGAAAATGCCGAGCACGGCGATCGCCGCGAGCTGGAGCGGGGAGATCGGGTGGGCGAGCGGCCAGACCTGCGGATTGCTCAGCGCGAAGCGCATCGCGAGGCCGAGGTAGAGGCCCTCGAAGCCCATCACCGCGCCCGAGGCGCCGAGCATCGGGATGCTCCGCGCCGGATCGAGCAGCACGTGCCCGACGCCGCCCGCGACAGCCGTGACGACAAAGATGATCGCCAGCCAGCGCCGCCCGAGATGCTCGACCGCGAGCGCGCCGAAGATCCAAAGGTAGATCATGTTGAACACGACGTGCTCGATGTCGCCGTGGAGAAAGGCGTGGCTGAGCAGCGTGCCGAAGGGCGCGAGATCGGCGGCGGCGGGTCCGCCGCCGCGCAGGGCGTCCCAACTGGCGGAGACGCGCTCCGGGACCACCTTGAAAGGCTGGTCCCAGCCCTCCGGGCCCAGCGTCTGCCCGATCCAGATGGCGAAGATCACGCCGATGAGCGCCAGCAGGGGGCCTTGCAGTCGGAGGAAGCGGGTGTCGAGGCGCGGCATGTGTTTGAGACCGAGTCAGCAGGGAGCGAAGCCCGGGTGGAGAAAAATCCACGGAATACGTGCGGCGGCCTGTCCGGCCGGAGCGGCTTCGTTCGTTGCGAAGGGGACGCGCTTCGCGACCTTCAAAACCAACTCCCAAACGAGAAAGCCTTCCCCATGCCCGCCCACACCATCCGCATTCACCGCGTCCTGCGCGCGTCTCCCGAAAAAGTTTATCGCGCCTTCACCGAGGCCGACGCCATGTGCCGCTGGCTGCCGCCCTTCGGATTCATCGGCAAGATGCACCGCTTCGAGCCGCGGGTCGGCGGCGGTTTCAAGATGTCGTTCATCAACTTCGGCGCCGGCAAAGCGCACTCCTTCGGCGGCGAGTTCCTCGAGATGGTGCCGCACGAGCGGCTGCGCTACACCGATCGCTTCGACGATCCCGGGCTGCCCGGCGAGATCGTGGTGACGGCGATCTTCAAGAAAGTGCTTTGCGGCACCGAGCTTCACGTCGAGCAGACCGGTGTGCCCGAGGCGATCCCGGCCGAGATGTGTTACCTCGGCTGGCAGGAATCGCTGCTTCAGCTCGCGCAGCTGGTCGAGCCCGAGATCCCAGCGTGATACAAGCAGCTAAAAAATTCAGACTTAAACCACAGATTACACGGATGGACACAGATGGGGCAAAGGCAGGACCTTAACCGCGGATCACGCGGATGGGCGCGGATAATGACTGGGGAACATCCTGCTTCTTATCCGTGATATCTGCCGCGATGACGGCGCGTCACCGGCGGTCCGCGCCGGTGATCGCCCGCAGGCGTTGGCCGATGGCCTCGGCGATGGCGATCATCTCGCCGGCCTCGGCGGGCGGGAGATGGGCCTGGCAATGGCGGCGCCACAGCCCGAGCCAGGCTTCGAAGTGCGGCTCCTGGAGGCGGAGCGGGATGTGCCGCGCCGC
>JAUWBD010000167.1 GCA_030605125.1 Verrucomicrobiota bacterium | reverse complement strand
AGGACAGTTCCGGGTCGGACCACGTGGCGGAGTAGCGCTGCCCGGCTTTGGCGGCGGCGATCTCGTCTTGGTAGAACTGGCGTTCCGGGTTCTTGGCGGTGATTTCACCAACCAAGGCCGGCAACGAAATGGCCGGCGCGGGTTCCGTTGGTGGCGTGGTTTGGGCCGAAAGCGCGGCGGC
The DNA here is from genome assembly GCA_030605125.1 of Verrucomicrobiota bacterium. Taxonomy (GTDB): domain Bacteria; phylum Verrucomicrobiota; class Verrucomicrobiia; order Opitutales; family Opitutaceae; genus IMCC26134_A. The sequence goes on along the minus strand of JAUWBD010000167.1, from coordinate 11,239 downwards.
TCCGGCGATAAAAAGCATGCCGACCGGTGGGCGGATGAAATGACGGAGAGAGGACAAGGGATGCATGAAAAATGAAACAGATGGAATGAGACTGGGATGAACGGTGGGGAATCCCGGTGCGGGCACGCGCAGGTGCGCCGACGGGAAGCGAACAGGGGAGATCAGTCCGCGCAGGGACTGATTAAACCAAGATGGCCGGCGCGCGGGGAAGCGGCGCGGCGCGGCGAGCAAAATGCCAAGTGGGCACCCAGCTTATGGGCTGGTCGGTGGCGACCACCGAAACAACCGGCTCTGTGCTCAGCTCGCGATCAACAAATGGGACGCAAATAAAACCTACGCAGGCGACGAAATCGGGGGCCTGAACCTGCAACGAATCGTTGGCGGTTTTGGGCGTGAATTGCTCGATCACATGGCAGCTATCGTAGGCACAGACAGTCGCGGTGGGCGCACAACAGGCGATGGGCTCGTCCGCAGAGTCGGCGGTGATAAGTCCGGCAGCCTCCAGTCCGCAGTGCTGCGTCGCTGGTAGCCATAGGGCCAGCAGCACGAAGGTTACGAAGGAGTATAGAAGGCGACTCACGGATAGCGAGCGTGCGTCAATCGGTTTTTGTGTCAACGCGTGGCTAGTTTGAACACGCGGTGTGCGGCGGGGGTGTCTTCAAAAAAGGAAGCCAGCATGATTGCTCATGCTGGCTTCCGGATGGGCTATCCGCTTAGTGCGCGCAGGTGCAGGCGTATTCGGGGCGCGAGCACTCGCCGCAGTTGGCGAGGTTGATCTGGAAGCGGATCGTCACGGCTTTCGCACCGGCCTCGGGCGTGGCGCGAAGAATGGCGGGGAGGTTTTGACCTTCGGGCAGCGCGGCGGTGCTGAGCAGCGTGGCGCCCGCGCCTTCGCCTTCGGCGGCGAATTGGAGCGTGGTCGGTTTCGCGCGGTCGCCCGTCACGAGGGTGGCGGTGAAGCCGGCGGGGATGGCCACGGGCTTGCCCGCGTCATCGACGAAGGTCAGCCGCACCTTGCGCTCGGCGGTGACGAAAAACTCGGCGTGGGGTTCCAGTTCGGTCAGGACGCGACCCTTGTTGGGGCCGGTGATTTTCGCGGCGTGGGAGTGGCCGGCGTGGTCGTGGCCGTCGGCGGCAAAGACGGGCGCGGCACAGGCGAGGACGAGGGCGAGGATACGAGTAGCGATAGGTAGTTTCATGATGTGGATGTTTTTTGTTTTTGGGTTACGGACAAAGGAAAGGTGCTCACTCGAAGACTTCGCCATGCACTGCGAGCGCGCGCTCGGCGGAGCGGCGGCCAAAGGCGAAGAAGACGGCGGGCGTGACGACGAAGGTCAGGAGGGTGCAGGAGGCGAGGCCTCCGACGATGGCGACCGCCACCGGGTGCAGGATCTCCTTGCCCGGTTGATCGGCCGCGAGGACGAGCGGAATCAGCGCGATACCGGCGGCGAGCGCGGTCATGAGCACGGGGACGACGCGTTCGAGCGTGCCGCGCACCACCATCTCGCGGGTGAAGCTCTCGCCCTCGTGCTGCATGAGGTGCAGGTAGTGCGACAGCAGCATGATATTGTTTCGCGCCGCCACGCCGCCCACCGCGATGAAGCCGACGAGGGTGGCGATGCTGATGTTGTCGAGCTTCCACCAGGTGAAGGCCAGCGCGCCGGCCAGCGCCAGCGGGATGCTGAGCATGACTTGGAGCGCGAGGCCGAGGCTGCGGAAGTAGGCATGGAGGAGAACAATGATCACCACCACGATCATCGCGCCGAGGATGGCGATGCGCCGGGTGGCGTCGCGCTGGGCCTCGAACTCGCCTTCGTAGGTCACGAAATAGCCCTCCGGTAGGGCGACTTTCTCGGCGACGGCGGCGCGGAGCAGCTCGACGCTGGCCCCGACATCGCGGCCGGTGGGCTGGATGGCGAGGGTCATGCGGCGTTGGCTGTTTTCGCGGAAGATGACGTTGGGGCCGCGGGCATCGCGCACGTCGGCGACGGCGCTCAGCGGGATGCGAGGCCCGAGCGGAGTCTCGATGAGCAGCTCGCGCAGGCGGTCCGGGCTTGCGCGCCATGTTTCTGGCAGGCGCAGGACGAGCGGCACGGTGCGCTGTCCTTCGCGCAGCTCGGCGACTTCCTGCCCGCCGACGAGCGTGGAGAGGAGGTCGTTGAGCGCTCCGGGAGTGAGGCCGTAGGCGGCGGCGCGTTCGCGGTCCGCCTCGATGCGGAGCTGGGGAATATCCGCCTGCGCGTCGAGACGGGCTTTTTCAAATCCGGGGATGGCGCGGGCGATGGCCTGCACCTGCTCGCCGACGCGGCGCAGCTCCGCGAGGTCGGGGCCGAAGATTTTCACCGCCACGGGGGCGGCGACTCCGCTGAGCATGTGGCCGATGCGGTCGGCCAGCGGGCCGCTGACGACGGCGAAGGCTCCGGGGATGCGGCGCAGACGGGTGTTGATCTCCGCGATGATTTCGGCGCGAGGGCGTTTGCCGTCCGGGATAAAATCGACGTCGAACTCGGCGGTCGAGACGGGCACGACGTGGTCGCCGCGCTCGGCGCGGCCGAGACGGCGGCCGACCTTGGACACGCCCTCGATGGCCAGCAGTTCGCGTTCGATGATGTCGCCGATGCGGTTCATCTCGGCCAGCGAGGTGCCGGGCGCGGCGGTGGCGGCGACGAGCGCGGTCTCCTCGCGGAACTTGGGGAGGAAGTCCTTGCCCATGCGCGGATACAGCGCGAACGCGGCGACGAGCACGGCGGTGACGAGGGCGAGCACGGGAACCGGATAACGCAGCGCGGGCGCGATGGCGGTGGCGTGGACGGCACGTTTGAGGCCGCGCACAAAAACGCCGTCGGCGTGTTCCGCTCCGGCCTTCGGGTGAAGCAGCATGGCGCAGAGCACCGGGATGACGGTGAGCGAGACGAGGAAGGAGGCCGCCATGCTGAGGATGGTGGCGATGGCGATGGGGGCGAAGAGCTTACCCTCGACCCCGCTCAGGCCGAGGAGCGGAAGAAACACCAGCACGATGAGAATCGTGGCGTAGAGAATGGAGTTTCGCACCTCGCGGGAGGCCTCGGCGATGACGGGTAGTCGCGGGCGCGGGGTGGCGCGGGCGGCGTTTTCGCGCAGACGGCGGAAGACGTTTTCCACGTCCACGATGGCGTCGTCCACCACCATGCCCATCGCGACTGCGAGGCCGCCGAGGGTCATGGAGTTCACCGACAGGCCGAACCAGGTGAAGGTGAGCAAGGTGATCGCGAAACTCAGCGGGATGGCGGTCAACGTGATGACCGTGGTGCGGATGTTGAGCAGGAAGAGGAACAGGATGATCGACACCATGATGCCGGCGTCGCGGATCGCCTCCTTCAGGTTGCCGATGGCGTGGTCGATGAACTGGCGCTGTTGGAAGAGCGGAATAATCTCGATACCGGGAGGGAGGGCGGGCCGTAGCTCGGCGAGCGCGGCCTCGATCTGCTCGGTCATGGCGCGGGTGTCGAAGCCGGGGGCCTTGGTGATCGACATGATGACGCCTCGGGTGGGCTCCTTTTCCGGCACGACGCTGACGGAGGCGTCGCCGCGCATCGGCTCGATGCCCCAGGCCAACGTGGCCACGTCGGCTAGCGTGACCGGGCGGCCCTCGACGATCTTGACCACGGTGTGGCCAAGGGCGGTCAGGTCGGTGCTCATGGCGAGGTTTCGCACCATGATCTCGGTGGGGCCGGTATTGAGGAAACCGCCGGTGGTGGTGCCGGCGGCGGAGGCCACGGCGGAGGCGAGTTCGTCGTGGGAAACCGAATACGCGGCCATGCGCGAAGGATCGGGCTGCACCTCAAGGCGGCGCACGCCGCCGCCCATGTTGAGGATCTCGGCGATGCCGGGGATGCTCTGAAGACGGCGCTTGATCGTCCAATCGGCCAACGTGCGCACCTCGGCGGGCGCGAGATGGCCGGGCTGACCCTCGGGCACGGTGGAGCGCACGCCGACGAGCATGATCTCGCCCATGAGCGAGGCCACGGGCGTCATGAAAGGCTGCACGCCCTCGGGCAGTTGCTCGCGGGCGGTTTGCAGGCGTTCCTGAACCTGGACGCGAGCGGAGTAGATGTCGGTGTCCCAGCCGAACTCGGCGTAGATGAGCGAGAGCGCGACATCGGAGTTGGAGCGCAGGCGGGTGAGGTTGGCCACGCCCATGAGCGCGCTTTCAAGCGGCTGGGTGACGCGGGACTCGACTTCCTCGGGCGCGAGACCGGGGGCCTCGGTGAGGATGACGACGGTCGGTTTGGTGAGGTCGGGCAAGACCTCGACGGGCCGTTGGAGGCCGGTGCGCAGACCGAGGGCGAGCACGATGAGGGCAAGCCCCAGCACGACCGCGCGGTGTTGCAGCGACCAGCGGATGAGAAAATTAAGCATGGCTCAGGTCTCCTTCCGGTTCGAGGTGGCGCGGCGGGTGGCGAGGCGGAGGCCCAGCGCGGCGGCGATCAGGGCGAGCACGCCGGTGGCTATTTGCCACGGGCGCTCAGGGTGGCCCGCGTGGGACTCTTCGCCGTGTTCATGGCCGTGGTCGTCGCCAGCGGAGGCGGCTGCCGGGGCGGACGCGCCGCCTTTGGGGAGTTCGCCGCCGTCGGCGGCGTGTTCGTGGCCGTGGGCCGCGTCGAGCGCTTCCTTGAGCGAGACACCGCCGCCGCCCGCGAAGGAGAGCGAGTAAGCGCCGGTGGTGACGACTTCGTCGCCGGGGAAAAGCCCGCTGACGATCTCGACATAGCGGTCGTTGGCGGAGCCGAGGACGACGGGGGTTTTGACGAAGGCTCCGGGCAACTCGAAGTCTTTGGTGAAGACCACGCGCGGTGCGGTGCCCTCGCCTTGAACGGCCTCGCGCGGCACCGAGAGCACATCGGCGCGGCTGGAGAGGACGAGCGCAAACTCTGCGCGCAGACCGGGGCGGAGCCTACCGTCGGGATTGGGCAGGCGGAAGTGCGCGGTGAGAGTGCCGGACGCGGGATCGGCCTCGGCGCCGAGGCGCACGAGTTCGCTGGTGAACACTTCGCCGGGGAAGGCGGTCAGGCGAATGCGCGCCTTGGTTTCCCCCAGGCGCAGGCGGCCCGCGACGGTTTCGGGCACACGCGCGACGGCATGCACGTCGGAGAGGTCGGTGATTTCCAGCAGAGCGGCGTCGGGCTCGACCGGATCGCCGAGGTGGACGTCGAGCGCGGTGACGATGCCGGCCTGAGGGGCGCGCAGAGCGACGACGGGCGGAGGATCGCCGGCCTGGCGGCTTTCCACGCGGACGATTTCGGCATCGGCCTTGACCGCTTCGCCGAGGGTGGCGGCGAGGCCGACCACGCGACCGGAGATGCGGCTGCTCACGGCTGCGGTGGCTCCGGGGCGGCTTTCAATGCGTCCGAGGGCGAAGGCCGTTTCCTCGAAGAGGCGCGGCTCGGCCGAGGCGAATTCGAGGCGCAGGTTGGCGACGGCGTTGGCGTCGAGCACGACGGTGTTTTGCTCGCGCTTCGCATCGGGTGCGGCGACGAGCGAGGTGGCGAGAAGCAGATAACGAGACGAAGAGAGTTTCATGGGATTCAGAGGGGGATGCAGCAGGCGGCGGACAGGCGGCGCACGGCGGCGCGGTGGTAGGCGAGGCGGGCGGCTAGGTCGGAGCGTTCGATCTCGGCAAGGCGTTCGCGGGCGCGAAACACCGGGGTCGAGTCGATCTCGCCGCGAGCGTAGGCCGCCTCGGCGGCGGCGAGGTGGGCGCGGGCGGCGGGAAGCAGCTCGGCGGCGATGGCGCGGGCGGCGACGTGTCGGGCGCGCACCTCGGTGGCGCTGGCGGCGACTTCGTTCACGGCTTCACGCACGCGGGCCTCGCGTTCGAGCGCCACGCGGCGGCGGGCGGCCTGTTTTTCGGCGATCAGCGGAGCGGAGACGTTGCGCACCGGCAGCGGGATGCTGAAACGCAGGCCGAGCTTGGCCTCTTGTTCACGTCCGCCAAAGTCGTCGCGGTCTTGTTCGCCCTCGGCGAAGACACCGACTTTGAAGTCTTCTTTGCCCTGCGAGCGGGCGAGCGCGATTTCGGCGTCGGCGGCGCTGAGCTGGGCCTCCGCGAGAGAAACGTCGGCACAAAGCCCCGGCGGAGGGACGGCGGCCTCGTCGGGCGGCAGGGCTAGATCGACGGCGACGGTGAGGTCGGCGTCGGCCTCGCGTCCTAACACGGTGGCGAGCTGCATGGATGCAGCCGCGTAGGCGGCGCGCGGAGTCGCGACTGCCAGCTCGGCTTCGCGGGCCATGAGTTCTGCCTGGGCGGAATCGAGGGACGAGAGCTGACCGGCGCGGGTCTGAGCCTTTTGGGCAGTGGCCAGTTCGCGGGCAAGCGTGGCTTGTTGCTCGGCAAGTCGCAGCTCGGATTGGGCGGCGGCCAGCTCCAGCACGGCCAGGCGCGTGCGGGCGGTGAGGGCCAGTTCGGCGATGGCGACTTCGCGTCGGGCGAGGAGGATGCTTTCGGCGGCGACGCGGCGCTCCAGCCTGAGACGCGAAGCGCGCGGGAAGGTTTGCGAGACGCCGATCTCTATGCGTCCGCGACCTTGTCGGCCAAGGGCGACTTCGGTTTCGAGTTCGGGATTGGGCAGGCGACCGAGGCCGGAGGAGCGAGCCTCGGCTTCGGCGATCAACTCGCGGGCGGCGGCGAGTTCGGGATTTTGTTCAAGGGCGAGACGCGTGGCGGTCTCGGGGGTGAGGGGCGGCTCGGCGGCGGAGAGGCTCGCGAGCACGCATAGCGGCAAAAGAGTTCGGAAAAACATGACCTGATCGAATGAAAGTCCCCGCGACGGGCGGAGGGCCGGCAGCCGCGCCAAATGGGCGACGGCATGCAATGGACTCGTTCTGAAACGAGCCGTCCGTGGAAAAGCCGCAGGCGACCGCGCAGGGTCGCCCTAGAGCGGCATCAGGTCAGAGTGGGCGCGCGCGCAGGTAGCGCGGCTCGGGCAATAAACGCCCATTGGGGAACCCAGTCGGCGGGGTCATCTTTGCTCCACACCGGAGGTGCGAGCGGGGTGGCCTCGGAAAGGAGACGGGCGTGGATGCAGGCCAGACATGCGAGCGTGGTGAGCTGGGGCGCGGGCACATGGGCGAGCGTGATCGCCGAGGTGTAGTCGCCGCTCTCCACCACGGTGCATGCGTCCTCGTGAGTGCCTTCGGCGTCGTGATTGCAGACGGTTTCGCACAGGCTGGATTCCCAAGCTGCAACCGCTCCAAATGCGCAGTGCTGCGTCGCTGGCATCCATAGGGCCAGCAGCACGAAGGCTACGATTTGTCTCAAAAGACGCACGACCAACTCAGGACGATGAAATCGACGAATGTCAATTACTGCGTAGTGGATGTTCGTTTAGTTCGACCATGAGTTGGGCGGGTATGTCGCTGGTAAATTTGCGGCGGAAATCGACGGGATAAAATGCGCGCCGGTCACGCCGGCGCGCGCGTCGCGGTCAAAGCCACTTGTGCGTTAGTGTCCGGCTGAGAGCATCGCTCAAGTCGCGAACGCTGGCGTAGCCGACATCCAAACCCGCGCCGGTGAATTTGACTGCGTCATGCTCGCGGCAATACTCGCCTTGGATGGCGAGGGACACGTCCCAGGTGATGCATTTGAGCTGGCCGTCGTGGATGTGGTAGAACTCAAGCCACCGGCAGGTGCCGAGCTTGTTCTTGCGTCGCAAGAGGACGTAGATCGTCGCCCCCGGAGTGATGGTCTCACTGAGTTTTTTGATGGCGGTGTCGCGTTGAACTTCGGTGTTCATGGTGTGTCGCGAGGTCGTGCGTGGTCGGATTCCGGCACCGTGCCGGGTATCTCCGCCAGCCCGATCTCCCGGCCCGTCAGCACGCCCAGGCAAAGGCCGTCCGCGCCCATGCGCGGAGGGCCGTGGTGGAGGCGCGCAGCGCACTACCTTGCCGGGCGTGGTAGGCTGGGAAAACAGAGGGCTGCCCTTGTCCTGAAAGGCGTTCCCGTAGGCTGCTCAACATGAGCTAATCTTATCGGCCCGCGCGAAGTCTCGGGACGTTCGGAGCCGAGCGAGCCGGTAGCCGGAGCGGTGCCGACGAAGGAGGCCCGTGCAGGCGGACGGAGAAGCGAGGTGACGAACGCGCCCGTGTCTTCGCGCGTGTGTTGTGATGGCATCCGCCAAGGGCAACCGGCTGCATCAAGCGAGGAGCCTGCGACGAGGTTGATGCAGTGGGTTGCGGGCGTCGGTGATCGAAACGAGGCCGGTCCTCCGGGCTTTCGGGGCATCGGTCGGATCGGCAGGTGTCCCTATTTTCGGCACGTCCGTTCGCCGCCGGTCGGGATGCGCTTTGGCCGGGGCGGAGTCGCGGGCCGGGTGGAGCGAAGCCTGGCCGGTGCCGGAGCGGAGTCGCCGGAGGCGGCCCGCGCAGGCGAGCGGCCAAGCGAAGCGGAGCCCGTGCCCGTCGGCCCGCCCGGTGCCGTCATGCCCGCCCGGTTGGGCGAATCGTTACGCCAGCGCGAAGCGGCGGTGGTGCGACCCACCGTGTCGCATGGGCGCTTGGAAAGCGCGGCGAACCTGCGCCGCCGTGCCCTGCCCCGGTGGGCGGCAACGTGCGTGGGTTTACGCGTGAGCAGATGCGACATGACATCGTATTTTGCGAAATTCCAAACGTTACGCGGCAGCGTAAGGGGAAGGGCGTCCTACCTTGAGAGAAACGCGGCTGCGTTTCATAAGTTAAACGCGCGCAAGTCGCGCCTTGGGCGATGCTGAGTCCCAAGGCGCAGATGAATTTGAAGCACGCGAAGGCTTACTTTCGCGAGCATCTGAGCGTGGGCGATTACTACTCGGTGAAGGCGCAGGTGCGCGGCGAGTGGTTCGGCTTGGCGGCGGATCGACTGGGCTTGACCGGGGTGGTCGCCGAGGCGGATTTCCTCGCGCTTTGCGAGGGCCGGAATCCAAAGACGGGTGAGCGGCTGACCCAGCGTTTGAACTCGGTGCGGCGGGACGCGACGGGCGGCGAGTGGGCGAACCGACGGGTGTTTTACGACTTCACGATCAGTCCGCCGAAGAGCGTTTCGGTGGTCGGTCTTTATCAGGATGACCGCATTTTGGCGCTGCACGATCAGGCGGTGCGGACGGCGATGTCGGAGCTGGAAAAGTTCGCTGCGTCGCGCGTGCGGAAGGGCGGCGTCCGGGCGGATCGGGAAACCGGCAATGTGATCGGCGCGGCTTTCCGGCACGATACCAGCCGGGAACTCGATCCGCATCTGCACACGCATTGTGTGGTGCTCAATGCGACGTTCGACCCAGTGGAAAACCGATGGAAGGCCGTGGAGGTTCAGGCCATGTATGCCGCGCAAAAGTTCGCGGAAAACTTATACTACCATGAGCTGGCAAAGGGCCTTCGCGGACTCGGCTACGAGGTCGAAAACAATGCCCGCGATTTCGAGCTGAAAGGCGTGCCCGCGAGCTTGGTCGAACGGTTCTCCAAGCGGCATCAACAGATCAACGAAGAGGCCGGAAAACGCATCGCCGCCGAGGGTCTTCAAGGAAACGAAAAGGCGGTGCGCGAGCAGGTCGCGCGCGCGGCGCGTAAGCGCAAGACGGCGGACGCGACGGCGGATCGGTTGCGCCCGTTGTGGGCGCGGCAGATGACACCGCACGAACAAGCGGCCTTGGCCGCTTTGCGGCCGACGCCGGTGCCAACGAAGGCGACGGGCGACGCGTCGGCTTTGGTCGCGTGGGCGGAGCAGCACCTGTTTGAGCGTCGATCCGTGGTCGCCGACTACGAACTGTTGTCCGCCGCGCTGGTGCGCGGTCGCGGCGTCGAAGTGAACCTCGCCGAGTTGCGGCACGCGGTCGATGCGGGCGATTACCTGCGCGAGCCGGATTCGCGAAAATTGACCTCGGCGGCTGCGTTGGCGTGCGAACAGGAAATCGTGTCGGCCGCGCAGCACGGCCGGAGACGTTTTGAGGCGTTCAACCCGAACTTTGAACCGGCGCCGGAGTTGAACGGAGAACAGGCGACAGCCGCCCTGCAAATTTTCGGGAGCCGGGATTTCATCACGTTGTTTCGGGGCGGCGCGGGCACCGGGAAAAGTTTCACGCTCAAGGAAGTTGATCGCGGCATGGCGATGGTCGGCCAGCCGGTCGTTGTCCTGGCTCCGCAACGGCAGCAGGTCGAAGACCTGCGCCGGGACGGTCTGCCGGCGGAAACCGTGTCGCGGACTCTCGCCGTAGGTGCGTTGCCACGCGGCGCGGTCGTGATCGTGGACGAGGCCGGCCAGCTCGGCGGGCGCGAACTGCGGGACGTTATTCGGCTAACCAGAGAGCACGCCGGCCGACTGATCCTCTCCGGCGATACTCGCCAGCATGGCGCGGTCACGGCCTCCGATGCGCTCAAGGCCATCGAAAAGCATTCCGGCTTAAAGCCCATCGAGATTCGTAAGATCCGTCGGCAAGATCCGAAGGCAGGGAAAACGCGGCAAGATCGCGCGGAAATTCGCGCGTATCGCGCCGCCGTGAAAAAGGCCGCGACCGGAAAGACGTTGGATTCGCTGGAACGACTGGATGCGCTCGGCTGGATACGCGAACTGGCGGCGGATGAATTGCGAGGGGCCGTGGCGGCGGAATACCTCGCCGCACGCACGCGGAAGGAAAACGTGCTGGTGGTCGCGCAGACCCGCGAGGAAGTCCGCGCCATCAACGAATCCATCCGGCAAGGCTTGGCGGCGGCGGGATCGCTCGGGCCGGGGAAAACGGTGACGGCCTTGGAAGCCTTGGACTGGACGGAAGCGCAAAAGCGCGATGCGCGATTTTATGAGCCCGGCCAACGGGTGCAGTTTCTTCGTCGCTATGGGCGATTCCGCGCCGGGGATTCCTGCGAGGTCGCCGGAGCGAGCGAGCATGGCCTGGTGCTCGTGAAGGACGGTCGGCGCTCGGAGTTTAGTTTCCGCTACGCGGATCGGGTGGTGGTCACGCGACCGGTGGAGCTGGAGCTGTCGCCGGGCGACCGGCTGCAACTCAAGTTCAACGGGCGTTCCGTCGAGGGCTCGCGTTTGAACAACGGCGAACTCGTCACAGTGCTTCGGATCGAGCCGGACGCCCGGCTGGTGGTTGAAGATGACAAGGGCGGACGCAAAACCCTCTCGCCGGAGCAACGGCTTTTCACGCGCGGCTACGCCGTCACGTCCTACGCTTCGCAGGGCAAGACCGTGGACACGGTCTTGCTCGCGGACGCGGCCAACCGCGCCGCGACGAATCAA
>JAUWBD010000109.1 GCA_030605125.1 Verrucomicrobiota bacterium | reverse complement strand
CTACTCGACCAACGGCAAGGGCAGCGACCACGCCTGGGGCTCGCACCACCTCGTGCTCGGCGGAGCGGTGCGCGGCGGACGCATGTATGGACGCATGCCCGTGCTCCGCTCCGGCGGCCCCGACGACACCGGCGACCGCGGAGCCTGGATCCCGTCCGTATCCACCGATGAATACGCCGCCACCCTCGCCCGCTGGTTTGGCGTGAGCGACGCCAACCTCCCGCTCGTGTTGCCCAACATCGCCCGCTTCGCCTCCCGCGACCTCGGCTTCATGCAGATTTGAACCGCCGCCAACCACGCCCATCCTCGCCCCATGAGCTGGCGCTACTTTCTGCGCAGTCCCTTCGGATTTCTCCTTCCGCTCGCCCTCACCGGGCTGGCCGCCAGCTGGATCATCCCGCGCTGCTCACCCGGCGCGGATAACTCCCCGAGGTCCACGCTTCCGCCGCCCGCCACGTCCCCGGCTCCGCCCTCGCTCACCTTCTCCCCCTCCCGCCCCGCCCTCGCCGCCGTCGCACCCGATCCCGCCCACCCGCGCTCGCCACTCGCAGACACCCTCCACTCGCCCGCGACCACACCCGAGGACGATCTCCGCGCCATCGCCGGCATGCTCCGTCTCTACCGCGAGCGCTTCGGCGCCCTGCCCGCCTTCGAGACCAACGCCCAGCTCGTCAACGCCCTCGCCGGCGCCAACCCGCAGCGCCTCGCCTTCCTCCCGCGCGACGTGCCCGCCGTCTCGCCCGCCACCGGCGAGCTGCTCGACCGCTGGGGCACGCCGCTGCACATCCACGCCATCTCGCGCGACACGCTGGAACTCCGCAGCGCCGGCCCCGACCGCAGCCTCTTCACCGGCGACGATTTCTCCCACACTTACGGCGTGCCCGAAGGCCTCCCTCCCTAAGCCCCTCCGCAACAAGCACCCCAGCGAAACACACATAACTTTACACTTTCATAACAATACAAAGCAGGCCTGAATTACCCTATCCATCGAATCCGCTCATGAACCGCAGCCGCCGCTTCACCCTCGCCACGCTCGTAGGCGACGTGGCGGGCGTGTTCCTGGCGTTCAACGCCGTGGCGATGCTCCGCGGCATCATCGACCCCGCCTCCCCGCTCCTCTGGCCCCTGCTCGCTCCGGCCACCTTTGTCGTGATCACGCTTGCGCTGATCGACGGCTACTCGTCGCGCACCGACTACCTCTCGCTCGATTACGCCACCCAGCATCTGGTCGCCATTAGCCTCTCCGGCGTCGCCACCCTGCTGCTCACCCACGTCGTGCTCACGGAGGGTTTTCCGCTGCAAAGCAGCCGTATCGTCACCGCGCTCTCCTTTCTGCTGATCGCCCCCGCCGGACTCGTCTCCCGCCGGCTCCTCGCCCTGCGCCGCACCGCGCTCCGCCGCCACCACGCCGTGGTCTTCGTCGGCGATGCGACCAGCGCCGCCATCTTCGCCGAAGAATGCGCCCGCGTCGGCTTTGATCGCACGATCCTCCCCGCTGCCCCCTCGCCCGCCGATGCCACCCCCGACCGCCCCGCGTTCCCGGAATTGCTGGGCCGTATTGAGGCGGGCGAACTCCAAGTGGAGGCGATCATCCTTCGCGAGACGGCCCGCGACCTGGACCCCGCGCTGCCCCAACGCCTCGTGCGCCTCCACTTCGCCGGGGTGCCCACCTTCACGCTCGAGCTCTTCCACGAGATCGCCTGGCGCAAGATTCCCCTCTACCGCATCAACCCCACCTGGCTCTTCCAAGGCGGCTTCTCCCTCGCCCGCGACCCCATCTTCGACCGCCTGAAACGCGTCTCCGACATCGCGCTCGCCCTAGTAGTCCTGCTCCTCGCCGCCCCGTTCCTGGCCCTTGCCGCCATCGCCGTGCTCCTCGACGACGGCGGCCCGGTCTTCTTTCGCCAGACCCGCGTCGGCCGCCACCGCCGCCTCTTCACGCTCCACAAGCTGCGCACCATGCGCGTCGCCGCCCCCGGCCAGGGCTCCCGCTACACCGCCAAGGGCGACTCGCGCATCACCCGCGTCGGCGCCTTCCTCCGCGCCTCCCGCCTCGACGAGCTCCCCCAGCTCTGGAACGTCCTCAAGGGCGACATGAGCATGATCGGCCCCCGCGCGGAGTGGGACGTGCTGGTCGCCGACTACGAAAAACAGATCCCCTGCTACCACTTCCGCCACCTCGTGCGCCCCGGCATCACCGGCTGGGCCCAGGTCAACTACCCCTACGGCGCCAGCCTAGACGACACCCTGCGCAAGCTCGAATACGACCTGTATTACATCCGGCACTACAGCTTCCGCCTCGACGCCGCGATCGTGCTGAAGACCATCCACGTGATGCTCTTCGCCAAAGGCGGGCGCTGACTCCGCGCGCCGGGCTCCCCCACCCCGCCCGCATCGCCCGCCGGGCTTCCCGCCCCGCGACTTCCCGCCCCGCCCATCCTGTTTTTCCCGCGCACCTTTTGTTGGCAAACGCCTGTCCGCCGCTACTCTCGCGCCATGCCCTTGAAGCAAAAACCCACCGGCAAGCTCATCTCGTTCGAAGGCCCCGAAGGCAGCGGCAAGTCCACCCAGATCGCCCTCCTCGCCAAGCACCTCAACCTGCTCGGCCGCGAGGTCCTCACCACCCGCGAGCCCGGCGGCACCGAGATCGGCGAGCAGATCCGCAACATCATCGTCCATAATTCCAAGGGCGACGAGATGTGCCCCGAGACCGAGCTCTTCCTCTTCGCCGCCGCCCGCGCGCAGCTTGTCCGCCAGGTCATCGCCCCCGCCCTCATCGCCGGCCGCATCGTCCTCTCCGACCGCTTCCTCGACAGCTCCACCGTCTATCAGGGCATCGCCCGCAACCTCGCCTCCGATCCGGTGCAGCAGATCAACCACTTCGCCGTCGGCAACGTGATGCCCGACCTCACCGTGATCATCGACGTGCCCACCGAAGTCAGCCTCGAGCGCATCCGCCTCCGCGCCTCCGACATCCCGGATCGCATGGAGCGCGAAAACGCCGAGTTCTTCGGCAAAGTGCGCGAAGGCTATCTCCTCCTCGCCAAGGGCATGCCGGAACGCTTCGTCGTGATCGACGGCACCGCCACCGAGGCCGAGGTCGAGAAACAGGTCTGGACCGCCGTGCAAAAACTCATCGCCTGAGGCGCCCCCGCCGGGCCACCGCTCGCCCCTCCCGAGTGACGCTCACCCTCGGCAAACTCCACGTCGATCTCGGCTCCGAGCCGGCGTGGCTGCTCATGATGCTGTTTGCCTGCGCCTGCATGCTCGGCATGGCGGGCACGCAGATTCGGCATGCCTTGGCCGCGCAGTTGTTCTGGTCGCGGACCGAAGGGCGCGTGCTGACCATCGAGCGGAAAGGCGTCCACCAACGCGTCCCCTACACACGCTTCGCCTTCACCGCGCCCGACGGCCGGGAGATCCGCGCCCGCACCCCCTACTCCAGCGCCTTTCATCCGGCCAAAACCGGCGAAGCGGTCACCGTCGCGCATCACCCGGACAAGCCCGAACGGGCCGACCTGCTGCACACTTCCCACCTCTACGGCTTCCCCTGCGTCTTCCTGCTCTTCGCCGCCGGCTTTGGCTGGCTGGCGGCCCGTCACTTCGACGGCGTCGTCCAGCTCCACCGCCCCACGCCCTCGCCGAAGTAAAGATGCGCGTGCTTGCCTGACCGCCATCCCGACTTCGTCATCGTGCCGATGCCTCTCGCTCCCGCCGCTCCCGCTCCCTGGCCCGAGGCCCTCGCCGGCACGTCCGCCATCGCCGTCCTCGAGCAGGCCCTCGGTCGCGGACGCCTTTCCCACAGCCTCCTTCTCACCGGCGACGACATCGACCTGCTGCGCGCCGTCGCCGAAGCGCTCGCCGACCGCCTGCTCAACCCGCCCGCGACCGCGCCCGAGCGCCGCCGCGCCCTCGCCGACCACCCCGATTGCTTCCACCTCCGCCCCGCCGGCAAGATGCGCCAGATCGGCGCCGAGCCCACCCGCGAGTTGATCGGCAAGGTGCAGGTCTCCGCCTCCGCCGGCGGCCACAAGGTCGGCATCCTCCACGAGTGCGACCGGATGAACGTCCCCGCGGCCAACATCTTCCTCAAAACCCTCGAGGAGCCGCCCGCCCACACCACGCTCCTCCTCCTCACCACCCGCCCCCACGCGCTGCTCCCCACCATCCGCAGCCGTTGCCAGCTTTTCCGCTTCTCCGCCCCCGGCCTCTCCACGCCCGTCGATGGCTGGAGCGCCTGGCTCGAGGACTACCGCGCCTGGCTCGCCCTGCTCCACGGCGGCGCCGCCAAGACCGCCCCGGCCGACGCCCTCTTCCGCCTCTACGGCCTCGTCGCCCGCTTCGGCGTCCTCCTCGAAAACGCCACCGACACCCTCTGGGCGGAACAGAAAAAAAAGCTCCCCGACGACCTCACCGACGACGAGCAGGAGGCCATCGAGACCGGCCTGAGCAAGGGCCTGCGCGACCGCCTCTTCGCCGACATCGAGCGCGCCACCAGCACCTTCGCCCGCGAGGTCCTCGTCACCCCCGAAGCCGCCTCCGGCGCCCGCGCCTTCGCCGAAACCGTCAAACACCTCGAACACTCCGCCGGCCTGCTCCGGGTCAACTTCAACGACGCCTCCGCGCTCGAGCTTTTCCTCCTCAAGACCCTCCGCGCCTGGACGCGCAAATGAGCCGCCGGCGCCCGGCCCTCCCCGCGCCGCCCCGCCCCCGCGCTTTTTATCCGTGCCCAGCCGCGGTCCCGCCGCTAGGCCTCTCCGCTCTCCAACCTCCTCCTCACACCCTCCGCTCACTCACTCCCATGGGACGCCAATGGCTGCACGCGAAACGCGCGATCGTTAACAACAAGAAGGGCCAGATCGTCGGCAAACTGGTGAAAGAAATCACCGTCGCCGCCAAACTCGGCGGAGGCGACATCGCCGCCAACGCCCGCCTCTTCGCCGCCGTCGAGAAGGCGAAAAAGGCCTCCGTCACCCGCGACGTGATCGAGCGCGCCATCCACAAGGGCGCCGGCACCGGCGGCGAGAAAACCGAGCTCACCGCCGTCACCTTCGAAGGCTACGCCCCGCACAAGGTGCCCGTCGTCGTCGAGTGCTACACCGACAACGTCCAGCGCCTCGCGCCCGAGATGCGCGTGCTCTTCAAGAAGGGTATCCTCGGCACCACCGGCTCCAACAAGTTCCTCTTCGATCACCTCGGCATCGTCGAGGCCCACACCGCCGCCGCCTCGCCCGACCTCGAGGCCGCCGCCATCGAGGCCGGCGCCAACGACTTCGCGCCGCTCTCCCACGCCGAGAACGACGACATCCCCGCCGAGGGCGCCACCGGCGCGCGTTTCCTCTGCGACCTCACCGCCATCCACGCCGTCGCCACCTGGCTCAAGGCCAACGGCTGGACGGTCGTCACCTCCGAGATGGGCTACCTCGCCAAGCAGTATCCGGAACTCAACGACGAGCAGCGCGCGGAGGTCGGCGATTTCCTGCACGCGCTCGAGGACAACGACGACGTGCAGCGCGTCTGGGCCGCCTTCCGCTGAGGCTCCCCGTCAGCCTGGTGTTCGTGACCGCGGATTTCGCGGATCTCGCGGATAGAGCAGCTTAATTAAAACTGTAGCCGTTGATGCTGCCTTCCTCGGTAGGGCGGGACCGCTGGGCCCGCCGCGTCTGCCTCTGAGCCAGTGCCCACTCCACCGCGGCGCGCCCAGCGGTCGCGCCCTACCTCATGGCTACAGTTCTATCTTAAACGCTCAAAACCGCCGGCTTTATCCGCGCCCATCCGCGCCATCCGCGGTCGAAAATCTGATTCGCTCAGCCCACCGGAGCGATGCCGAGATTCTCCGCGTGAAACGCGAGCGCCTCGCGAATGTGGAGATCCCAGTAGTCCCAATCGTGCGCCCCGGGAAACTCGCGGTAGATGTGCGGGATCTTCGCGTCGGTGAGGGCGCGGGCAAACTCACGGTTGCCCTCGATCAAAAAATCCTCCGTCCCGCAATCGATCAGCATCCGCGGCAGGCGCCGCGCGCGCTTGGCCTTGAGCGCATACTCGAGCGGGTCGTGCGTGCTGCCTCGCAGGCTGCCTTTGCCGAAAACCCGCTGCATCTCGGCGAGCACGTCGGTGCCCCACCCCAATCGCTTCGCCTCCTGCCGCAGGCCCACGCCATCGCGCAGGCGCGCCCACCCGGTCGCCCCCGAGTGGCTGTGGATCGAGCAAAAACGGTCCGCGTAGGCCAGCCCCACGCGGAGCGCCCCGTAGCCGCCCATCGAAAGTCCGCCGATCGCCCGCGCCCCGCGCTCGGGGCGGGCGTGAAAGGTGCGCTCGATCATCGCCGGAAGTTCCTCGCCGATGTGCTTCGCCCACGCGGGCCCCTCGGCGTTGTCGGTGTAGAAGCCGCGATGGCCGTCCGGCATCACGACGATCAGCGGCAGCTTCGAGACGTAGCTTTCGAGGCGTGTCCGTCGCAGCCAGATCGTGTGGTCGTCGGAGCGCCCGTGCAGGAGATAGAAGGTGGCAAAAGGCGGCGTGCCCACATCGGGCAACAAAACCTGCGTGGTCGTCTGCTTGCCGAGGACTTGGCTATACCAGTGAAGCGTCGTGAGAGCCATGGGGTGGAGAGGATGGGAGGGAGTAAGGGAATGAGGGAGCGAGGGCACGGACAAACAATCCGCGCCCTTCCTCTCCCCTTCACCTTTCCCCTTCAACTGGCGGCTCCGCCGCCTTCCACGCGCAGCACGTAGCCGCGGAGATACTCGCTCTCCGGCATGGTTACGAGCACCGGATGATCCGGCGGCTGATGGCAAAACTCCAGCACCTGCACCTTGCGTTTCGCGTCGGCCGCGGCCTCGGCGAGCACGCCGCGCAGCTCGGCGTCCTGCATGTGGTGCGAGCAGGTGTAGGTCGCGAGCAGCCCGCCGGGCGCGAGCGCCTTCATCGCGCGCAGATTGAGCTCCTTGTAGCCGCGCAGCGCGCCGTCGAGCGCGCTCTTCGACTTCGCGAAGGGCGGCGGATCGAGCACGATGAGATCCCAGGTCTCGTCGCGCCTGGCGCCGAAGTAGTCGAAGACGTTCACGCACTCGAAGTCCGCGGCCACGCCGTTGCGCTCGGCGTTGCGCCGCGCCTGCTCGATCGCGTCGGCCGCGCTGTCGAGGCCGCGCACGAGCGACGCCCCCGCGCGCGCCGCGTGCAGCGCGAAGGAGCCCTGGTTACAGAAGGCGTCGAGCACGCGGCGCCCCGCGGCGTGCCTGGCCACGAGCCCGTGCTGGAGCCGCTGGTCGAGGTAGAAGCCGGTTTTCTGGCCGTTTTGCAGGTCGAGCCAGTAGTCGAAGCCCTCGATGCGGTGCCAGCGCGGCTCCCAGGCGCGGCCGCTGCGCGTGCTCACGGCCAAGGGCAGCCCCTCGAGGCGCCGGATCGTCGCGTCGTTGCGCAGGATGATCTCCTCCGCGCCGGTCAGCGAGGCCAGCGCCTCGACGATCACCGCCGCGCGCCGGTCCATCGCGAGCGTGAGCGTCTGCACCACGAGCGTCGCGCCATACTGGTCCACCACCACGCCCGGCAAATCGTCCGACTCCGACCACACGAGCCGGCGGTTGGCCGCCGTATCCACTCCGCCACGACGCGCGAGCGCGCGCTCCAGCGCCGCCCGGATGAACGCCTCGTCGAGCGCCACGCGATCCCGCGAGAGGCGCCGCCACACGATCTGCGACTTCGAGTTGTAGATGCCCGCGCCGAGAAAGCGCCCCGTGCGGTCGCGCAGCTCCACCGTCTCGCCGTCGTGCGCGGCCGGGGCCAGCGCCTCGACCTCGTTGGCGAACACCCACGGGTGCCCGGTGAGCACGCGGGCGCGCGCGTTGGCCTTCAGTTTCAGGGATGCGTCGGACATGGCCGCGACTCTCACCGCGCCACCTTCGCGCCCGAAAGCCCAAAAACAAAAACCGCCCGATTCATTCGGGCGGCTTTCGTGCGAAACACGCGGCGGGAGATCGCGAATGAGGTCAGTCGCCTTTCGGTTCGTGACCGCGGTGGAAGCCGGCCTCGTCTTCAAAGCCCTCCGGTGCACGCCAAAGCGCGCTGGCGAGCACGACGAGTCCCACCGTATAGAGGATGCCAAGCAGGGTAATCGTGAGGAACATGGCGTTACGTGGTTTTCGGCTACGTGGTTTTGGGCTGCGTCCAACGAAACCGACTTGAGGCGTGGCGCCACCGAAACCTCCGTCACGAACGTGTCAAAACAGACACCGCGTAGGGAACCTTCCCCAGAGAGCCGGGCCTCCGGTTCCCGGGCCTCGTCCCGCCACCGGTCGCGGAAGTCGCCCGACGGACCCGCTGCGTTTTCCCCTTTCCCTCCTCCGCCGTGCCGCGTGTGCTCGCCGGTTTCGACATGACGCCCGCCCAGGAAATCGCCCGACGCCGCACCTTCGCGATCATCTCGCACCCCGACGCCGGCAAAACCACCCTCACCGAGAAGTTCCTGCTCTACGGCAATGCCATCCACCTCGCCGGCTCCGTGACCGCCCGCAAACAGCAGCGCGCCACCACGTCTGATTGGATGGAGCTCGAGAAACAACGCGGCATCTCCGTCTCCTCGACCGTTCTCCAGTTCGATTACCAAGGCTACGCGGTCAACCTGCTCGACACCCCCGGCCACAAGGACTTCTCCGAGGATACCTACCGCGTGCTCACCGCCGTGGACGCCGCCCTGATGGTGATCGACTCGGCCAAGGGCATCGAGCCCCAGACGCGCAAGCTCTTCGAGGTCTGCCGCCGCCGCGGCATCCCCATCTTCACCTTCATGAACAAGTGCGACCGCCCCACGCAAAACCCCCTCGAGCTCATCGACGAGCTCGAGCGCGTGCTCGGCCTCGCCCCCTGCCCCATCACTTGGCCGCTCGGCAACGGTCCCACCTTCCGCGGCGTCTTCGACCGCCGCTCCTCGCAGGTGCACCTCTTCGAGCGCGTGCCCGGCGGCGCCTTCCGCGCCCCCGTCAACGTCACCGGCCTCGACGACCCGCAGGTGCGCGCCAAATTCGACGACCTCACCTACGCCGAGGTCACCGAGCAGATCGCCATGCTCGACGGCGCCACCGCCCCGCTCGATCTCGCCGCCGTGCACGCCGGCAAGCAGACGCCCGTCTTCTTCGGCTCCGCCGTGAACAACTTCGGCGTGCAGCTCCTCCTCGAGGGCTTTCTCCAAAAATCCATCCCGCCCACCCCGCGCCGCTCCACCTCCATGGTCGTGCCCGCCGCCCCCGCCCCCACCGAGGCGCGCGAGGTGCCGATCACCCACCCCAAGTTCTCCGGCTTCGTCTTCAAGATCCAGGCCAACATGGACCCGAAGCACCGCGACCGCATCGCCTTCATCCGCGTCTGCTCCGGCAAATTCGAGCGCGACATGGTCGTCACCCACCAACGCACCGGCAAACAGGTGCGCCTCTCCTCCTCGCACAAGCTCTTCGGCCAGGAACGCGAGACCGTGGACGTCGCCTGGCCCGGCGACGTGATCGGCCTCGTCGGCCACGACGCCTTCGGCATCGGCGACACCCTCACCGAGGACCGCTCCATCGCCTACGACGAGATCCCGCGCTTCCCCAGCGAGGTCTTCGCCTACATCTTCAACCCCACCTCGTCCGACGCCAAAAAATACCGCGCCGGCCTCGAGCAGCTCCTCCAGGAGGGCGTCGTGCAGTCCTTCCAACCGCGCAACGCGCCCCCGGGCGCCACGCTGCTCGCCGCCGTCGGCCCGCTCCAGTTCGAGGTCGTGCAGGCCCGCCTCAAATCCGAATACAACGCCGAGTCGAAGCTCGAGCCCGCGCCCTGGACGCAGCTGCGCTGGGTCGAGCCGCACCCCGCGCTCGAAAACCCGCAGTCGATCATCGTCGCCAGCGGCGTGAGCTTCGGCACCGACAAGTTCGGCAACCCCGTCGTGCTCTTCCCCAACGACTGGACGCGCGACTACTTTGTCGAAAAGAACCCCGAGTTGAAGCTCCACGAGATGCCCATCGAGCAGACAAAGGCCTAAGCCGGGATCTTTCAGTTATCCGGGTCGCATCGAGGCGATCTGGCGGCACCTTTTGGTGGGGCCGTTGCGCCCGGCTCCGCCCGCTGCGCGGGCACCCGAGTCCGGGCGGCCCTCCGGGCCATCGCCTGCGGCGATGCCATCTCCGCTTCGCTCCGTCCTTCGCTCGGTCCGCACCGAAATCTGCTCGCCACCTCGCCCCGCTGCTCCGCCGGCCAACTGAATGATCCCGGCTGAGCCCGGCGCGCACAGGGCCTTGCCGCCCGGGCGCCCACGGGAGAGCGCCGCGATCAGCCTAAAAACGCCGCCACCGCCGCGCAAAACTCGGCGCGCGTCTCCATATGCGGGTTGTGCCCCGCCGCCGTGATCGTCTCCACCCGCGAGCCCGGGAAAGCCTCCGCGATCCCAGCCAAATCCTCCTCGCGCACATAGCGCGATTTGCCCCCGCGCAAAAAAAGCGTCGGCCCCGCGAAACGCTCCCCCGCCGCCAGCGGGTTGCGCTCCACCTCCGGCAGCGCCGCCGTGAGCACGGGCAGGTTGATCGCCCAACACCAGGCGCCGTCCTCGCCGCGCTCCAAGTTCGTCGTGAGAAACTTTCGCATCGCCCAGTCCGGCACGCGGCCCTCCATCTTCATCTCCGCCTCGCCGCGCGATCGCAGGGTCTCCAGCCGCAGCTCGTTCATCGCCGCAAATTCGGCCCGGTGCCCGTGCGACAAATAATCGCGCGGCGCGATGTCCACCACCACCAGCCGCCGCACCCGCTCCGGGTGCCGGCACGCGAGCACCATCGCCACCTTCCCGCCCATGCTGTGCCCCATCAAATCCACCGCGCCCCATCCGCGCGCATCCATCCAGGCCAACACATCCGCGACCATCGCGTCATAGCTCATCACCTCGCTCCACGGCGACTTGCCATGGTTGCGCAGATCGAGCGCCCACACCTGCCGCCCGCCCGCCGCCTCCGCCAGCCCCGCGCCCGCCGTCTGCCAGTTGCGCGACGAGCCCAGCAACCCGTGCAACAAGACCAGCGGCGCCTTGCCCGCCCCGCCCAGCTCGCGGGCAAACAGATCCACCGTCTCAGCATCATTGTGGACGTCGTTGTGGGCATCGTTGGCCATAGCTCTTGACCCAAACGCCCTTTCCCCCGCCGGATCAAATGTCTTTAGCCCTCAAAACGACAGCTGAAGATAGCTTATACATTTCTCGTCTTACTTGGCGAAAAAATCCCATTTTCTTCCATTTATCGCCAAATAAGACGCATAAAATGAATTCGCCATATATGTCGTTAAAACTATATTTTTGGCAGTTTTTCGCCATATTTGACGCATAAATGAAAATCACTGCCCAACTCACTGATGAGGCGATTCTCCATGAGCTTGGCGCCCGCCTCGCCGCCGAGCGCCTCAACCTCAACCTCACCCAAGCCGTCCTCGCCGAGCAGGCCGGCGTCTCGAAGCGCACCGTCGAGCGTCTCGAGCGCGGCGAAGTCGCCACCCAGCTCTCGGGCTTCCTGCGCGTGTGCCGCGTGTTGGGTTTGCTCGACCGCATCGAGGCCCTCATCCCGCCGCCGACGCCGAGCCCCATCGCGCAGCTAAAGCTTCAAGGCCGCCGTCGGCAGCGCGCCACCGGCCGCCGCGGCGCCGCCGCCCGCGGCGACGTCGTCGAGGAGCCGCGCCACTGGACCTGGGGCGAGTAGCCCTCCGCCCCACCGTCGCCCATGATCGCCAAAGTCCAGCTCTGGGGCCGCACCATCGGCGCGCTCTCGATGGTCGAGGGCCGCGACCACGCCGCCTTCCAATACGATCCCGCCTTCCTCGCCAGCGGCATCCAGCTCTCGCCGCTGCTCATGCCGCTGAGCGAGCGCGTGTATGAGTTTCCCGCGCTGCCGCGAAACACCTTCCACGGGCTGCCGGGCCTGCTCGCCGATTCGCTGCCCGACAAGTTCGGCAACGCGCTGATCAACGCCTGGCTCGCCCGCCAGGGCCGCACGCCCGCGAGCTTCGGCGTGGTCGAGCGGCTTTGCTACACCGGCACGCGCGGCATGGGCGCGCTGGAATTTGCCCCCGGCCTCGGCCCGCGCCAGCGCACCGCCGCCGAGATCGATCTGTCCGCGCTCGTCGAGCTGGCCTCCGAGGTGCTCGCCCGCCGCGGCGAGCTGCGCGGCAAGTTCGCCGGCCCCGCCCGCGAAAAAGCTCTGCGTGACATCCTGCGCGTCGGCACCTCCGCCGGCGGCGCGCGCGCCAAGGCCGTCATTGCTTGGAACCGCCAGACCAACGAGGTCCGCTCCGGCCAAGTCCCCGCCGACGAGGGCTTCGAGCATTGGCTGCTGAAGTTCGACGGTGTGGCGGGCAACAAGGACAAGGAGCTCGACGACCCCAAGGGCTACGGCGCCATCGAGTATGCCTACCACCTCATGGCCCGCGCCGCCGGCATCACCATGAGCGAGTGCCGCCTCTTCGAGGAGAACGGTCGCCGCCACTTCATGACGCGCCGCTTTGACCGCGTCGGCGGCGGCGCCAAGCTCCACATGCAGTCGCTCTGCGCCCTCGCCCACTTCGACTTCAACCAGGCCGGCGCCTATTCCTACGAGCAGGCCCTGCTCACCATCCGCCAGCTCGGCCTGCCCGCCGCCGACGCCGAGGAGCAGTTTCGCCGCATGGTCTTCAACGTCGTCGCGCGCAACCAGGACGACCACGTGAAGAACATCGCCTTCCTCATGGACAAGACCGGCCGCTGGTCGCTCTCGCCCGCCTTCGACGTCACCTACAGCTACAACCCCGCCGGCGACTGGACCGCCACGCACCAGATGACGCTCAACGGCAAGCGCGACGGCTTCACCCGCGCCGACCTCGAGGCTTGCGCCAAGACCGCCCTTCTCAAACGCGGCCGCGCCGCCGCCATCCTCGAGGAGGTCGTCGCCGCCGTGCGCCGCTGGCCCGAGTTCGCCACCACCGCCCGTCTCTCCGACGACTGGACCACCAAGATCGCCGCCGCCCACCGGCTGAATCTGCCGAGGATCTGATTTAACGCAGAGACGCGGAGGCGTGGAGAAAAGCCAGGAGGAGCAGCCTTGCTCTTCTCTCCGCGCCTCTGCGCCTCTGCGTTAAGATTTTTTGCGCTTTTTGTGCTTTTTGTGGCCATCCCCTCCGCCACCTTCGCCGCCATGTCCGACTCGTCTGCCGCCAGCGCCGCCGCCGCGCCCGCCCCCAAGCTCACCCCGATGCTCCAGCAGTATTTCGAGGTGCGTCGCGGCCTGCCGAAAGACACCCTCCTGCTCTTCCGCCTCGGCGATTTCTACGAGCTCTTCTTCGACGACGCGATCGACGCCTCCCGCCTCCTCGGCATCACCCTCACCAAGCGCGGCGACCACCCCATGGCCGGCCTGCCCTTCCACGCCGCCGACGCCTACGTCAACAAGCTCCTCTCCGCCGGCCGCAAGGTCGCCATCTGCGACCAGGCCGAGCCCGCCGTCGCCGGCAAACTCGTCAAGCGCGCCCTCACCCGCATCCTCTCTCCCGGCACCACGCTCGACGCCAAACAGCTCGACGCCTCGCGCAACCACTACCTCGCCGCCCTCCACACCGACCGCGCCGGCCTCCACGCCGCCTGGCTCGACCTCTCCACCGGCGACTTCCGCCTCGCCTCCGAAAAAGACCCCGCGGACCTCCTCCCCGTCCTCACCGCGCTCGATCCGCGCGAAATCGTGCTTCCCGAGGGCCTGCTCGAGAAATGGCGCGCGTCCCCGCACGACCAAACCGCGCTGCACAACCTCGCCGCCTTCACCGCCGGCCGCGCTCTCACCGAGCTGCCGACCTTTCAGTTCGAACCCGCCACCGGCCTGCGCGCCGTGCTCTCCACCCTCGGCGTGCTCAACCTCGAAGGCTTCGGCATTCCCCAAGAGCACGCCGCCCTTGGCCCCGCCGGCGCGCTCGTCCTCTACGTCACCGAAAACCTCTGCGCCAAGCCCGAGAATCTCCACCGCCTCCAGCTCCACCGCAGCAGCGCCACGCTCCTCCTCGACCCCGCCACGTTGCGAAACCTCGAGATCTTCGCCTCCACCCGTGGCGAACGCGAAGGCTCGCTCCTCTCCGCCATCAACCGCACCCGCACCGCCCCCGGCGCCCGCCTGCTCGAGACTTGGCTCGCCGCCCCGCCGCAGGATCTGGCCGAGATCCGCCGCCGCAGCGCCGCCGTCGGCGCCCTCCTCGCCGCGCCCGGCCCCCTCGCCGACCTCCGCTCCGCCCTCGGCAACGTGCGCGACATCCCGCGCATCGTTGGCCGCCTGCAAAACCGCCTCCGCAATCCCCGCGAACTCGGCGGTATTCGCGATACCCTTACACAAATCCCGTCGCTCCACGCCGCCCTCGGGGCCTTCGGCCCCGAATCTCAAATCTCAAATTTCAAATCTCAGATTCAGGAGCTTCCGGCGCTCCGCGATCTCCTCCAACGCGCGCTTTGCGACGAGCTCCCCGCCGACCTCGCCGACGGCGGCTACATCCGCGCCGGCCACTGCCCCGAGCTCGACCGCCTCCACGCGCTCAAGACCGACAACCGCGCCTGGCTATCCCAGCTCGAAGCCTCCGAGCAGGCCCGCACCGGCATCCGCAGCCTTAAGGTCAAATACACCAACAATTTTGGCTACTACATCGAGGTTACCAAGGCCAACCTCCACCTCGTCCCCGCCGACTACATCCGCCGCCAGACGACGGTGAACGGCGAGCGCTACGTCACCGACGCCCTCCGCCAGAAGGAAAAGGAAATCCTCTCCGCCGACGACCTCGCCCTCGCCCGCGAGCAGGAGCTTTTCGCCCAGCTCGTCGCCGCCGTCCTCGACGAATCCATCGCCCTCGCCAAGACCGCCCAGGCCCTCGCCGAGCTCGACGTCCTCGCCGGCTGGGCCGAGCTCGCCCGCGAATGGGACTACTGCCAGCCCGAGTTTGTCGAGGAGCCCGTGCTCGAGATCAGCGCCGGCCGCCACCCCGTCGTCGAGCAGATGCTCCGCGATCCCGCGCGCCCCGCCGGCTCGCAGGCCTTCGTCCCCAACGACACCCGCCTCTCCGCCCACGCCGAGCAACTCGCCCTTCTCACCGGCCCCAACATGGCCGGTAAGTCCACCTACATCCGCCAAATCGCGCTCATCGCCCTCATGGCCCACGTCGGCTCCTGGGTGCCCGCGAGCGCCTGCCGTCTGGGCCTCGTGGACCGCATCTTCTCGCGCGTCGGCGCGAGCGACGACCTCGCGCGCGGCAACTCGACCTTCATGGTCGAGATGAACGAGACCGCCAACATCCTCAACCACGCCACGCCGCGCTCGCTCATCATCCTCGACGAAATCGGCCGCGGCACCTCGACCTACGACGGCCTCTCCATCGCCTGGGCAGTGGTCGAGCACCTCCACGCCGACCCCGTGCAAGGCCCGCGCACGCTCTTCGCCACGCATTACCAGGAGCTGACCCAGCTCGAGAAACACCTCCCCCGCCTGCGCAACTACAGCGTCGCGGTGAAGGAATGGAACGACGACATCGTCTTCCTGCGCCGCGTCGTGCCCGGCGCCGCCGAGCGCAGCTTCGGCATTCAGGTGGCGCGGCTTGCCGGCCTGCCGCCGAGCGTGATCGACCGCGCCCGCACGATCCTCGCCAAGCTCGAAGGCGACGAGACGGCGGTCGAGCTCCCCGCCGCGCCCGTGGCGAAGCCGAAGAAAAAGCTCACCGTCGCCCCCGCCGACACCGCGCAGCTCGAGCTGCTCTGATTTGGAGTGCGAAGCCTCGGCTCGCCGCCTCCCCCACCCCGACGGGCCGTCGAGCCGACCCGTCCAGTGCGGAGCCGAGGCTCCGCACTCCAAATCCCCGCCGCCAGATTCCCGAGAACCCCCATCCTGTCTCGCCTGTCGGTCCTCTCATGCCTGCTTCCTTCCGCCTTCGTCGCCTCCTCCCCGCGCTGCTCTGCCTCGGCCTCGCGGTCGCTTTCACCGGTTGCGGCACCAACGGCCTCTACTACCGCGCGGCCGAGAAATTCGGCTACCACAAGCGAGACATCCTCGTCTCCCGCGTCGAGGACGCCCGCAAGGCCCAGACCGAGGCCAAGGATCAGTTTCAGGACGCGCTCACCCAATTCCTCGCCCTCACCGAGTCCGACCCCGGCGACATCAAGCGCATCTACGACCGACTTAACTCCGAACTGCGCGACTGCGAACGCCGCGCCAAGGAGGTCCGCGACCGCATCGCCTCCGTCGAGGACGTGAGCGCCGCGCTTTTCCGCGAATGGGAATCGGAGGCCAAATCCATCTCCGACCGGGACGACCGCCGGGAAAGCGAGCGCCTGCTGCGCGAGACGCGCGACCGCGCCCAAGGCCTCATCCGCTCCATGAACACCGCCGCCTCGCGCATGGATCCGGTGCTCCAAAAATTTCGCGACAAGGTCCTCGTGTTGAAAGCCAACCTCAACGCCCAGGCCGTGGCCGGCCTCTCCGGCACCGCCCGCGGCCTCGAGGCCGACGTGGGGCGCCTCGTCGCCGACATGGAGCGCTCGATCCGCGAAGCCGAAGCCTTCATCGGCAGCATGCGCGGCTGATTTGGAGTGCGAAGCCTCGGCTTCGCTTTTAACGGCGAGCCTCGGCTCGCCGCCCCCCTGCCCCCCGTCGCCCTC
>JAUWBD010000262.1 GCA_030605125.1 Verrucomicrobiota bacterium | reverse complement strand
GGCCAACGGCTGGGCGATCAACGGCCGCGTGCGCATCAACGTGCCCTTCGGCACCAAGCTCACCGAGCGCGCGAAAAAGCCGGTCCACAGCACGCTCGACCGCAACGATCCCTACGAGGACAAGGAGGCGAACGCGCGCCGACGCCGGCTCGCGATCCTGCTCGTGTTGCTCGTGATCACGGCCGCGCTCGTGTGGCACCATCACCACTACGGCCACTGGCTCTGGGCCGACGCTGACACCCGCGCGCAGGTCGAGGCCGAACGCGCGGCAAAGGCCGAGGCCGCGGCGGCGGAAGCGACACTCACCGAGACGCCGCCCCCCGCCGCCGCTCCCGCGCCCTGAGCGCCGAAGCCTACGCACCTCCGCGAGACGAACCCGCAGCAGCAACGCTCCCCACGCCTCCGAATCGGGCTTATTTGCTGAGGATTAGGAAAAAATTGCTTTGAGCCCCACCGCGCGAAAGCGCCCACTCCGGGCACCTCCGCATGCGACTCGCGCTCACCGTCCCGCTTTTACTCCTCCCGACCGCCGCGGCCACCGCGGCGGTCGTCACGATTCCGCTATTCGCGGATGTAGAGAGCTACCCCTCTGCCGGCTTCTTCCCCACCGGGCAGCAAGGCCATGTTTACCTCTACGTCGGCGCCGGAGACATGTTCCCCACGGTCACCGCCGGGAACTCCATCCTCATCGGCAGCTACACCATCTCCGATTCGCTTGTGGTGACGCCGACCGCGTTCTCGCTCGGCGCCCTCGCGGCAAAGTTCACCGACACGACCGACGATTACGTGCGCGTCATTCTACAAACGACGAACGGATCGAATCTGATCGCGAGCGTGCTCCAGCAGGAGAGCCAGCTTTTTGGCCTCCCCTCCGGCCCGGGTTTCCAAGGCGTCTCGGTGGTCGGCGCCGAGTTCCGGTTGGATGAAATTCGCTCCCGCCTGGTGCCCATGCCTCCTGGCCCCGATGCGCTCAGCGTCTATTACCTCAATGCCTCAGTGGCACTGACGACGGTTCCCGAGCCTTCGGCCTTCGGTCTCCTCGCCGGATTGGTAGCAAGCACGACCGCCCTGCGCCGACGTAAGCGCCGCGCATCGTAATTTGCCGCCACCGCGAGCGCCGTGCCCCCCGCCGCGCTTGCCAGCACCGGAGTATCCGAACACGGTGCCGGCATGACCGCTTTGCCCGAACCCTGCCTGTCGGTCGCGGACTACCTGGCCTTCGAGGAGTCGGCGGCCTCCCGCCACGAATACATCGGCGGGCGCATCCACGCCATGGCCGGCACGAGCGAGCGCCATAATTTGATCGCCGGAAACGTCTTCGCATTCCTCCACGGCAAGCTCCGCGGCGGTCCCTGCCGGGCCTATATGTCGGACTTCAAGGTGCGCCTCGAAATCAACCGCGACGACCTCTTCTACTACCCCGACATCATGGTCTCCTGCATCCGCGAGGGGCTGGAGACGCACTACCTGCGCTTCCCCAAGCTGATCGCCGAGGTGCTCCCACCCTCGACCGATGCGATCGACCGCCGGGAAAAATTTCTCAACTACCGCACCATCCCGACCCTCGACGAGTATCTCGTCATCGCCCAGGACGCGCCGGAAGTGACCATCCACCGCCGCCGCCTCGGCTGGCAGGCCATCGTGTTCAAGTCCCCTGAGGACGTGGTCGAGCTGGAAAGCCTGAAGCTCTCGCTCACCGTCGCGCAGATCTACGAGGGGTTGTGAGGCAGGGCGGTCCCGCCCTGCTTCAGGCTTTCGCCACCTTGGCGTAGGTTTCTTGGAGGGCGCGGGCGGAGGCTTGCAGGCCGCTGAGCTCCTTCGGCCAAAGCTCGACCTCGACGTGCGCGAGCGCGCCGGCGCGGCCGATCACGGTGGGCACGCTGATCGCGACGTTGCGCAGACCGTAGGCGCCTTGCTGAAGCGTGGAGACGGGCAGGGCCGTGCGCTTGTTGAGCGCGATGGCGTGCACGACCTCCGCGATGGTGAGCCCCACCGCCCAGCCCGCGCCGCCCTTGCGGCGGATCACCTCCGCGCCGCTGCCCTTGGTGCGCTCGAAAATCTGGTTCTGGAAGGCCGGCGTGCAGCCGGGGACTTTCGCGAGCGGCAGTCCGGCGTAGGCGGCCGAGGACCAGACGGGGATCATGGTGTCGCCGTGCTCGCCGAGGATGAGCGCGGAGACCTGCGTCGGGGCGAGCTTCAGCTCCTGCGCGATCAGCGAGCGGAAACGCGCGGTATCGAGCATGGTGCCGAGGCCGATCACCTGTTGCCAGGGCAGACCGAGGCGGGCCTGCGCTAGCTGCGTGAGGATATCGACGGGATTGGAGACGACGAAGACGAGCGCGTCCTTGCGGAAGCCGGCCTGCTGGATGCCGGCGAGGATTTGCAGGAAGAGCGCGACGTTGCGGTTGATGAGGTCGAGGCGCGACTCGTCGGGCTTGCGACGCAGGCCGGCGGTGATGACGAAGATGTCGCTGCCCTTGGCGCGGGCGTAGTCGCCGGCGTAGATGCGCTGGCCGCCAAGCGCGGAGCTGCCGTGGAGCAGGTCGAGCGCCTCGCCCTTGGCGAGGTCGGCGTTGGCGTCGAGTATCTGGATCTCGGATACGACCGCGCCGCACTGGAGCGCGAAGGCGGCGTTGGAGCCCACGCGGCCGCCGCCGCCGATGATGGTGACTTTCATTTGGGGAGATGGAATTTAACCACGGAGGACACGGAGAGCACGGAGGAGACGAGCGAGGGAGTTGAAACTCATGGTGTTTCTCTCCGTGGCCTCCGTGATCTCCGTGGTTTAAAACTAGGCTTTCAGTTGTTTGAGAATCTGCTCGGTGAGGGTCGCCACGAGGGCCTCGATCTGCGGGTCGGCGGCGGGGCCAGAATCGTCCTCGGGCTTGGTCGCGGCGCAGGCCACGCCGGGGCGGAACTCGCTGTTGTCGCACAGCTCGCACTCCTTCAGGCCGTCGCGGTTATCGGGCATGCCGAGCAGCTTGCGGATGCGGACAAACTCCTTCGCCTTCGCGCCGCCCACGCCTTCGCCGAGGTCCTTGCCGAGCTGCGAGGCGACCCAGATCGTTTTGCAGTAGGCGTCGGCGTTTTCCATCTTCCAATACGCGTCCTCGATGTCCTTGCCCCAGGTGATGACGCCGTGGTTCGCCATCAGCACGCACTGGTTGTCCTTGCCGACTTCGCCGACGGTGTCGGCGTTTTCCTGCGAGCCGGGGGTCTGGTAGGGCGCGATGGCGATCTTGCCGAGGAAGATGTCGGCCTCGGGGATGAGGCAGGTGGGCGGCTGCACTTTGGCGACGGCGAAGGCGGTGGCGTGCGGCGGATGCGCGTGGCAGCAGGCCTTGCAGAGCGGCTGGCGTTTCATGATGCCGATGTGGGTCATGGCCTCGCTGGTGCGCTTGCGGGTGCCGGCGAGCTGTTTGCCGTCCAGGTCGATGAGCGCGATGTCCTCGGGCGTCATGAAGCCCTTCGAGATGAGGGTGGGCGTGCAGAGCACGAGGTTGTCGCCGACGCGGATGGTGAGGTTGCCGCCGTTGCCATCGGTGTAGTCCTTCGCCCACATGCGGCGGCCGATGTCGCACATGCGCTCCTTCAGAGTCTGGATGGCGGGCGAGTGGAAGAAGGCGGCGATCTCGGCGGGCGTCTTCGGGTCCTTGCCGGGCGTCCACTTGAACTCGTAGTCGGGCACGATGGGCTCGGCGGATTTTTGCGCGGGCGAGGCGACGGACGCGGGGCGG
>JAUWBD010000056.1 GCA_030605125.1 Verrucomicrobiota bacterium | reverse complement strand
TGGGCTTGGCGGGCGCCGGCGGGAGGGCGGCCTGCGTGCCGGGCGGCGTCTGCGCCTCGGCGGGCGGAGTAGCGCCGGCCTGGTGTTTTTTAAACTCGATCCAGCGGCTCTGCACGAGGTCGAGGTCGGCGTCGCCGAGGGAGAGGTCAAAGGCCAGCCAGCGCGCGGTCTCGGGGCCGCTCAGCTTGGCTTCGCCGAGCGCCACTCCGGCGGCGAAGCCGGCGCGGATGTCGCGCAGATGGATGTCGGTGTCGCGGCGCTCGAGGCGCAGCGAGAGGTGGTCGAGTGGAAAGCCGCCGTAACGCAGGGCGCCGGCGGTCGCGAGATCGAGATCGTAGCGCTGGCTGCCGGCGCGGTCGGAGGCGGGGCCGTGGGCCTCGCCGCGAAGGTGCAGGCGCGGAGAGGAGTCGAGGGAGAAGGCGGCGATCAGCTCGGGCGCCTCGTCGGGGAAGAGTTTCGGCAGCGCCTCGAGCGGGAAATCCGAGCGCACGTCGAAGTTCATGTAGGCCCAGCCTTCGCTATCGGTGCCGTCGCGGCGGGAGAAGCGGCCGGAGGCCTCGAAGGGGCCCGCGCCGCCGCGGAATCCGAGGATGTCGAAGGAGCCGTCGGTGACAAAAATCCGGGTCTGGAGCCAGTCGAGGTCGAGCTCGCGCAGGCGCATGTGGTCGGAATCGGCGCGGACGAAGACGGTGGTGAGATCCGACTGGCGCCAGACGCCCCGGATGTCCACGTCGGCGGCGGGCGGGTGGAGCCCGAAGGTGAAGTTTTCCCAGAAGCCGCTCCACCAGCCGGAGAACCAGTTGTTGATCGAGGCGGGGCGGAAGGGGCCGGCGAGCAGGAAGCGGAAGGCCAGCGACTCCGTATCCATCTCGTAACTACCGGCGGCGAGCGAGTCGTCCTGGACGAGGAGCAGGTCGTCGGCGCGGAGCGACTTGGCCTCGGGGTCGTAGGCGAGGACGGCGCCGGCGCGGTCGAAGGGCACGCGGCCGGCGACGGCGCGGCCGGCGGTGGCGCGGGCGACGACGCGTCCCGGGCGCAGGCCCGGCGCGAGCTCGGCCGTGAGGTCGAGCGCCAGCGGATCGGTGAGCTCGAGGATGGGCCGGGCCTTCTCGGGCAGGAATGGGCGCACGATTTCGAGCAAGGCCGGGGTGAGGGCGCCGGAGGCGGTGAGCGCGCCGGACTGGTCGAGGGCGGAGCCGGCGAAATGGGCACCCCAGGGCGAGTCGGCGAGGCGGGTGGCGAGATCGGCGTTCAGCAAACGCTCCGCGGCGGAGAAGCGGACGGAGGCGAAAACCGGGGCCGGCGGGCAAGGGAGATCGGCTTTTTCGACGCGGGCGAAGGCCAGGTCGGCCGAGAGCCGCGGCCCGGGGGAGGCGCGGAAGACGAGTCCCTCGCCGCGGAGGCCGAGGGCGGGCGGGGCGGTGACGTGGGCGGCGTGGACGCGGATCTCGGCGTCGTCGGTCCGGGCGCGGAGGGGCGCGAAGAGCGGCAGCGAGAGGCGGAGGCTCACCTGCTCGAGGACGGCGCCGACGAGGGCCGGGGGCAGGGCGGGGTGGGCCGGGACCGCGAGGTGGTCGAGCTCGGCTGCGAGGGCGAGGTGCTCGGGTGAAAGGTCCACGCGGACGACGCGAAGGCTCTCCAGCGGCAGGGCGGCGAGCGGGCGGTAGATCGCCGCGGCCTGGCGGAGCGTTTCGCGGGCGACCTCCGCGAGCGGGCGGCGCGCGGTGTCGGTGCCGCGGGCGGAGGGGAGGCTGCCGGCGAAGGCGGCGGGAATCTCGAGCAGGCGGGCGCTGGCCTGCTCGACGCGCCATTCGCCGAGGCCGGAGGGGCGCGAGAGGCGAAACTCGCCGGCGGTGAGAAGCGGTTGGCGCGCGCCGGTGGGCGAGGCGATGGCGGGGAGCGCGAGAGAGAGGTCGGCGACCTCGACACGCGTGGGGCGAAACTCGCCGGCGAGCAGGGCGCGGCGGCGGAAGTGCACGGCGATGGCCCGGGCGGAGGCGAAGGGGCTGTCCTGGCCGGCGAGACCGAGGGTGGGGCGGAGCACGAGCACGCGGCCGCGGGGGTCGAGCCAGACGGCGTCGGTGTCGAGCAGGATGCCTTCGGCGGCGAGGCGCTGGGCGAGGCGCTGTTGGGCAAAGCCGGGCAGGCGCACGCCGCCGTCGGAAAGCACGCGGAGCTGGACGACGAGCGCGGCGACGAGCCCCGCCTGGAGCGTCCAGCGGAGGAGGCGCCGGGCGAGCGGGCGGGGGGAGTTGGAATTTTTGACCGCGAAGGACACGAAGGGACGCGAAAGGGATGAGTCAGTCGGCGACGGCGGGCCAGAGGCTTTCGTCGGGGCGACGCCAAGTGATGTGGTTGCCAAAGAGCGTCGGCGGTATCTGTGGATCGCCGACCTCGAAGGGCTTGGCGTTTTGGATTCGGTCGGCGTGGGCGGCGATGAAGGTCAGCCAGGCATCGCGAAGGGCGAGGCGGGCGGAGCGGGAGAGGGGCGCACGGCTGTATTGGTTGGCGGGTTGCGCCTTTGGGAAAAGGCTCTGGCCGAGTTGGCGGAGGAGCTCGCCGGGCTCGGGTGTGACAGCGAGGTCGTCGGCGAGGGCGCGGATGGCGGCGAGGCGGTCGTCGAGCCGGGCGAGCGCCCGGCTAACGGTGACGCGGAGGCGGGGGTCTGTCTCGGTGGCAAGGACGCGCAGGAGGGCAGGGACGAAAATCGGCGAGCGGGTCTCGACGGCGACGGCGCAGGCGGCGTGGACGACGTGGGGAACGTCGGACTCGAGGGCGAAGTTGACGAAGGGGATGCACTCCGGGGGGAGCGGCGCGGGGATGGAATCGAGGGCGGCGACGAGGAGGACGGGGTGGGGC
Organism: Verrucomicrobiota bacterium; assembly: GCA_030605125.1. Classification (GTDB taxonomy): domain Bacteria; phylum Verrucomicrobiota; class Verrucomicrobiia; order Opitutales; family Opitutaceae; genus IMCC26134_A. The sequence goes on along the minus strand of JAUWBD010000056.1, from coordinate 23,469 downwards.
GGGCGGCCGGTGGCGGGATCGCCGAAATGGCCCGGGCGTTCGCCGCCGGAGGGGGTCGGGGGCCAGGGACGAAGATTTGCGAGCAGGTATAGTTGATCGAGCCAGGCGGAGGAGCGCGGGCCGGCGGTGCGGGTGGAGACACCGGTCGAGTCGAAGGGGTGAAAGTCCGCGGTGAAAAGCGGAGCTTGAGCCGAGCCGGCGGCGAGGCGGGCCTCGTCGAAGGCGAGGATGGCCTCGCCCAAGCGGGTGGCTGTAGGGGCGGCGCGGATACCGCGGGAGCGGAGGCCGGCATAGGCGGAGCGGAGGGCGGCGGTTTCGTCGTCGAGCAGTTGCCAGGTCCGGTTGCGGTAGGTGGTGGCGTCGAGGGGGCGGGCGTAGGCGGCTTTTTGCAGCCCGCCAACGAGGTGAGGGAGGTCGGAGGTCTCGCCGAGGCGGGCGAGGAGGGCGGCGGCGATGAAGGTGGGAGAGTCCCAAGCGTTGACGTGGCCGGAGGCGTCGCGCGGCGGGAGATCCTTGGTGAGCAGGGCTCGCGCGAGGGCGCGGGCGGAGGCGAATTCGGCGGGCGTCCAGGCGGCGTCTTTCCGGGCTTTGGGGACCGTGGCCCCCATGTTGTCGTAGGTGGTGATGCCGTCTTGCGGGGGGAGCCGGGTGATGAGGCTGCGCCGGGCGGCCAGGGCGACGGGAGCGTGCGAATTGGATGAGAGCTTGATGAGGGCTGCGGTGGCCTCCGGCGTAGGCAGGCGGTCGAGGCTGGCGAGGAGCGCGGGCTCGCCCGCGGCGATGCGGGCGAGCAGGTGCGGCGTGTAGAGGGGAAAGTGGAAACCGTAGGTATCGACGGGCAGCGGGGTGTCGTCGCTTGCCTGGCCCAGGGGAGGGAGCGCGGCGATGAGGGCGGCGGCTTGTTCGGGAGAAGGTTCGGAGAAGACGACGTCGAACTCCGGCGCGGCGGGAGCGAGGTCGGCATCGGGCCAGCCGAGGGTGTGGCGGAGCCGGAAGCGGTAGCGGCCGGGGCCGGGCAGCTCGACGTGGCGCAGGGGGAAAAACGCGTGGGTCCAGGTCTCGCCGGGGGCGAGGGTGTGGCGGCGGCCGTAGCGATGGTTGAGGAAATCGAAGCCGGCGGGGGTGGGGGGCACGGGTTCGCCGGTCGCGAGGTCGGTGGCGGCGACGTGCAAGCTGGTGGGCCGCCAGAAGGCGGTGGAGTTGTCGCGGCGGATCGTGATCGGGGCGGGGCCGCGGTTGGTGACCGAGTAGAACACGCGGACGGTCTCGCCGAGGAGGTAGGACTCGCGCTCCGGCGAGGCGGAGACGACGAGCGTGGCGAGATCCTCGGGCGGAAGCGCGGGCGGGCTGGGGTAAGGGTCGGCGCGCAGCAGCGGCGCGCAGAGCGCGAGCGCCGTCGGCAGCAGAAGGCGGAGGCGGAGGAGGCGCGGGATCATCTGCGCGGACGCCTCAGGGCTTGGGCTCGCGGTAGAGGAGCTGCCAGAGGGCGTCGAGGACGGGTTGCTCGAGGGTGAAGACCAGCCCGAGGTCCTCGCTGCCGGCCTGCTGGGTGGAGGCGCCGCTGCGCTCGGCGAGGCTGAGGCGCAGGGGGCCGGAGGGCGGGGCGGGATCGAGGGTGGCCTCGAGGATGTAGGCCCAGGGCCGGTCAACGCCGTCCACGAGCGTGGTGGGGGAAAACTCCTCGCGATCCACGGTGCGCGCGCGGAGATCGCGGAGGGCGGCGAGCAGCGTGGCGACGGGGGCGGGGGCGGGCTCGGCGGAGGGCGTGTGGTCGAGGAGGGCCGGGGCGTCGGGGGCGGCGTCGGCGCGGCGAATGACGAGGCGGGTGATCTTCACCTCGTCGGGGAGGCGGACGAGCGAACGGTCGCGGTAAACGATCGGCGCGACGGGGATCTGGGCGAGCGTCTCGGGCGGCACGGCGTAGATGAAAGGCTGGCCGGCCACGCGGGCGTAGAGGGCGGGATCGGCGATATTGGGCTGGGCGAGCTCGAGCGTGATCTCGGTGGCGGAGGAGCTGGGACCGGAGGATTGCGGGCTGGCTGGCGCGAGCTGGAGGGTGACGACGCGCTGGGGGAGGTTGAAGCCGAGGTTTTCGAGCTCGGGGCGCGAGGGGGCGTCGGAGACGAAGCGCGAGGCCTCGAGGAGCTGGAGGCGCTGGAGGAGGCGCTCGACGAGGAGGGCGTCGGCGCGCTGCGGCGCGGGCGCGGCGGGGGCGGCGATCTGCCAGGCGGAGCCGGTATCGAGCTTCTGGATACGGAGGTCGGGGAAGCGCGGGGCGGAGAGGGTGAGGGCGGTGACGCGGGCGGGATCGAGGTCGAGCACGCGGCGGTCGCGCAGCTCGGTCTGGGCGGCGTCGAGTTTCTTGAGGAGATCGGCGGGCACCTGGACGGTGAAGAGGACGGGGCGGTCGGAGGGGGAGGGGACGGCGCGCCAGTCGAGGCGGGCGTAGAGCTCGACGGTGTCGGGCGCGGGGGTGGCGCCGGGGACGGGGGCGCCGAGCTGGAGGGTCTCGCGGCGGGCGTTGCCCTCGAGGGTGACGCGGATGCGGGGGGTGGCGAGGCCGGTGGTCTCGGGCGAGGGGGCGGCCTCGGCGGGGATGAAGCGGGCGACGCGGAGGGCGTTGAGGTCGTTGATCGCGAGCTCGACGGGGGTCTTGGCGGCGCGGGCGGTGATGGGGGCCTCGAAGAGCCAGCGGGTCTGGTCGCGGCGGAGGCGGGTGCGGGCGGCGTTGGCGGCGCCGGCCTGGAGGGTGAGGGCGCGGGCCTCGAAGACGGGGATGGTGAAGAGCTGGTCGGAGCGGAGCTGGGCGAGATCGACGCCGAGCGCGGAGGCGAGGCCGGAGCCGACGACGTGGATGCGGCGTTCGTCGGGGGAGAGGATGTAGAGGCGGTTGCCGACGGCGGCGGTGGCGCCGATCTTGAGGGTGAAAGCCGGGAGCGGCGAGGGGGCGCCTTCGGGGGCGGCGGGCGTGGCGGTGACGACCACGCGGGGGCGGTCGAGGCCGAAGTCGGCGAGGGTCTGGCCGTTGCGGGCGAGGTCGGCGACGGGGAAGCTGGTCTCGTGTTCGAGGAACTGGAGTTCGTTGAGGATGCGGCGGACGGCGAAGTCGTTGGCGGGCCAGTCGAGCGGGGCGGCGAGAAACCAGGCGCCTTCGCGGCGATCGAGGCGGATCACGGAGGCGGGCGCGGCGGGCTCGGTTGCGCCGTCGGCGTTGACGGGGTGGATGGCGATCTCGAGCGCGGCGAGGTCGGCGGCCTCGGGGCCGAGCACGCGGCGGCGGTTTTCGTCGATGCGCTGGGTGGCGGACCAAGGGCGCTCCGAGAGCAGCAGGTAGCCGAAGAGCGCGAGGTTGAGCGCGAAGAGGACGAGGGTGAATTTCGAGCGCACTTTTCTTAAAGTTTAAGGGCGAAGATTAAGTTGAAGGGGATGAGTTCGGCTGATGCCGGGAGTTGAAGGAGGAAGTTTAAGTTGAAGGAGTTGGCAGTGGTGGGCGGTGACGGTGCGGGATCTGATCCTTAAACTTAAACTTCCACCTTCATCTGGCGCGCCGCGGAGCGGCGCGCTAGCGGCGGCGGTTCCAGTAAACGAGGAGGCCGAGGAGGGCGGCGGCGGCGGGGAGGGCGAGGAGGAGGGTGAGGCGGAGGCGGCCGAGTTGGGCGCTGGTCAGCGAGAGCTGGAAGCGCTCGATGGGGCGCGGGGAGATGGTGAGCTGGGTGTCGCGGTCGGCGAGCCAGTTGATGGCGGAGAGGGCGAGCATGGCGTTGCCGCCGGCGGCGAGGCGCTGGTTGGAGATCCAGTCGGAGTCGCCAAAAACGACGAGGCGGCCGCCGCGCACGCTGAAGGGCAGGGCGCCCGCGGGAGGTTTGCGTTCGGAGGCGGTGCCGAGGGAGAGGCGCGGCGGGGGCAGGAGGTCGGTGGCGTCGCGGGTGGGGCGGCCTCGATCACGGTAGGAACGCTCGCCCCAGGCGTGGGGAGAGGCGCCGACGAGGGGCAGCACGGAGAGGCCGGGATCGAGGGAGCGGCCCGGATCGGGGCGGACGACGCGGGTGGGGCCGAAGCGGAGCGCGATCTTGTTGTCGAAGAGGAAGCTCACGACCGGATGGGGCGGGCTGGTCTCGGCGGGGTAGGCGACCAGATCGCCGGTGTCGGCGCGGCCCTCGGCGCTGGGGTCGATGACGAGCACGTCGTCGGCGAGCACGCCCCAGTCGTCGAGCAGGTAGTCGAGGCCGTGGGGCGCGCCGGGCTGGAGGAGCAGAAGGATGCGGCCGGCCTGGGTGGTGAGGTGGCGACGGAGGAGCTCCTGCTCGGCTGGGCTGTAGCGGCCCTGGGTGCCGGCGATCACGAGGAGCGCGGCATCCTGCGGCAGGGCGCGAACGGTGGGCAGGTCCACGACCTGCACGTCGAAGTTGCGCAGGCGGAGCTCGCCGGCGAGGAGCGACAGGCCGCGGTCGGGCGTGGTGTCGTTGGGGTCCAGCTCGCCGTGGCCGAGGATGAAGTAGATCTTTTGCTTGGTGGCGCGGGTGACGTCGAGGATGGCGGAGGTGAAGGCCTGCTCGCCGGTGAAGGCCTCGGTCTCGCCGTTGCGGATGCGGTAGATGTCCTGGAGCTTGATCTCGCGGACGCGGTTTTCGGAGAGGACGAAGATGCGGTTGGGCTCGTCGATGCCGTGGCGCTGGGCGGCGGCGCGGTTTTTGAAGACGTCGATGAACTCGACCTTGATCGGGCCGTGGGGGCCGGAGGCGGAGGCCTGGACGTAGTCGCGGAGCAGGGTGCGGACGTCGCGGTGGGCCTGGATGAGGTGGTCTTCCTCGGCGTCGGGGGTGAAGGTGACGACGACGGTGACGGGCGCGGCGAGCTCGGCGAGGTAGGAGCGCGTCTCGGCGGAGAGGGAGTGGCGGGCGTGGCGGGAGAGGTCGAAGCGCCAGGCGTGGCTGGTGGCGAGGTAGTTGAGGCCGGCGACGAGCGTGAGAATGAGGACGCCTTGGGCGAGAAGGTGCGCGGTGCGGCGGCGGCGGGCGGAGGCGAAAGTGACGGCGGGGCGGGACATCGGGCGTTGATTAACCACGGATTACACGGATGGGCACGGATGTCGGGGATCAGCTGTGCAGGAGCTTCGCTTCGACGCCGAGGATGCCGAGGATGAGGGCGAGGACGGTGCCGCTCAGATAGTAGAGCACCTGGCGCGTATCGATGACGCCACGGGTGAAGTCCTCGAGGTGGGTGAAGACCTGGACGTAGTCCACCGCGGCGCGGAGGGTGGCGAGGTGGTCGAGTTTGAGGATCTCTAGCGTGCCGGCGAAGCGGGTGCCGACGACGAGCATGAGCAGGAGCACAAAGGCGAAGGTGCCGGCGACGGCCTGGTTGCGGGTGAGCGCGCTGGCGAGAATGCCGATGGAGACGAAGAGCGTGCCGGAGACCGCGATGAAGAGATACCCGCCGACGAGCGGACCGTAGTCGAGGGCCTGCGCACCGCCGGCGAACCGGTGGAGAATGTAGAAGAAGCCGCCGGTCGCGGCCCAGAGCGCGAGGTAGAGCGCGTAGGCGGCGAAGAACTTCGCGAGCACGACCTGAGCGGTGGTGACGGGCGTGGTGAGAAGCGTCTCAAGCGTGCCGAGACGGCGCTCCTCCGCGAGGGACTTCATAGTGAGCAGCGGCACCATGAAAAAGACCGGCAGCCAGAGGAGTTGGAAAAACACCGCGGCGGGAGAGGTCTGCTGCGGCGCGGCGGCGAAGGTCTCCAGCACGCCGGTGAAGATAAAGCCCATCACGAGCAGGAAGAGCGTGGCGGCGATGTAGGTCGCGGGGCTGACAAGCAGCATGCGGAGCTCGTGGGCGAGAAGGATGCGGAAGGGACGCATGGGGGAGATCAGAGCGACAGAGCGACAGAAGACAGAGCGACAGAGCGCGGAGCGGCGGAACAGAAACCGGCGATCAGCGGGAGACGGAAGTGTGCGGTCATGGGTTCTGTTGTTCTGTTCTCTGTCGCTCTTTCCGTCTGGTTTTCAGGCCGCTTTGGCTTGGGTGGCGGCGAGGAAGACCTCTTCGAGGGTGTGGCGGGTGCGGGTGAGGGAGCGGAGGCGGAAACGTGGGGCGCGGGCGAGGGCGTTGACCAAGGCCTCGCGGAGGTCGGGCGCATCGTGGGGCGCGCCCAGACGCAGGGTGGCGAAACCGTCCGCACCGGGGGTGGCGGCGGAGAGGGAGGCGAGCCTCGGATGCACGGCGGCGAGGAGCGCGGGCAACTCGTCGAAGGGCCCGGCGAGTTCGATCTCGTAGTGGCCGGGGCCGAAGAACTCGCGGCGCAGGTCGGCGGGGGCGCCGGCGGCGACGACACGGCCTTGGTTGACGATGACCACGCGGTCGCAGGTCATCTCGATCTCGGGCAGGATGTGCGAGCTGATGAGCACCGTCATGCGGCCGCGGAGCGAGGCGATGAGGTCGCGCACGGTGAGGATCTGGTGCGGATCGAGGCCGATGGTGGGCTCGTCCATGATGATGAGCGGCGGCTCGGCGAGGATGGCGTCGGCGATGCCCACGCGCTGGCGGTAGCCCTTGGAGAGCTTGCCGATGATGCGGTCGCGCACGCGGCCAAGGTCGCAGAGGTGGGTGACCTCGTCGAGGCGCGGCCCGAGGCGGCGCCGGGTGAGGCCCTTGAGGCGGCCGCGGAAGTGGAGGTATTCGCGCACCCGCATGTCCTCGGGCAGCGGGTTGTTCTCGGGCATGAAGCCGAGGTGGTTTTTCACCTCGGCGGGCTGCGCGGCGACGTCGATGCCGCAGACGGTGACGTGGCCGGAGGTGGCGGGCAGGTAGCCGGTGAGGATGCGGAGCGTGGTGGACTTGCCGGCGCCGTTGGGCCCGAGCAGGCCGATGATCTCGCCATGGGCGACCTCGAAGCTCACGCCGCGCACGGCGGGGTGGCCCGCGTAGGTCTTCACCAGATCGCGAACGACGATGGCGGGCGCGGCGGCGGTCGGCGGAGGCGGAACGGAGGGCTCGGTGGCTGCTTCGGGCATCGGTGCGAAAGAAAAGGTGGTGATGAAAGACGAGCCCTGACCCGTGTCCAAGGGCCAATGTTGCGAGGAATTTAGCGGTGATTCAGCGCATGCGCCGCCGCGAGGCCGGTGAGAGCGAGGTCGGGCACCACGCGGGCGGGCAGGCGGAGGCGGCCTTGCACCATCTGGGCGGCGCCGCCGGAGAGGAAAATCTCGGCCGAGGGCAGCCGGCGGGCGGCGTATTCGGCGAGCACGGCGTCGAGCAGGGCCTGGATCATGCCCGCGTAGCCGACGATGGCGCCGATGCGGATGGCCTCGGCGGTGGACTTGCCGATCACGCTGGCGACGGGCGTTTGCAAATCGGTGACCAGCGGCAGCTGGGCGGTGCGCTCGTGCAGGTAACGCGTCACGAGGGCCGGGCCGGGCGTGATGATGCCGCCCTCGTAGCCGCCGACGGGCGTCACGAGGTCGAAGGTCACGGCGGTGCCGAGATCGATCACGACGGCGGGGCGGCCGGGCGCGAGGGCGTGGGCGCCGGCGGCGTTGGCGAGGCGGTCCTGGCCGATCTCGGCGGGGCGGGGGTAGGTGATCGGCACGCCGAGGCGGACCTCGTGGGTGAGTTGCCAGGCGGAGAGACCGGCGGCGGAGGCGGCGGCGAGCAGGCGCGGCGTGGCGGCGGGCACGACGGAGCAGAAGGCGATGGAAAGGGCAGTCGAGGAGCCGGCGGGGGCGGTCGGGCCGCGCAGGGCGGCGAGGACGGTGGGGAGGCCCTGGGCCGGATCGTCGAGCAGGGGCGTGGGGATGTCGCGGTGGCCGCTGAGCACGCCGTCCTGGTGGAGGGCGAGGTGCGTGTGGGTGTTGCCGATGTCGATGCAGAGCAAGGGCGCGGCGGCGGAGGCGGTGAGCGGAGACGAGGAGGTCATCGCGGGCGGCGGGTCCCCAAGGAGCGGGAGGCGGGGCGCGGCGGCAAGGCGCAAGGGTGGCGGGCCGGCGGCGCGGTTTTTGTCGCCTGCGGCGTTGCGGTTCGCGCGGGTCTGGGTGGGGTAGGCGGGATGCGTGCGAATGTGTTTCTGATCGGATGGGCGTGGTTGGCGGTGTTCTTGGTGGCCGGCGCCAAGGCACAGACGGAGACGGGCTTGCTCGAAGGTCCTCCGCCGGCGGTGGCCGCGGCTGCCCCCGAGCGCGCGGTGGTGCAGATCCTCGTCTCCTCGCAGGTGCCGGTCTATGACGCGCCGTGGCGCTCGCACCCCATCCGCCGCTCCACCGGCACCGGCTTCGTGATCGAGGGCGGGCGCATCCTGACCAACGCCCACGTGATCGCCTGGGCGAAGCAGATCCTCATCCGCCGCTACCAGGATCCGCGGCTCGTGCCGGCGCGCGTGGTCTTCGCCGGACACGATTGCGACCTCGCGCTCATCGAGCCGCTCGACCCGCGCGACTTGGAGGGCGTGAAGGCGCTCGAGTTTGGCGAGCTGCCAGCGGTGCAATCGACGGTCGTGACCTGCGGTTACCCCGCCGGCGGCGACCAGATGTCCTTCACCCGCGGCGTGGTGTCGCGCATCGAGGTGCAGCCTTACGCCCATCCGGGCAACCGCGCCCTGCTCGCGGTGCAGACGGACGCGGCGATCAATCCCGGTAACAGCGGCGGCCCGGTTTTCCAAGGTGACAAGGTCGTCGGCGTGGCCTTCCAGGGCATGCCCGGCCTGCAAAACGCGGGCTTCTTCATCCCGCCCGAGGTGGTGATGCACTTCCTCGACGACGTGAAGGACGGTCGCTACGACGGTTTTCCGATGGCGGGCGTATCCTTTGAACAACTACAGAACCCCGCCTACCGCCGCCTGCTCGGCCTGGCCGACGACGGCCGCGGGGCGCGTGTGGACAACCTCCGCGCCGATGGTCCCGCCGCCCGCGTGTTGCGCCCCGACGACGTGCTGCTCGAGGCGGGCGGCTTCCCGGTCGGCAGCGACGGCATGATCCCCTATTTCGGCAACCGGGTCGCCGCCAGCGTCGCCTTCCACCGGCCGCAGGCGGGCCAGGCCCTTCCGCTCAAGATCTGGCGCGACGGCGCCGAGCTCGACGTGGAGGTGACGATGGAGGCCTACGACGGCGACCGGCTCGCCGGCCGCCAGCACGACGTGCTTCCTCGCTACTTCATCCACGCCGGCCTCGTCTTCACCTCGCTCAGCCAGAGCTATCTCGACACCGTCGGCGTGCTCGGCCGCGACCGCGTGTGGGAGGGCTGGGCGCGGCTCCTGCACACGCTGCACCACCTGCCGGCCGAGGACCCTGCGGCGGCCCGCCCCGAGCCGGTCGTGCTCGCGGGCATCCTGCCGCACGCGGTCAACGCCGACATCGGCGTGCGCGGCCGGGCGCTCATCCACCGCATCAACGGCGTGCGCATCGAGCGGCTCGAGGATGTGCGTCGCGCCTTCGCCGAGCATGCCGGCACACACCATCTGCTGGAGTTTGTCGGCCACGAGGAAGGGCCGCTGGAGGCGCTCGATCGCGCCAAGGCCGCCGCCGCGCACGCGGAGATCCTGCGCAACTACAGCATCGTTTCCGACCACCGCCTCTGAGCCCGCCCGCCATCGCCCGCCATGCACTTTTTTCGTCACGCTTTTCTTCGAGTCGTCCTGACCGTTTCGGCGCTGGGCTTTGTCGCCTCGGCCGCGGCCCCGGCCGCCCGCGCGCAGCTGCTCGCCCGGCCCGGCTGGGAGCGCTCGCTCGTGAACATCGAGGTGACCTTCAAGCTCTACGACGCCTTCCAGCCTTGGAACGAGCCCACGCGGGCCATTCGCAAGCATGGCGTGGTCGTCGCGCCCGGCGAAGTGCTCACCACCGCGCAATACCTGCCGGCCCACACCCTCGTGCGCCTGCAAAAGGGCGGACGCGGCCGCTGGTATGACGCCCGCGTGAAGTGGTGGGACGCGCAGTCGAACCTCGCGCTGCTCGAGACGGCCGACGCCGCTTTCTGGGAGGGCCTCGCGCCCGCGCCGCTGGCGCGAAACGTCTCGCGCGGGCCGGACTTCGAGCTCGTGCGCTGGCGCGACGGCAACCTCGAGACGCGCCGCGTGGAGTTCGGCAAATTCACGGTGAGCGAGGGCGCGCTCGGCTTCGCGCCGCACGTGCAGCTCGAGGTCAGCTCCGACCTGCCCGGGCTGGGCTGGACCGAGCTGATCGTGCGCGACGGCGCCATTCACGGGCTCACCACCTACTCGAGCGGCCGCGTGTGCGGCGCGCTGCCGGCTGGCTTCGTGCGCCGTGTGCTCGACGCGTATCGAGCCGGCGACTACGCCGGCCTCGGCTACTTCGACTTCACCTGGCAGCCGGGCTCGAACCCGGAGCTGCTCAAGGCGCTCGGCCTCGAGGGCGCGCCGCGCGGCGGCGTGGTGCATGCGCCGGGGCGCGAGAGCGACGCCGCGCGTTCGCCGCGGCCGCGCGACATCATCCTCGAGGTGGGCGGCTTCGCGGTGGACGTGGAGGGCGACTACCTCGATCCCGACTACGGCCACCTGATGCTGGAAAACCTCGCCAACCGCGCGCGGTTCGCCGGCGCCACGATCCCGATCAAGGTATGGCGCGAGGGCCGCGAGCTCACGCTCGACTACGTGGTGCCGCGGGCTGATTTCGCCGACGAGCGCGTGCCGCGCGAGGTCTTCGACGGCGCGCCGAAATACCTGGTGGCGGGCGGGCTGGTGTTTCAGCCGCTGGCGCAGCCCTTCCTGCGCGGCTGGGGCGACGAGTGGCGCAAGTTCGCGCCCTTCCGGTTGCAATACACGCAGTTCGAGAAGGCTCGCGACGCGCGAAAGTCGCTCGTGGTGCTGAGCGGCGTGCTGCCCGACACGATCAACCTCGGCTATCAGGAGGCGGCCATGCTGGTGGTGGACAAGGTCAACGGCCGCGAGATCGCCACGCTCGCCGATCTCGCAGAGGCGCTGCGCGCGCCCTCGCCGGAGGGCGGCGTGCATCGGGTGGAGTTCATGCCGGGGCGGGGCCTGCAACGCGTGGTGCTCGACGCGGCCACGCTCGAGTCCGCGACCAAGCGCGTGGTCGAGTTTTACGGCCTGCCGGCGGCGGAGCGGCTATGAGGAATATGAAGTCCGCAGCAGGCGCGGACGCCGGGGACGGCGTCCCTCCAGCGGTCCTCTTCAGCGCTTCTTGAAGATCACCTGCGGCGCGGTCTCGAGCTGGCCGCGGGTGACGCCCATCTGGTTGAGAAGCTTGAGCTCGCGCCAGAGCTGCGCGCCGTCGGCGCGGCCGGCGAGGAGCGCCTCGTAGGCGCGGAGCGTGCGCGCGACCTCGTCGGCCGATTCATCGACGAACTCGACGCGAAAATGGCGCGCGCCGAGGGCGACGAAGCGATCGAAGAACTCGGCGCCGGTCTGGGCGCGAGGATTGAAGACGGTGTTGCGGCAACCGGCGTCGGCCTTGAGCGGGAGCAGCGCGCCCACGCGATCACGCAGGGCGACCTTGTGCTTTTCGCAGGGGCGGCCGCAGTCGTGGTAGTCTTTTCCCTTCGAGAGGAAGGCGCAGAACACGCAGTGCTCCATGTGAAACATGGGCATGTGCTGGTGCATCGTGAGGTCGAACCAGGCGGCGGGCGCGGCGCGGAGGAGCGATTCGAGCTGGGCGACGTTGAGGTCGTAGCTGGCGGTGACGCGCTCGAGTTTGTATCGGGAAAGGAAATGCTCGGCGGCGAGCGGGTTGGCGACGTTGAGCGAGAAGTCGCCGCGGAGGCGCAGGCCGGGCGCGGCGGCGGGGAAGAAGCGCAGGTGCTCGTGGTTGCGCACGAGAATGCCATCCGGCTCGGCAGAGAGGACCTGCTTGAGGATCCAGTCTTCCGAGGGCTTGAAGACGCGGGGAGGAGCCAGCCAGATGGCTGGCGCCTGCGGCGTCGGAATGACCAATGACCAATGTCCAATGACCAATGAGGAAGCCTGTTGCCAGGCGCGGAACTTGGCGACGGCTTCGCGGTAGTGCTTGGGGTTTTCGAATTCGCAGTAGAGGTCGGCGAAGGGGACGCCGGAGGACAAGACGGCGTCGAGCTGGGCGAAATCGCGGACAAGGGGGATGAGTTGAGGCGGGTAGGGCGAAGGACGCGTGAGCTGATCGGCCGCGACATTCGTCATTCGACATTCGTCATTCGTCATTCCCGCGTCCGCGGGCAGGGTCCATCGCCGTGGCGCGGCCCGGAGTTGTTCGAGCCGGGCCGCGGCTTCGCGGCGGAGGCGGTTGAGCTCGCTCACCGGGAGCATGAGCGCGCCCTCAAGGCGGTTGTCGAGATCGCCGAGGTGGAAGGGCGTGCCGCCAAGGCGACCGAGCTGGTCGCGGAGCTTGGCGGTGTCGAGCGGCTGCTTCTCCGCAACGACGAGCGGAATCGTGGAGGACTCGCGCACCACGTGGCCCTGGCCGTCGTCGAGGAGGAGCGTGAGCGGGGCGCCGGCGTGGCCGTGCACCTCGGCGTGGATCGCGCGGGTGTGGCGGATTTTTTCGCCGGTGAAGGTGGCGCGCAGTTCGCGGTCGAGCGCGGGGTCGTTGGTCTTCCAGACGCGGTGGCCGGGGCGAATTTTTCTAAAATCGAGGTCGCCGTGGCCGAAGCGGAGCACGCTCTCGCCGGAGCGGGCGTCGGTATTCAGTTGATAAATACGACCGCCCTCCTCGCCCTCGGCGGGCTTGCCGGCGTCGAAGACCACGCCGTCGCCGGGCTTGGCGGGGGCGACGAGCTTGAGGGCGACGTGGTCGGGGCCGACGCGCGTCACCTGGCCAAGGAAGACGCCGCGCTTGGTGCCGAAGCGGCCGTGGGCGAGCTCCTGGTTGTGGATGCCGCGGAACCAGCCGGTGTAGAGGCCGCGGGAGAAGGCCATGTTGAGCTCGTATTTGGCGGCGGCGGGATCGAAGGCGGGGGCGGGCGGGGCCTCGCCGTTGAGCTCGGTCATCACGCGGTCGAGGGCTTGGCGGTAGGTGCGGGTGATGCTCGCGACGTATTCGGGGGATTTGAGGCGGCCCTCGATCTTGAGCGAGGCGACGCCGGCGCGGACGAGGTCGGGGAGGACGTCGAGGCCGGAGAGATCCTGCGGGCTGAGGAGGTAGGCGCGGTCGCCGAGGTCCACGGGCTGGCCGTCGCTGACGAGGCCGTAGGGGAGGCGGCAGGCCTGGGCGCATTCGCCGCGGTTGGCGGAGCGTCCGCCGAGCGATTCGCTGGTGAGGCACTGGCCGGAGTAGGCGACGCAGAGGGCGCCGTGGACGAAGACCTCGAGCGGGAGCGGAGGCTGGCCGGAGGCGCGCTGGGCGGCCTGGATGTGCTCGATCTCTTTGAGGGAGTTTTCGCGGGCGAGGACGACGAGCTCGGCGCCGAGATCGCGGGCGAAGGCGACGCCGGCGTCGTTGGTCACGGTCATCTGGGTGGAGCCGTGGATGGGGAAGTCGGGCGAGAGGCGGCGGATGAGGCGGCAGATACCGACGTCCTGGACGATGGCGGCGTCCACTCCGGCGGCGATGATGGAGCGGAGGTAGTCGGCGGCGTCGGCGAGTTCGTCGGTGAAGACGAGGGTGTTGAAGGTTACGTAGCCGCGCACGCCGCGGCGGTGGAGGAAAGTCATGAGCTCCGGCAGGTCGGCCACGGTGAAGTTGTGGGCGCGCATGCGGGCGTTGAAGCGTTCGAGGCCGAAGAAGATGGCGTCGGCGCCGTTCTCGACCGCGGCGCGGGCGCATTCCCAGTCGCCGGCGGGCGCGAGCAGTTCCGGCCGGGCGTAGCGTGGCGCGGTGGCGGCGGGCGCGGGGGAGGCGGCGGAGACGGTGGCGGACATGGGACGCCACACGGTGGGGACCGCGACCGGCTTGTCGAGCCGCCGGGGCTACGTGGTGGCCGGGGCGACGTAGCCCTTCGGGCCGCCGAGGCGCATGAAGTTGCGATGCACGTGGAAGCCGAGCGCGAGGGCGGTGGCGGCGATCAGGCTGCCGATCGTGAAGGTGTGGTGGTAGAGGTTGCCGGTGAAATCGATCACGGAGCCTACGGCGGGACCGATCACCATGTTCGTCAGCGAGGTGAGCACGCCGGCGGCGCTCGCGAACTGGGCGAAGCGGGCCCGGGGGAAAAGGCGTAAGGTCAGCGAGGCGGCGCAGGTGTAGTAGCAGCCCGAGAGCACGCCGTGCAGGACCAGCGCGACCGCGAAGGTGTCGGGATCGCGCGCGAAGAACGAGCCCCAGGCGGTGACCGCGAGGTAGCCGGCGACGCAGGCGAGGCTCATGCGCAAGGGATGAAACAGATCGGCGAGCCAGCCGAGCGGGTAGGCGAGGACGAGCGAGATCGCGAAGGTGAGCGCGAGGCACTTGCCGTAGGTATCCATGCTCATGCCGATACTTTTCGCATACGGGATCATGAAGGTGTTCACGGGCATGAAGCTAAGCGCGGCGATCGTGATGAGCGCGAAGACGCCGAGGTAGTAGGGATGGCTGAACGACTCGCGGAGGTAGGTGCGCGCGCCGCGGAGAAAACCGCCGAGCGGGCCGGGCGAGCCCGGTTCGGGTGGCGGAGGCGGCGGGTAGCCGCCTTCCTTCACCCGAAAGCACACCCACATGAAGGCGGTGCCGTAGAAGACGGCGACCGACAGCAGGATGATCGTGAAGTGCGTATCTAGTTTTCCGATCAACCAGAAGTTGAAGATCATGCCGTCGATCAGGCTGACGGCGCGGAAGAGTCCGTAGAAACGGCCGAGCAGCGGCTGGGGAACGACGTCGTTAATCAGCCCGCCGAAGACGGCCTGCGCGGCGATGGTGACGAATTCGAAGGCCGCCCAGAAGACGCCGAAGCAGATGAGCGTGGAGATTTTTTCGCCGGGGGAAAGGGAGCCGAGCGCGGCGTGCAGCGCGGGGCCGAGTATCGGGCAAAGCGCGATGCCGATCATGCCGAAGGCGGCGATGGGAGTGGTGACGAGCAGGAAGGGGATGCGCCGGCCGCGCGGTCCGCGGTGGCGGTCGGACCTGTAGCTGATGATCGGGCCGAGGATCAGGCCGACGAGCGCGGGAAAGGACGTGATAAGCAGCGCGAAGACGAGATTCGGGACCTGCAGGAATTGCAGATACCACTGCGCCATCGGGCCGACGGAGCGGTCGCGCATGGCCCAGGCAAAGTCGCCCCAGAGCAGCCAGACGAAGAGGGCGACGAGCCCGCCGCTGGTGTAGGTGAGCGTGCCCGCGGTCCAGGTGCGCGGGGCTTTGGCGGCGGTGGCGGTTGCCACCGTGGGGGGCGAGGAAGATTCGGGCGGCGCGAGGGAAGACATGGATTTTAGCGCAGGAGCTTAGCGCGGCGCGCGAGCTGGATGTCGTAGATGGAGCCGGCGACGGGGCGGCCGGTGTGCTCGAAGAGCACGCGGCCGGAGACGGGGCCGACCTGCAGCTCGGGCGACGTGATGCGTGTGCCGGAGGTGGTGGCGGGGAAGCGCGAGTAGCCGTCGTGCACACGGATGCCATCCCGTCCGCCGCGAGAGTAGGCGCCGACGACGAGGCCAAACTCGGCGGGCGTGAGACCGAGCAGGTTGCGGCGCATGTCGTTCCCGGCGAAGCTCCGGGTGTTGAGGCCGGCGCTCTCATAGTTCCACACGATGGCCCAGCCGCAGGTCTCGAACGCGTCGCCGCTCAAGGTGCCGCGGTTGACCATGAGCAGGCCGGCGTCGCGCGAGCGGTGTCCGTCCCAGAGCAGGGCGTAGGCGTATTTGAGATGGGTGTCGTCCACCGCTTCGCCGTGCGGGATGTCGGAGTTGAAGCGCAGCTCGGCGGAGGCGCAGCCGCGGATGACGACGTTGCAGGTCTGGGCGGCGGCGGTGGTGAAGCCGTGGCGCACGCGGGCGACGGAGCAGTTTTTGTAGAGGAGGTTCTGGCCCTTGATGTAGAAGCCGTAGCCCGAGCCGCCGCCGCCGCGGTTGATGGCGTCGGAGGCGGAGCAGCCGAGGAAGGTGACGTTGACGGCGTAGGCGGTGGCGAAGCCGAGGCTGCGGAAGGACTCGATGGCGACGTCCTTGAACAAGCCGTCCACGAGGCCGCGGATCTGCACCGTGGTGCCGACGGAGGCCTCCTTGGCGGCGCCCTCCTCGTCGGGCGCGGCGAGCGAGAGGTCGGCGAGACCGCAGTTTCGTAACAACGGAGCGGATACAGGCGCGATGGTGATCGGCATGTCGGCCGGGTCGAGGTCGCGCGGGATCGGGACGTCGAGCAGGAGCGTGTCGCCGGTCTTGGCGACGACGCGGCGGAGGAAGGCGAAGGAATCGCCAGGGTTGGAGAACCGGGGCCGGTCGTCGGCGTCGTAGTTGGTCCAGCGGAGCGCGCGCGGGGCGCGGGTCGGGTTGTGGGCGTTCTTGGCCACGAAGGCCTCCCACATGAACTGACGGAGCACGATGGTGTCGCCGACGGCGAACGACGAGGCGTCGGCGACCGCGATCTCGCGCGCGCCGAGGGCGACGGGCCGCGCGACGGTGGTGGTTTCGAGCCGGCCGTGAAACCAGCCGCCGGAGCCGGGTTTGCCGAAGACGATGACGCCGGTGGAGAAGCTGGCGGACTGGCGCTCGGCGGGTTTTTCGGCGGAGCGGTAGGTGGGGTCGATGACGAGCCGGGTGCGGCCGGCGCCGGCGCCGCGGATGACGGTGTTGTCGGTGGTGACGAGAACGGCGTCGCCGGTTTTGCCCGCGCCGATGCGGAAGGTGCCGGCGGGGATGTGGACGGTGCCGCCGCGCGGGAGGGCGGCGAGGGCGGCGTTGAGCTTTTCGGTGATGTCCTCGTCGGGCGCGGCGGAGAGCGTGCGGGTGTCGGCGGGGATGCCGGTGAAGTCCTCGCGTTCGCCGTAGCGGTAGCCCGCGTAGGAGAAATCGAATACGTCGGCGCTCCACGCGCGGCCGCCGGCCTCGACGGTGGGGAAGCGCCAGGAGCCGTCGGCGTCCTTCGTCAGGAGTCGAGATTGCGCGGGCGTGCCGGCGGCTTGGGCGGCGGGGAGGAGGGTCGCGCAGGCGAGCGCGGCGGCGAGGAGGCGGAGCAATTGCACGGGGGAGGAAGGAGGAGGCGCGAGGGCCGTCGGGGGCGACGGCGCTCGCGGAGGCGTGGGATGGTCAGGGATCAGGGCACGAGCGGGAGTCTCCTGGCGCGCTGCGCGAACTGGATGTCGTAAATGGAATCGGCGACCGGTGAGCCGCTGTGCTCATACATGACGTTCCGCGACATGGCGCCGCCAACGGGGGTATGGCCACCAACCTGGGGGGCGCCACTGGTGATGGTGCTGCCCCAATCTGCAGAGGGTGAGCGCGAGGCCCGGCAAGGGGCTGCGCGAGGGGCGGTGTTTTTTGGGGTTCATGGTTGGGGGCAAATCGGGTCAGGCTGCCGGCGCGGAGGCGGGGACGGGCGCGGAGGCGGGTGTCTGCCCCGGGGCGGGGGCGGGTTCGACGACGACATTGTCGATGACGATGGCGGTCGGTTCTCCGCCGAGGCGGAAAGACAGGCGGGCCTCGGTGTCCGGCTCCTTGTGCGTGTAGGTGAAGGTTTCGCGTCAGCGCTGCGGGTCGGCGGTGAGACGATAGGCGGCGCCGAGGATGTTGCCGGAGCGGTCGCGAACGGCGGCGTCGATCGCCCGGGGCGTGTCGGCGCGGAGGTCGAAGGAGACGATGTAGGTCACGCCTTGGCGCAGCGGGACGGCGAGAACCTGCTCGAGGTTGATCGTTCGACGCGAGGCTCCGCCTTCGACGACCAGAACGGACGCCTCGCCTTCGTTGACGACGAACGTGGCCTGGTGGCCTCCGGCGACGCGGAGCTGCCAGTGCTCGACGCCGGAGGCGAAGTCGCCGTTGCGCACGAGGTTTTCCGCGGAGGCGGCGTGCGCCGCAAGAAGGAGGAGCGGGAGGAGACGGAGCGAGGACATGGCGGGGGCGCCGGAGGCGGTGCGAACGGACAAGAGGACAGGCGGCCGTCGGCCGGCGGGCGGACGGGAGGAAGGAGCGAGACGGGGAAGACGCGCTCAGGTGGCGCGGTCGTAGAGGTCGGGCGTGATGCGCGATTCGACGGGATGGCCGGCAAAGAAGCGGCGAAGGTTTTCGAGGGCGTGTTGCCCGCACCCGGTGAAACGGTCGTAGGTGGGGCCGGCGATGTGCGGAGAAAGAATCACCTCGGGCAGGAGGAGCAGCGGGTTGTCCGGGCGTAAGGGCTCAATGGATACGACGTCGAGCGCGACACGGATGCGGCCGCCCGAGGCGGCGTGGATGAGAGCGGCTTCGTCCACCACGGGGCCGCGGCCGACATTGACGAAGACGGCATCGTCGGGAAGGGCGGCGAGCACGGCGGCGTCGATCGAGCCGCGGGTGTGCGCGGTGAGCGCCTCGCAGCCGAAGAAGACCTCGCTCCCGTGCGCGAGCTCGAGGAGCGAGGCGCAGGGGACGACGCCGGCCTCGCGCATCAGCTGGGCGGGCACGCCGGGCGAGAAGGCGCGGATCTCGACATCGAAGGCGCGGAGGAGGCGGACGAGCGCGCGGGCGACGTGGCCGAAGCCGTGGATGCCGACGCGGCGGCCGATGAGCGTGCGCGGGCGGAGGCGCATGGTGGCGTTGCGCCAAGGCTTGGGCTGGGGCGCGTGGATGAGCGGCAGCCAGGCGGGCTGGCGACGGAGGGCGGAAAGGGCGAGAAGCAGCGCGTGCTCGGCGACGTTGTCGCCGGCGAGGCCGCCCCAGTTGCTGAGGAGTCCGCCGCGTTCGAGGTAGGCGCGGGGGACGAGAGAGCGCACGGAGCCGACGAGGTGGCAGACGTAGCGGAGCGGCGAGCCGGGCTCGATCAACCAGGGCGGCACCGGCGCGGTGGACCAGCAGGAGACGAGGACGGTGGGCTGAAAATCCTCGAGGAGCGCGGCCCAGGCGCCGGGGGCGAGCGGGCCGTCGGGTCGCCAGCGCGTTTCCGCATCGGGGAGGGGGTCCACGCCGTCAGGGAAGAACGCCTCGCGCTCGTGTTCGTTGAGCGCGAAGAGCACGCGTTCGGTCGGCCGGATGATCGGGCGGGACGGGGAGGCGGAGGGTGCTACGGCGTGGGTCATTTGCGAGCGAGTGCGGCGCGATCAGGCGCGGCGACGGCGGCGGAGGGCGGCGGCGCCAAGAACGAGGCCGCCGGCGAGGGCGGCGGCGGAGGAGGGCTCGGGGATGGCGGCGTAGTCGATCCGGACGTTGTCGAAGACGAGGTTGGCGGTGTTGTTGTAGTAGAAGGCGAGGGTGTCGAACGAGGTGGTCAGGCCGGAGTTGTCGAAGATGGTGGCGCTGGTGGTGGAGGCGGTGGAGTCGGCGCCGAAGATCCCGGTGTAGGAATGGCTGACGCTCATCGTCGATTCGTCGGTGCGGGAGAGGACGATGGTGCCGGTGTAGGTGTTGTTCGGGACGAAGGTCTTGTAGGCGCCGCCGGAGGAAGAGCCGGTCTGGGAGTAGTTGGAGACGCTGCCGGCGATCAGGCTGGTGCTGGAGCCGCGCTCGTAGAGGCGGAAAGCGTTGTTGGAAGTAGCGCCGACATTCACGGTGGCCATGTAGCCGGCGTAGCTACCGGTGAAGGCGGCGTTGGAGTTGCCGAAGTTGTCGGCGGCGAGCCGCGTGCCGGAGGAGTAGAGTCCTACGCGGAAGTTGCCCACGGCGTCGGTGATCCCGCTGAGGCTGACGGTGAAGGTGAGGGTGAGGCTCTCGCCGACGGCGAGGGTGACGGGCGAGCCGGCTGCGGTGAAATAGGCGAGCGTGGTGAAGCCGTTCTTGGTGACGAGCGAGCCGTCGATGATGTCTATGTTTGCGGTGCTGTTGCTGGCGGAGGTGAGCCACCGGGCGGAGTCGGGCAGCGAGTGGGTGGCGCGTTCGCCGTCGGCGAAGGTGTCGTGGAGCAGCGTGGTGGTCACGGTCTGCGCGGAGAGCGGGAGGGCGAGGGCGGAGGCGAGGCCGGCGAGGAGGAGCGTGGGGCGGTTCATGGTGGCGGTGCGGGTTGGAGTGGAGGACGGGGGCGGGGGAGCGTTTCGGTTCAGGGGGCGGGGGCGGAGAGGGTGGCGGCGAGCTCGCTGGGAAAGACGATCGGGATCCGGTTGGCCTGGAGGTGGTCGATGATTTTCACGAACTCGGCCCAGCGGGCGTCGTCCCATTTGTTGGGGTGGCCCTGGAGGACGAAGTAGCGGCGGCCGGCGGCGTGTTTTTCGTAGCCCTCGACGAACTTCGCGAGGTTGGGGACGAAGAGCGGCTGCTCGAGGTTGACCTGCCAGACGCGGTCGAGGACGAGGACCTTGCCGGAGGCGGAGAGGGCTCGGGAGAGCGCGTCGTGAGGTTTTGGATACAGCCAGACTCGCATCGAGGGATCTTCGGAGAGGACGCGGGCGGTGGCCTCCATGTCCTCCGCGGACGGGTGGAGGTTGCCGCCTCCGGGGGGGCCGTAGGTCCGGAACGACGCGCCGATCTTGGCGAGGGCGAGGGTCTGGGACTTGGCGAAAATCGCCTTCTGCTCCGCGTAGGATCGGGCGGTGAACTCGGCGGCCTGCTTATCGCCGACGGGGCGGACGCCGTGGTCGTAGCCGTGGAACCAGAACTCGACGAGGCCGCTTTCCTGCATCGCGTCGAGCCAGCGAACGTAGTCCGGCTTGGCGGTTTCGAGGGAGTCGGCGATGACGCCGAGGGCGACCTTGATCTGACGCTCGCGAGCGAAGTCGCCGACGCGGCGCCAGCGGGCGGAGAGGTGCCCGTTGTCGTTGGTGCGGACGTCGTCGAGTTTCAGGACGACGGGCACGGGGGCGGCGGCGGGGGTCTGCGCGGAGGCGACGGACGCGGAGGCCGCGGAGAGCAGGGCGAGAGCGAGCCAAAGGAGACGCATGGGGACGAAGAAGGGCGGGGACGCGGAGCGGCCGCGTCGGGGAGGGAGTGCGAGGGTGCGGAGGAGAGCGCGGGCTAGAGCGGCTCGGCGAGGAGGGCGGCGGATTCCTCGGGGGAGAGGAGGGAGACGTGGCCGTCGTGGAAGAGGTAGGCGGCCTTGCCGGAGTGGCGGATGGGATCGCCGTTGGTGTAGGAGCCGGGTTTGCCGTCGGCGTCTCCGGCGTCGAGTTTCCAGCCGGTGCCGATGTCGATGAAGTAGTCCACGGAATCGCCGACCAGGATGGTCTTGCTCGGATTCCTGATCTGGGCGGGGCGGGAGCGGAGGCTCCAGTTGGAGGCGCCGGTCTTCACGTTCATGCCGTAGCCGCCGGTGTTGTGTTGGCCCCAGCCGGGGTGGTTGCGGTAGAGGGAGACGTATTCGGGGCAGAAGGCGTAGGTGTCGGTCTCAGCCTTCAATCCGGAGAAGGTCTTCACCTCGCGGGCGAGGTAGGGGCCGATCTCGATCTGCCAGCCTTTTTCCGAGGGGTTGAGGAGCGAGGCGGGAAGGGAGGCGGCGTCCTGCGAGCGCCAGCGGAGCGCGGGGAAGAGGCCTTTGTTGTCGGCGGCGTAGAGATGGAAGGCGGCGCCGACGCCGTGGAGGTTTTTCGTGCAGTGGGCGGTTCGAGCGGATTGCCGCACGCGACCGACGACTGGGATGAGGATCGCGGCGAGGACGCCGATGATCGCGATGACGGTGAGCAGCTCGATCAGCGTGAAGGCCGGGGCGGAGACGACGCCGGGCCGTGAGGAGGAGAGCGGGGGGACTCGGGGCATGGACACACCTTAGCAAGTCGGGGGCGCGGCAGAAGGGCGGCGCTGGTCAAACTGTTGAAAGGCTGGGGTGGGTTTTACGTAAACCGTTGCTTGGCCCTTGCATGCGCGGGGATGGTGCAAGCGACTGTCAACGCACGGCGCGCACGCTCGCTCCCGGCAGCCAGACGCCTTCGACGAGGGTGCGGATGGGCGTGGCGGGGATGCCGCGTTCGTTGCGGGCGATCATGCCGGCGAGCACCTCGATGGCGGTGGCGCCGATGAGGGGATCGTTCTGATAAACGCCGGCGAGACGCGAATCGTGCGGGCTGGCATTGAGGTCGGCGAGGCCGACGTCGTCGGGCACGCGGAGGCCGAGGCTTCCGATCCAGGCGGGGACGGCGCGGTCGATTGCGATGATGGCGTCGGGGCGGTGGCGTTCGAACCAGGCGACAAAGCTTTCCCGGTCGCTCACTTTGCTGAGGAGGGGTGGAACGCGCCGCCGGGCAGGCATGCGATGCTGGGCGAAGAGCAGGCCGCCGAGGTAGTGGTTGTTAACCTTTTCGTCCCAGTCCTCCTTCAGGCAGAGTCCGATGCGGCGATAGCCGAGCGTCTGGAGTTCGTGGACGGCAAGCACGAGAGACTGGAACTGGTGGTTGGTGACGATGTGGAGGCGCGCGGGTTGGAGACTGTAGCCGAAGGCGAGGCAGGAGAAGGCGGAGAAATCGAGTTCGAGCGCGGTGTGGGCGAAGGGCTGCGGGCCGATGAGGAGGCCGCGGACGCCGCGTGCGCGGAGGATGGAGGAGGCGGCCGCGGGCGTCATGCCGGGCGAGTGCATCCAAAAGTCCTCGAGCTTGTAGCCGAGCGCGCGGCCGCGCTCGGTGGCGCCGCGGAAGTAGTCGGCGAAGGCGCGGATGCGGCGCATCTCGTCTTTCACGGGCCAGTTGTTGATCCAGGCGATGGTGGACTGGAAGCGGGCGGGCTTCCGGCCTTGGCGATAGACATTCAGGGCGTTGAGGACGGGGTCGGGCGCATAGCCGAGCTCGCGGGCGACGGCCTGGATCTTCTCGCGCAGGGCGGGGCGGAGCTTGGGGCTGTTGCGCAGGGCGAGACTGACGGAGGAGTAGTGGACGCCGGCGCGGGCGGCAATGTCTCGGATGGTGACGCGAGGGAGCATGCGAACTCGATGACGATCACGCCGCGCGCGCTGGCGTGCACGCCCAAATGCCGGAAGTGCGGACAGGCGGCGTGGCGCGGCGGCTGCGGCGCCGGAGGCTGGCGCCGTTTACCCAGACCGCGTGGAGTTCAGGTAAGGGTGGTAGTTGTCGCTTATGGCGACCTCCAGCGCCTCGTGTCGCGCCTAGAGCGGGATCTCGGGTTAGTCCTGGGAGCGGAGGCAGACCAGCTCGCGGGGGGAGAGGGTGACGGTCAGGGACCCGCCGCGAGATTCGATGACGCCTTCGTCGGAGAGCGGCTGGTTAAGGCTGCTGCGAGATACGCGAAACTTGCGCGGGGAGGCGTCGCGGAGTTCGTCGATTTGCACGGTGACGGCGTAGGTCTGTGCGGAGTGGAAGCGAGCGATGTGGGTTTCGTCGGCGACGCCGGTGAGATTGACGACGCCGATCGCCCAGGTGCCGTCGGGGTTGCGAGCGGCGGCGGCGCAGACGCGGGGTTTCTGGCCGTAGGTGAAGACCATGTCGTGCTCCGCTTCGCTCTCGGCGCGGCGGAGCACGGCGCCGGCGTCGAAGGCGGCGAGGAGGTTTTTGAGGTAGTGGTATTTGAGGTGGGTGACGATGCGGCCGGCGGCGCCATCGTATTGGGTGAGGCGGCTGCCGGTGTAGTCGTCG
>JAUWBD010000058.1 GCA_030605125.1 Verrucomicrobiota bacterium | reverse complement strand
ATCGGGCGACGGCCGCCCGCGCGGCGGCGGTCGCACCCTCGGGCGCGAGCCGCGCGCCCGTCGCCGGCGAGGCCGACTACTGGCCGTTGCACCTCGTGGCGCGCTCGGCGCCGATGCGCCGCGTGCTGCACGAACTGTGGGCGGCCAACAACGATCCGGTCGGCGTGATCCTGCGCGGCGAGCCGGGGGTGGAGTTCGAACTCGCGGCGCGCGAATACCAGGCGATGGGCGGTGATCCGCATGGCGGGCTCGTGGTGCTCGGCCCACGGGAGCTGGATGTCGAGACGCTGGCCACCCAGGTCTCGCTGGACCGGCTCAAGGACGGCGTGCCGCGGACCTATTTTCTGCCGGACGTGGAGAAGCTGCCGAAGGATCAGGAGAAGCCCTTGCTGGAGTTTCTCCGGCGGGCGCGGCGCCAGCGGGAGCGCGAGAAGCCGCTGCGAATCGTCTTCGCCACCGCCTCGCGCGCCGAGGAGGGCGTGGCCGCCGACGGGGAGTTTCTCGAGGAGCTGCAGTTTATCGTGCCGGCCGTGGTCGCGCTGCCGCCGCTGCGCGAGCGTCGCGAGGACATCGAGCTCATCGTGCGGCGCGTGGTCACCGATTTGACCGCGATCTTCCCGCACTACCGGGTGCGCTCGGTGCATCCGGCGGCCTTGCAGTGGCTCGGGGCGCGCGTGTGGCGCGGCAATCACGAGGAGCTCGTGTCAAATCTCCGGCAGGCCGTGGCGGATTGCCCGAACCGCGAGCTGACGACGCCGCATCTCGGCAAGCTCGCCGAGCCGATGATCGATCCGGAGGAGGCGGCCGCCGCGCGCGTGCTCGCCGCGGTGACGCGGGCTACGGCCAAGCCGGCCGCGTAGCCCGCCGGGCGGCGGGGCCCGGGGGCCAGGGGCGCGTCGTGGGTCTTGCTTCCGGCGCGCGGTCGGCGTGTCGTTTGCAACGCGGCCTTGCTTCGGCTTCGGTTTCGGCTTTCGAGGCCGCTGCGTTTATCCACTCATGCCCGGCGCCGCCTTCATCCAAGACCTCGCAATCATCCTCGCCTCGGCGGCGATCCTGGGGTGGGTCTGCCAGCGGGCGGGGCTTTCCTCGGTGGTCGGCTACCTCGTGGCCGGCATGGTGGTGGGGCCCTACACGCCGCCCTTCAAGCTGGTCAACGACGAGGCCACGATCGCCACCGCGGCGCAGGTGGGCCTCGTGTTTCTGATGTTTTCGATCGGCCTGCGGCTGAGCCTGCGCCGGCTGCAACGGCTCGGCGCGGGGCTGCTCCTGGCGGTGTTTCTCGGCGCGGTCTTCACCTACTTCGGCGTGCGCGCGGCCGGCGCCGTGATCGGGCTGGACGGCACGCAGACGCTCTTCCTCGCGGCGATGCTCATGGTCTCCTCGTCGGCGATCATCGGCAAGGTGCTGCAGGAGACGGGCGCGGGGCACGAGCGGCCGGGGCAACTGGCGATGGGCGTCACGGTGCTGGAGGACGTGGTGGCGGTGGTGATGCTGACGGTGCTGAACTCCGTGGTGGTGATCGCCGCGGCGGGGGACGCGCGCGCCGAGGGCGAGGCGGCCGGGCTCGGGGCCACGATCGGCGGCTTCGGCGCCTTCGTGGTCTTCGCCGGCATCATCGGCCTGCTCGTGGTGCCGTGGCTCCTGCGCAAACTCAGCGTGAAGGCCGACGAGGAGCTGCAGACGCTCGCGACCGCGGCGATGCTTTTTGGGCTGGCGATCCTCGCGCATCGCGCGGGCTACTCGCTCGCGCTCGGCGCCTTTCTCCTCGGCACGATCGTGGCGGAGACGCCGCACCGGCACCAGGTGGAGCGCATTTTCGAGGGCATGCGCGACGTGTTTAGCGCGGTGTTTTTCGTGGGCATCGGCCTGCAGATCGACGTCGGCGCGCTCGGCGAGGCCTGGTGGATGGTGCTGCTGCTCACCGCGTTCACGCTTCTGCTGCGGGTGATGGCGCTGACCACGAGCCTCACCCTGATCGGCACGGCGCAGCGCGACGCGCTGCGCGCGGGCCTGGTGGCCACGCCGATCGGCGAGTTTTCCTTCATCATCGCGCAGCTCGGCGTGGCGGCGATGGTGGTGCCGACCAACTACTACCCGATGGCGGTGGGCCTGTCCCTGCTCACGTCCCTGACCGCTCCGGTGCTCACGCGGCGCTCCGGCCCGATCGCCGACGCGGTGTTGCGGCTCCGCCCGCGCTGGCTGGTGGGCGTGCTCGACGCCTACCAGGAATGGCTCGAGCGCCTGGGCGAGCGCCGCGCGGGCAACCTGCTTTGGAAACTGAGCCGCAAGCGCGTGATCCAGATCGTGGTGGAGCTGCTCTTCGTCGCCGGCCTGCTGGTGTTTGCCGAGCCGATGCAGGCGATGATCGAGGAGCGGCTGGGCGAGGACTGGCTCTTCCCCGGCGGGCCGACCTTTGTTTTCTGGACGGTGCTCGTGGTGGTGGCGCTCGTGCCGCTCTTCGCCGTGTGGCGCAATGTCGGCGCGCTGGGCTTGATCGTGGCGGAGTTCGCCACCCGCGCGCAGCCTCCGTCCAAGCGCGAACGGCTGCGCCTCCTGATCTCGAACGGCGTGCGCCTGGTCTCCCTGGTGATGCTCGTGGTCTGGGTGGGCTCCTTCGCGCCGGCGGGAGCGGCGCGTTGGACCATCCTGGCCGGGGCGCTCGTGGCGGTGACGGCCTTGGCTTTGCTGCGCCGGCGCATGATCTACTGGCACAGCGAACTCGAGGTGGGCCTGCAGGAGGTGTTGTCCGACACCGGGCCGGGCCGGATGAGCGCGACCTCGGTGCCCTGGCTGGGGCGGCACGAGGAGTGGAAGTTGAGCGTCTCCGAGTGCGTGATCCCAGATCTGGCCTCGTGCTCGGGCTGGACGCTCGGGCAGCTCAACCTGCGCGCGCGCTTCGGCTGCACGGTGGTGGGCATCGAGCGGCAGGGCTGCACGATCTCGCTGCCGGGGCCGGAAAGCGCGCTCTTCCCTCGCGACAAGGTCCTGTTTCTCGGCACGCCGGAGCAGGTGGCCGAGGCGAAGGCGCTCCTCGGCGCGGTGTCGCTGGGCGTGGATGACAGCGCGGATTTCGACGCGGTGGGTCTGGAGACGATCACGGTGCCCGCGGGCAGTCGCGCGGCCGGCGCCACGCTGCTCGAGCTCGCGCCGGCGGCGCGGCACGGCGTGCAGATCGCGGGGGTGCGCCGCGGCACGACGCGTATCCTGAGCCCGGGCGCGGAGGAGCGGGTGGCGACGGGCGACGAACTGCTCGCGCTCGGCACTCCGGTGAAGCTGCGCGAGTTCAAGGCCTGGGTGCGCGAGACGGGGCCCGAGGAGAGCGCGTAAGGCCGGTCACCCGATCCACGAATTTCTTAACGCGGAAAACGCCAAGATCCGCGAAGAACAAACAAGTCGGGTGCCGGGCGTGTGTGGGCTCAGCGTTCGTCGAAGCTCACGATGACCGGACGCTTGCCGGGCTGGGCCTCGACGAGCGCGCGGAAGCGCTGGGTGCGGGCGGAGAAGCTGCCCCAGCCCACGGAGTCGTAGATGCGGTAGGCGGCGACGCCGCGCACTTCCCAGCGGTTGGGCCAGCCGCTCACGGGCGTGGGTTCCTCGAGGTCGGAGACGAGGCCGAAGACGAGGGTGGAGCCGGAGCCGACGCGTTTCTCGGTCTCGTAGTAACGTTTGGCGCGGGCGGCGACGGCGGCCTCGATGGCGGCCGGGGAGGGCGGCGCGGGGGGAGGCGGTGTGGCGACGGCGGGCGCGGCGGCGCGTGTCCGGGCCTCGGCCCGATTCGCGCGGGCGGCGGTCTCGCGTTCGCGGCGGGCCTGGGCCTCGCGGGTGGCGGCGCGTTCGGCGGCCTGCGCGCGGGCTTCCTGGCCGGCTTCGCGGGCGTCGAAGGGGAACAGCTCGGCGAGCTCGGGCGGGAGGAGGCGCTTGTCCACCTTGGTGAGGCCGCCGGCGTGGGCGAAGGTCACCGAGCGCGCGTCGGTGCCGGTGGCGCGGGCTTTTTCCAGCACGCGTCCGTCACCCAGCTCGACGCGTTCCCATGTAGTGCGCGGAAGGATACGCGGGGCGGGCGGCGGCGGGGGATCGTCGGCGGTCGCGGCCGGCGCGCGGTCGCTTGCCGGCTCGGCCGCGGAGAGGAGCGCCGCGAGGCAGGGCAGGAGGCAGGCGAGGCGGCGCATGTGCATGGTGGGCGGGGGTGGGGCGCGAAGGGCGGAAGTGGCGGGAGGAGGCGGCCTTGCGGGGGTGGGCGTGGCCTCAGATGAGGCCGAGCTTCATTTTACCTTCTTCGCTGATCATCGACTGGTTCCAGACGGGTTCCCAGACGATGCGCACCTCGGCCTGGCTGAGGCCGGGGACGAGGAGGAGTTTGCCCTTGGCGTCTTCGGCGATGGCGGGGCCCATGCCGCAGCCGGGGGCGGTGAGGGTCATGGCGACGTCGGCCTTGTAGCCGGCGTCGGTCTTGGAGACGTCGAGCGAGTAAACGAGGCCGAGGTCCACGATGTTCACGGGAATCTCGGGGTCGTAAACCTTGCGGAGCTGGTCCCAGAGGGCCTCGGGGTCGGGGGCGCCGTCGGCGAGGGTGGCGGCGTGGACGGTGTCGGTGGTGATTTCCTCGCCGATGGCGTCGGCGTCCTTGCCGTCGATGCGGTAGAGGCCGGCGTCGCCTTGGACGGTGTAGGTGCCGCCGAGGACCTGGTGGATGAACACCTTGGCGCCGGCGAAGAGCGTGTGTTTGTCGCCGGAGGGAATCTGGGTGACGACGACGTCGCGGGAGAGGATGCGGTCTTTGGAGGCGGTGCTCATGAGGGCGGAAAGAGGATGGCGGGTGTGGAAAACGAAAGAGGAACGGGTTTTCGGTGGGGAGACAAGCGGTGCGCGCCCCGCGTCGGTTGGAGCAAGTCGCGGCGCAGGGGCAGTCGGGGCGGTTCGTTTCGCCGAGCGCCCGAGAAGGACGCTCTGCGCTAACGCCTATCTCTATTTCCTATACACCAGGATATTGGCGGTTTCCCTCGCGACTCGCCGGTCGAACGGTAGATCACAACGGGCCATCTCTTGCTCCACCCTTAGGCTAATTTCGTTCGCGGTTCTCGACTCCATGGCCCGCCCCAGCCCAGTCCAAGTGTTCACGAAATGATCGGCATTCGTTCGCTTCACCGCATGCAGGCGGCTGTCGCTCCCGAACATGAGCGTCAATGTTTGCGACTCCACGTTGTCACCACCGCCAAAAAGTCCGTAAACGGGAATGAGCGTCTTCCCTGAGACCTTGGTTTGGACGCTGTAGTATTCCCAAACCGCCTCGCGGTCGGAAAGCAGGATTACGTCGTGAGGCTGCCCGATGAGCTGGTGGGCATCGCGTTTGGTGGTGACACCTTCGCGCAAGAGCATGACGCGATTCTCGTTTGAGACGTGCCGATTCCCATGGCTCATGCATCCGGACAGGGACAGCAGGCAAAAGAAGAGAAGCGCTGGGATATAAGCTGTGGATGAATGCTTCATGTGGGCAAAGCAGGTGTGGGTGAGCGCGGGCCAGCAGTCGCCGTTAATCCCTGTTTTGATGACCTTGGCGCGTGGCATCAAATGGGGGCAACTGTAGCCAGTCGCGCCAAACGTTGAGCTTAAGCTCCGATAGGGGGCGTGTTCACGCGGTCTCGCTCAAACACCAGAAAGTGGCATTCCCGGCGAAAGAGCACGAGCATGCGGCGTGTCTCGTGGATGCTGCGCACGAATCGCCAGCCCTGCGCGGCATATTTGTTGAGCTGATTCTGGAGCCTGACGGGGTCGAGAGAACCCGAAAACAGGCCGGTGTCATTTTGGACTACGGTGTATTCTTTCATGGATGGGGGGATCGAGAGCTGGATTGTAAAGTCACTGCAGCCACCGCTCGCTGTCGTCATTGCGACGGGGGCTGCTCCGAGGAGGGCGGGGGCTTTCGGTGCTCGCCCCGCAAGAGTTTACGCCTGTTTCCGCCGTCCATCGGATGGTGAAAAATATGTTAGCCGGAACAGGCCGCTGCAAGCCGACTGTGGGGGAATTTGCGGGTGCGTGCGCGCGGAGGCGCGTCCGAGGGCCAAGCAACGAAGGACCGGGCGGGTGGGGCACCTCTGCGCCGCGGGGTGGGTGGGCGCCCGCCCCACGTGCTCACTCGAAGCGCAGGGCGTCGATGGGGTCCAGCTTGGCGGCCTTGTGGGCGGGGTAGAAACCGAAGGCCACGCCGACGAAGGCGGAGAAACCGACCGCGAGCGTGATCGAGGACGTGGAAACGAGCACGGGCCAGCCGTTGAGGTTGGAGAGCGTCTGGGCCAGGCCCACGCCGCAGAGCACGCCGATGGCGCCGCCGAGCATGCTGAGAATCATCGCCTCGATGAGGAACTGGAGACGGATGTCGCGATCATGCGCGCCGATGGCGAGGCGGATGCCGATCTCGCGGGTGCGCTCGGTGACCGACACGAGCATGATGTTCATGATGCCGATGCCGCCGACGAGCAGCGACACGCCGGCGATGGCGCCGAGGAGCGCCGTCATGGTGCGCGAGGTCTCGGTGGCGGTCTGCGCGAGCTCGAGCTGGTTGCGCACGGTGAAGTCGGGCTCGCGGCCGCCGCGGCGTTGCTGGAGCAGGTCGGTGATCTCCTGCTGGAGGCGGGGCATGGCGGCGGCGGAGGGCGCCTCGACGATGATGTTGTTGACCGTGTTTCTCCACCGGAAGACGCGGCTCATGAAGCTGGTGTAGGGCAGGTGCACGCAGTCGTCCTGATCCTGGCCGAAGAAGTTGAAGCCTTTTGAGGTCAACACTCCGAGCACCTGGAAGGGGACGTTGTTGATGCGAAGGGTCTGCCCGACCGGGTCCACGTCGGGGAAGAGCTGCTTGGCCACGGTGGAGCCGATGACGGCGACCTTGGCGGCGGAGCGCACCTCGGCGTCGGTGAAGAGGCGGCCTTCGGCGAGCGGCCAGGCGCGGATGGCGGTGAACTCGGGCGAGACGCCGTGGACGGAGGTGCGCCAGTTGAGGCCGTTGCCGATCACTTGCCAACCTTGGCGGACCTCGGGGCTCACGGCGACGGCGCCGGCGACCTCGCGGCGGATCGCGTCGGCGTCGTCCACGGTGAGGGTGTTGGAGCTGCCTTGGCCGCCGCGGGCGCCGGAGGTGGTGGCGCTGCCGGGGAGGACGGTGACGACGTTGCGCCCGAGCGAGGCGACCTGCGCCTCGACCTGGGCCTTGGCGCCGTTGCCGATGCTGACCATGGTGATGACGGCGCCGACGCCGATGATGATGCCGAGCGCGGTGAGGGCCGAGCGCAGCTTGTTGCGGCGCAGGGCGCGGAGGGCGATGATGGTGGTGGCGAGAACACGCATGGTGTAATGACGAATGCCTAATGACGAATGACGAATGGTGTGGAGGGCGCGGGCGGGAGGAACGACGCGAGGCGCGGAGCCATTCGTCATTCGACATTCGGCATTCGTCATTTCGCGCCGAAGGGCGCGGAGGTGAGCTGGGCGGCGGCTTCGGCGCCGAGCAGTTTCTTGAGTTCCTCGGAGGCGATGAGGCGGCCGGCGACGGGTTCGTCGCGGACGACGAGGCCGTCGCGCACGACGAGGATGCGTTTGCAGTATTGGGCGATGTCGAGCTCGTGCGTGACCATCACGATGGTGATGCCCTGCTCGTTGAGGCGCTGGAAAACGCCCATCACCTCGACGGAAGTTTTCGAATCAAGATTGCCGGTAGGCTCGTCGGCGAGGAGGAGGCGGGGCTCGTTGACGAGGGCGCGGGCGATGGCGACGCGTTGCTGCTGACCGCCGGAGAGCTGCGAGGGCAGGTGGTCGGCGCGCTGGGCGAGGCCGACGATCTCGAGCGCGGCCATGGCGCGGCGACGCATCTCGGAGGCCGACACGCGACGGTGGGCGTAGAGCATGGGTAGCTCGACGTTTTCCAAGGCGCTGGTGCGGGGGAGGAGGTTAAAACCCTGGAAGACGAAGCCGAGTTTCTGGTTGCGGAGGTCGGCGCGGGCCTCGCGGTCGAGGTCGGCGACGTTGACGCCGTCGAGGAGGTAGGTGCCGGAGGTGGGGCGGTCGAGGCAGCCGAGCGTGTTCATCAGCGTGCTCTTGCCAGAGCCGGAGGCGCCCATGATGGCGATGAACTCGCCCACGTGGATATCGAGCGAGATGCCACGCACGGCGTGCACCTCGAGTTCGCCGCTGATGTAGGTGCGGCGGATGTCGCGGAGTTGGACGACGGGAGAGGACAAAGGAAGATGAAGGGAGATGATTAAGTTGAAGAGGCGCCGGCTCAGAAGCGGCGCGGTTGCGGGCCGCCGCCGAAGGGGTTGGCGGCGGGGCGTGCGGAGGTGCCGGAGGCGGCGAGTTCCTCGGCGGTGATGACGTTGGTGATCACCTGGTCGCCTTCGGAGAGGCCGGAGAGGACCTCGGTGTTGACGCCGTCGGTGATGCCGAAGCGGGCGACGACGGCGCGGGCGCGCGGGGCCTCGGGGGAGCCGGCGGCGAGATAGACGGTGCGGGTGGTCTCGGCGGCGGGGGCCGACGCGCCGCGGCGCCCGCCGCGGCGCTCGGGGAGCACGATGCCGCGTTCGGCCGCGAGGGCGCGGACGCGATCCATGACGGCGGCGGTGGGGCGGCCCTCGGTGTGGCCGACCTCCTTGAGGAGCGCCTCGAGGGTGTTGGCGGCGGGCTCGGGCGCGTCGGCGGGATCGGCGGGGATCACGAGTTCCTCGGGCACGCGGGCGCGGAGTGCGGCGTTGCCGAGGAGGAGGGCGTCGTGGCGTTCTTGGACCACGATGGAGACGTCGGCGGTCATGCCGGGCTTGAGGCGGAGGTCGTCGTTGCGCACGTCGATCACGGTGACGTAGCTGATGACGTTTTGCTCGCGCACGGGGTTGTTGCGGATCTGGCGCACGGTGCCGCGGAAGCGCTGGCCGGGGTAGGCGTCCACGGTGAAGTTCACGCTCTGGCCCTCGCGCACGTTGCTGATGTCGGCCTCGGAGACGGAGGCGTTGATCTGCATCTCGCGCAGGTCGTTGACGAGGACGAAGAGGACGGGGGCGGAGGTGCTGGCGGAGATGGTCTTGCCGGCGATGGCGGGGCGGTCGAGCACGAGGCCGTCGATGGGGGCGGTGATGGTGCAGCGATCAAGATCCACCTTGGCGGTCTGCACGGCGGCGGTGCGGATGAGGAGCTGGGCGTCGGCCTGGGCGAGCTGCGCCACAGCCTGGTCGAGCTCCTGTTGGGAGACGAGATTGCGCTCGTGGAGGGAGCGGATGCGCTCGGCGTTGAGGCGGACGAGCTGGTGGTTGGCCTGGGTGTTGGCGAGCTCGGCCTCGGCCTGGCGCACGCGGTTTTCGTAGGTGGCGGGATCGAGGCGGGCGAGGACGTCGCCGGCCTTTACCTGACTGTTGAAGTCCACGAGCACCTCCTTGATGAGGCCGGAGATCTGCGAACTCACGTCCACGGTGGCGACGGGTTGGAGGCCGCCGCTGGCGGTGACGCTCTGGGTGAGGGTGCCTCGGGTGATGGCGACGGTGCGGAAGGAGACGGGGGCGGCCTTTTGTTTTTCGCGCCACCAGAAGACGGCGCCGACGGCGAGGGCGATGACAACAATCGGGAAGATGAGGCGGCGGGGACGGAAGGGCATGAGGGGGGACGCGAGAGGAAGAGGAAAAGCGGAGGATCAAAGCGCACCAAGGCGGAATGTCGAAGCGGCGGTGAAAATCAGGGGAGCTGTTGCGGGAGGGAAGCGGAAGAGCGCGGTAGGAAAAAGACGATTGACTGGCGAGACGACGTCGCGGTCGCGCGGTTGCGTGGAAATCGCGATTATTTCGCGGGAGGGCGGCGGGTGGGCGGGGCGGGCGGCTATTCGCCGGCGGTGCGGGGAGGCCGGGGTGATTCGAGCAGGAGGGTGACGGGGCCGTCGTTGACGAGGGCGACCTGCATGTCGGCGCCGAACTCGCCGCGTTCGACGCGCTCGCCGAGCTCGGCTTCGAGCTGGCCGAGGAACGTTTCGTAGAGGGCGCGGGCGAGGTCGGGTGGGGCGGCGCGGTGGAAATCGGGGCGCGTGCCCTTGTCGAGCGTGCCGAAGAGGGTGAACTGGCTGACGACGAGGGCGCGGCCGCCGATGTCGCGGAGGGAGCGGTTGAGCTTGCCGTGCTCGTCGGCGAAGAGGCGGGCGGAGGCGAGCTTGCGGGCGAGCCAGGCGCCGTCGGCGGGCGTATCCATGCGATCAATACCGAGCAGGACGAGGAGGCCGCGGTCGATGGCGGCGACGCGGGCGCCGGCGATGGCGACGGAGGCGGAGGAGACGCGTTGGAGGACGAGGCGCATGGGAGGCGGAGGGCGGACGGGCGGCGGAGGGGATTGACCGCTAATGCCATGGCCCAAGGGGCATGGCTTGGGAAGGAAGAGCCGTCGCGCCGGAACGCGGCGGCGGCGGGTGTCGATGGGCGGCAATGCCGCTAAGGGGGCGGGGCGGCTAGGGGGCGGGCGGCCGGATACGAAAAAGCCCCGGCGGGTGAGGCCGGGGCGGAGAGGCGGGGGTTCAGCCGCCGAGCTCGACGTGGGGGTTGATGTCCGCGTCGTAGTCGATGCCGGGGAGGCCGAAGCCGAAGAGCTTGAGGAACTCCTCGCGGTAGCCGGCGATGTCGGTCAGCTGGGCGAGGTTTTCCGTGGTGACCTCGGGCCAGATCTTCGCGACCTCGGCCTGCACGTCGGGCTCCATCTCCCAGTCGTCGATGCGCACGCGGCCGGCGTCGTCGAACAGGAGGCCCTCGCCGCCATACATCTGGGTGCGGAAGAGGCGGTCGATCTGCTCGATGCAGCCCTCGTGGGTGCCCTTGGCCTTCATGACCTTGTAGAGCATCGAGATGTAGAGCGGCACGACCGGGATCGCGGAGGAGGCCTGGGTGACGAGAGCCTTGTTGACCGAGATGAAGGCGCGGCCGTAGCCGTTGCACTTGAGGGTGGCGTTGATCGCCTTGGCGGCGCGCTCGAGGTCGTTTTTGGCGAGGCCGATGGTGCCGTTCTTATAGACCGGCCAGGTGAGCTCGGGCCCGATGTAGGAGTAGGCGACGGAGGTGGCGCCGGGGGCGAGGAGCTTGGCCTCGTCGAGGGCGTTGATCCACATCTCCCAGTCCTCGCCGCCCATCACGGCGGTGGTGTCGGCGATCTCGGCCTCGCTCGCGGGCTCGATGGTGACGGTGGAGACGATGCCCTTGTCGGTGTCCACGGTCTTGTTGGTGTAGGTCTGGCCGACGGGCTTGAGGACGGATTTGTGGGTGACGCCGGTCTTGGGATGGGTGCGGCGCGGGGAGGCGAGCGAGTAAACCACGAGGTCCACCTGACCGAGGTCGGCCTTGATGGCGGCGAGCACCTCCTGTTTCACGGCGTCGGAGAAGGCGTCGCCGTTGAAGTTGCGGGCGTAGAGGCCGGCTTTTTTGGCGGCGGCGGTGAAGGCGGCGCTGTTATACCAGCCGGGGGTGGCGGGCTTGTCGGGCTCGGAGGCGCGCTCGAAGAAGACGCCGATCGTGGCGGCGCCGGAGCCGAAGGCGGCCGAGATGCGCGAGGCGAGGCCGTAGCCGGTGGAGGCGCCGATCACGAGGACCTTCTTGGGGCCCTTGGCGAGAGGGCCCTTGGACTTCACGTAGTCGATCTGTTCCTGGACATGCGCGGCGCAGCCGGCGGGGTGGGCGGTGACGCAAACGAAGCCACGGACTTTGGGTTTGATGACCATAGAGGAGGCGAGGGTGGGCGCGGGAAAAGGGGCGTCCAGAATGTTTTGCGGCGCGCCGCGCGGGCCTGCGGAGCCCGGGAGGCGCGGGCGTGCGCTTGCGCGCGGGCGCGGGCCGGGGAAACTTATGGGCAACATGAGCCGGCTGCGAATCGTCACCTGGAACATCGCCCACGGGCGCGGCCTGCGTCCGATCCAGGGCTTCCAGTCGAAGCACTCGATGCAGGCGCACCTGCGGCGCATGGCGGCCTTGCTGGTCAAGCTCGACGCGGACGTGGTCGCCTTGCAGGAGATCGACCAGGATTCGAGCTGGGCGGGAAATTTCGATCACCTCGCCTACCTGCGCGACCACACCGGCTACGCGCACGCACTGCATGGCGTGACGACGCGCCGCGACGGGCTTTTCAACCTTTGCTACGGCAACGCCTTTCTCTCGCGCTACGAGCTCGAGGAGGGCGAGGCGGTGACCTTCGGCAAACGCACGGTGGGCGAGAAAGGTTTTCTGTTCGCGGAGATCACCGCGCATCGCCGGCGCGTGCCCTTGATCAACCTGCACCTGCACTACCGCTCGCGCACGGCGCGGCTCGACCAGGTGGGGCAGATCTTCCGCTACCTCGCCCAGCGGCACAACGCCCGCTCGCCCTACTGGAGCGTGCCGCCCGTGGTCTGCGGCGATTTCAACACCTCCGGCAAGGCGAGCGACGCCGCGGCCGGGCTGCTCGCGGAGCTGGAGTATTTCGGCGCCTACGGGCTGCACCCGCAAAACGGACGCACCTTCCCCTCGCCGTTGCCGACGCGCCTGCTCGACTTCGTGCTGGTGCCGGCGGAGCTGCGCGTGGCGCGCTGCGAGATCGTGCGCTCGTGGTTGAGCGATCACCGCCCGGTCGTGGCGGAGGTCGCGCTGCCGTAGCGGCGGGCGGGCGCGGCTCGTTTTTGCCTCAAGGCCGGCCGGCGGTCTTTTCCTCCGGCGCGCGGTGGTGGCGAAAGGCGCGCCAAAGCGCGAGGTCGTAAACGACCTTGAGTCCGCCCGCCACGAGGAAGGGCGTCGCGACCGCGCCGGCGGCGAGGAGCGGGGCCGCGAAAACCGGCGCGAGGGCGGCGCCGAGCTGGCGCGCGGTGCCGGTGGTGGCGTTGGCGGCGGAGCGCTCGTCGGCGGGCACGATGGCGTTCACATAGGACTGGCGCGTGGGCACGTCCATTTGCGACAAGGTGTGGCGCACGAGCAGCAGGGCGACCGCCGAGGCAAAGCCGGGCATGAAGGGCACGCCCATCAGGAGCAGGTTGGAGGGCAGATGCGTCCACACCATCGTGTTGACCAGGCCGAAGCGTCGGGCGAGCGGCACGGCGACCAGCGCGGAGACGCCCGAGAGGAGGTTGGTCGCGAAAAACACCGCGCCCAAGGTCGCCTCGCCGACTCCGAAGCGGAGGTGAAACCAATACACGAGGAAGCTTTGGAGAATGAAGCCGCCCGCGAAGGCATCGAGGGCGAAGAGCGCGCAGAGCCGCGCCACGATGCCGCGCGAGCGGTGCAGGCCGAGCAGGCGCGGGCCGACGGGCGCCGCCGCGTGCTCGCTCGCGGCCGGCGCCTCGACCTCCGGGCCGAGGCGCAGCGAGAGCAGCCCGAGCAGCACGCCCACGCCGGCGTAGGCCCAGAGGAGGAGCCGGTAGCTCTCCGCCGGCGCGAAGCCCGAGCGCTGGAGAAGCGCGGAGGTCGTGCCGCCGACGAGCGCCCCGAGCGCGGTGGCGGCGAAGCCGGCGACATTATACCAGGCGAAGACCGCGGTGCGCCGCCGATCCTCGCTCACCTGCGCGAGGCAGGCCTGCTCGACCGCGAGGAAGGGACCGACCTCCGCGCCGCTCGGGCTGATGACGCCGACCGTGGCGAAGACGAGCAGCCAGAGAAACTGCTCCGAGCACGCGAGCCCCGCGCCGCCCGCGGCCATGAGGGCCGCGCCGACGAGCAGCGTGCGGCGTCGCCCCCAGCGATCGGCCCGCGAGCCGAGCAGGAGCGTGAGCACCGAGTCGCCCAGCAACGTGAGCGTGAGCAGCAGGCCGATCCGCGCCCCGTCGAGGCCGATCGCCGCGAGGTGGAGGACGAGCGCCACGCCGAGCACGCCGTAGGCGAACATCCGCAGCGAGCGCGCCGCGAACAACACGCGCAGATCGGCGCGCTGTCGCCGCGCCGGCAGGGCGGGGGAGGCCGGCGGACGCGGAGCCGAGTCGGGGGCGGGGGCGCTCACGTGGCACTGGCAAAAGCGGCGCAAGCGCGGGCGCAACTCGCATTTCCTGGCCGCGCGGTGCCCGGCAAGAAACGCGACGAGCGCCTAGCGGCCGGCGGCGCGTTGTTTTCACGACCGAAGCCGGGGCCGCGGCCGCACGTGTTCGCGCAAAAAAGCCAGCACCGCCGCCTCCTCCTCGCCCAGTCCCGTCGCCGGCCGCGGCAGCGCCTTCTTCACCACCTTGCCGCTCTCCAGATCGGCGACCTCCGCCTCCACCTGCGGGATCACGCTCGGCGGCACGCGCACCACCTCGCCGGCGAGGTAGGCCTCGATCACGGCGGGATGGATGTAGCTTTTGCGGCAGACCGCCACGGTGTTGCCCAGCCGCGCCGCCACTTCCTCGATCGCGCGCACCACCGAGCGTTTGGTCGGCCGCGCCTCGCGCTCGTGTCGCTTGGCGAGGAAGAGCGCGGCCAGGACCGTGCCCGCCCAAGTGCGAAAGTCCTTCGCGGAAAACTCCTCGCCGGCGGTCTCGTGGAGGTAGGCGTTGATGTCGGCCGAGCCGATGTTCACGACCTCGCCGGCGTCGCCGACATATTGGAAAAGATCCTGGCCGGGGAGATCGCGCAGGCGGCGGATGATCTTGGCGAGGCGCGTGTCCTCGAGGTCGATCTCGTGGGCGCGCCCGCTCTTGCCGGTAAAGCGAAACTCCACCCGGCCGCCGCGCACGCGGGCGTGGCGGTTGCGCAGCGTGCTCAGCCCGTAGGAGCGGTTGGCGCGGGCGTATTCCTCGTTGCCCACGCGGATCAGCGTCGTCTCCAGCAGCCGCACCATCGCGGCCAACACCTTTTCGCGGCCGAGACCGGGCCGGCGAAAGTCGCGTGCCACGCGACGGCGAATGCGCGGCAGGGTGCGGCCGAAACGGATCAGCCGCGCGTATTTGTCCTCGGCGCGGAGGGCCAGCCAGTCGGCGTGGTAACGGTATTGCTTGCGGCCCTTCGCGTCGCGGCCGGTCGCTTGGATGTGCCCGTGGGGCAGGGGGCAGATCCACACGTCGGTCCAGGCCGGCGGGATGGCGAGCCGGCGGATGCGATCGAGCGTGGCGGCGTCGCGCACCACGCGCCCCTCCTGGTCGTGGATCCGCCACGTGTCGCGCACGCGGCGCCGCCGCAGGCCGGGGCGGCGGTCGTCCACGTGGCGCAGGGGCGACGGGCTCGGCGCCGCGTCATTCATGGTCGGTGGCGCGGGCTCGGGGCCGCGCCGGGATCGGGCCGCGCCGGCTGCGTTTCGCCCCGGCCGGGGTGGAAAAACGCACCCGCGGGCCATGCGCCGCCCCGACGTGCCCGCCGCCCAAGCTCCGCGCGGGACGGCGCTTGCCGGCGGAGGGGGCCGCCCGGCACCGCGCGCGCTGCGTGTCGGGGGCCATGAAACAAAAATCTCCTCCGTCCGAATCCTCCTCCGAACCCGCGCTCATCACCGGCGCCTCCAGCGGCATCGGGCTGCACCTCGCCCGCGAGTTTGCCCGTCACGGCCACCCGGTCATCCTCGTGGCCCCGGTCCAGTCCGAGATCGACGAGGTCGCGGCCGCGATCCGCGCCGACTTCGAGGTGCCGGCGCACGCCTTCGCGCAAGACCTGCGCGAGGAGCAGGCGGTCGAAAAACTCTTCGAGCAGATCACCACCACGGGCCTGCTGCCGGGCATCCTGGTGAACAACGCCGGGCTCGGCCGCCGTGGCCGCTTTTGGGAAATCCCGCTCGTCGAGGACCTGAGCATGATCCGGCTCAACATCGAGGCCGTGGTGCGCCTCACCAAACGCACGCTGCCGATCCTGCTCGAGCGCGGCCGGGGCCGCGTGCTCAACACCGCGTCGGTGGCCGGCTTCGAGCCCGGGCCCCTGTTCGCCGTGTATCACGCCACCAAGGCCTTCGTGCTCTCCTTCTCCGAATCGCTCGCCACCGAGCTCGCCGACACGCCTGTCACCGTGACGGCGCTTTGCCCCGGCCCGGTGGACACGGACTTTTTCCCCAAGGCCGACATGATCGACACCGGCGCTTTCCAGAAGGCGCAGGTCCTGGCGCCGCAGGAGGTCGCCGAGGCCGGCTACAAGGCGCTGATGGCCGGCGAGCGAGTCGTCGTGCCCGGCCTCGCCAACAAGGCCCTCGCCTTTTCGCGCCGCGTGTTGCCCGAGGCGGCGCAGGCCAAGATCAACGAAAAGCTCTACGAGCGCACCGGGCCGGACGAGCGCAAGCGCGAGCGGGGCGACGTGGAGGCGCAGGCCGAGGCGGAGACGCGGCGCGGGTCGTGACGCGTGCACCGGCGCCCCTCACTGCTTGTGGTCCGTCTTCTTCACCCAGACCACGATCGCGATCACGATGATGAGCAGCGGAATGAATAGCATCGTTTCGAGTCCCATGGGCCCAGCCTAGCGCCCGCGGCGGGTTGGCGGCAGCGGGCTCGCGTGCTAGTCGGTCGTGGGGCCGCGGCCCCCGGAGCGCGAGGCCGCCGACCCCACGCGGCGCGCCGGCCCGGGCCCGATTGGGAAGCGCCCGCTCCGGGACTATCTTGCGCGCATGAGCCATACATCCATCGACAATTCCACCCTGATCCTCCGGCACGGGCACCGCGCCGACGAGATCACGGACGAGGCCGTGGAGATCCGCGCGAAAGAACTCGCGCTCATCGACGGCCGCCGCGCCGCCTCCGTGACCGACCAGGACCGCGCCCGCGCCCTCGCCGAGCTGCGCGGCGACCACCTGCCCGCCACCGCCTTCGACGACGGCGAGGCCGACGCCGGCCTCTCCCGAGATCCCGCCGAGCCCCGCTCCATCGCCGGCGAGCGCACCCCGATCTACAACGAGCCCGAGGACCAGGAGATGCAGGAGCGCCTCGTGCTCGAGGGCGTCGAGGAGGCGCAGCACGACCAGATGCTCGCCGCCCGTCGCACCCGCGATCGCGAGTTGTAGCGCGGCTTCGCGCCGCTCCGAGCCATTCCCCGTCCTCTCCCCTCGTTCCTTCCACATTCTCCCATGCAAACCGACACCCGCACCCGCTCCGCCGACGCCGGCGCCGACCTCAACGACCTCCCCGTCCTCTACGTCAAACCCGGCTGCCCCTGGTGCGAGGAGGTCGTCTCCTTCCTCGACGAGCACGGCGTGCCCTACCGGCGCGTGGACGTCGCCGCCGACGCCGAGAGCTTGGCCCGCATGCGCCGCCTCTCCGGCCAGGACAAGGCCCCGACCCTCGATTGGCATGGAGACCTGCTCGCCGATTTCGGGGTCGAGGAACTCGTGCCCTTTCTCCGCTCCCGAAACGTCAAACTGGAGGACAGCTGACATGGCTCCGCACTACATCATCACCGTATCCGAAGGGCGCTTTCGCGTCCTCGAACGTTTCGCCCGGCCCGGCCAGTTGAGGCCCACGCTGCGCGAAGTCACGAGCCACGACTTCATGCCCCTCGCCGGCGCCCAAGGAGGGCGCGGGGGGCTGCGGCCAGGCTACGCCGGCACGAACCTCCGCCCTTCCTCGCGGGGCGAGGAGCCGCCGCCTCCCATTCCCGACGAGGACAAGCAGCGTGCGGTCGAGTGGCTCGCCGAGCAGATCGAGCACTTCCTGCTCCAGC
Source organism: Verrucomicrobiota bacterium (assembly GCA_030605125.1). Taxonomy (GTDB): domain Bacteria; phylum Verrucomicrobiota; class Verrucomicrobiia; order Opitutales; family Opitutaceae; genus IMCC26134_A. The sequence goes on along the minus strand of JAUWBD010000058.1, from coordinate 7,990 downwards.
GCCCCGGGCAGGCCTGGGCTTTTGCCGCCGGGCCTGAGTTGCACAACCCTATCCTCGCCCGGCTGCGCCCTTCGGTGCGGGGATCGCTCGTCGAATCGGTGCAACGCAATCTCGCCCTCACGCCCGCGAGCGATCTCGCGGTGCATTTCAAGGTGCGGATCTGAACTCTGCGGATCTGAACTCATCTGAACTCAAGTGCCCGCCGGCGGCTGATTTCCCGCCGGCGGCTTTTCGCTCATTCATCGCGCCCGGCCGGCACGGTGCGCCCGTGGTGGCGATGGAGCTCGCGGGCATACTCCTCATCCCAGGGCGCGGAGGGATCGAAGGCCGGCGCCGCTTTGACCGCTTCGCGCGTGAGGTCGATATACACGCGCGATTCCGACCAGCTCACGGAGCTGATCCAGTCGGGCGAGACGACGACCTTTTGCCCTGGCAGCCAGCCGCTCGTGTCGATCACCAAATAGCGCACCGCCCACGTGAGGTCTTCGAACAACAGGTCGTCGATGTGGCCGACCCCGCCGTCGGTCGCCTCGAGGCGGTAGCCTTTTACCGCGCCCACCCGGCGCAGGCGCGGGTCGCCGCCCGGGGTCTTGCGGACGTTGGGAGGCACGGCGATGGCGGCTTGCGCCGTGGCGGGCACGGCCGGATACCCCGGCGTCTCCACCACGCCGACGGGCGAGGCGAGCGGTCCGCCGAGGTAGCCGGCGCCCATCCAGTAGGCGGGCCACCCGTAGTGGGCCTGCAGGCCCGCCTCCTCCTCGCGCGTCACGGCTTTTTCCGTATCCACGCTGGGACTACGGCGCACCTGCTCCTGGGTGAGGTTGACCGGTAGCTCGCCCGCGTCCCAGTCGGCGGCGTCGAGCACCGAGGTGGAGATGAGGACCTTGCGGCTGTTCAGCCAGGTGCCGGTCTCGACCACGAGGTAGCGCAGCGTCCATTGCTCGTCGTCGAAGTAGAGGTCCTTGATCTTTCCGAGCGCGCCGTCGCGGGCCCGGAGTTCGAGGTTTTTGAGGGTGTCGGCGCTTTGGATCATGATGGATGGCGGGACGAGGTTTCGTGGGGAAAGTCCGCGCGCGGCGCGGGCCTTCGGAGTCATGTCCGGAGTTTAACCCCGCCGCGGCCGGTCTTGGATGGGGGAGGGGGACTCTTCCGCTCTGCGGATTGTGCCGCGGGTGATCTCCGGTGCGGTCGCATCGGCCCGCGCCCCCATTCGGTTTTGCCGCGACGGAGGCGAATTTGGGAAGCCTCGGGATACCGCCTTCCGCGAATCCCCGAGGCACCCGGAGCCCCCCGAGCGAGACCAAAGTCCATGAGACGCCGTGTGTCCGCCGGGCGCGACTTTCAAAGCGCCGCGCGGCCCCGGCACCAACCCCTCCTCCAAACCATGAAAACCTCATCCACCACCAACACCCAAGACTGCATCGACGTCTGCAACCGCCTCCTTCGCGGCGAGCTCTCCGCCGTGGAGACCTATCGCCAGACCATCCGCAAGTTCGAGGGCGATCCCGCCGTGACCACGCTGCGCCAGATCCAGTCCGAGCACGAGTTCGCCGCCGAGATGCTGCGCAACAACGTCCTCGAGATGGGCGGCGAGCCCTCCAACGACTCCGGTGCGTGGGGCGCCTTCGCCAGCGCCGTGCAAGGCGTCGCCAAGGCCTTCGGCGAATCCTCCGCCCTCAAGGGCCTGCAACAGGGCGAGGAGCACGGCCTCGACGACTACGAGGACGCGCTCGAGGACGAGGACGTGATGCCGGGCTGCAAGGAGATGATCCGCACCCAGCTCATGCCGCGCACCCGCCAGCATATCGCGCAGCTCCAGGAGCTCGCCGCCCGCCGCTGAAATCCCCCGCGCCGGGTCCCCCGCGTCCCGGCGCATCTCTCCAACCCCCTGTCCACGCCATGAACTCAACCCTTCCCCTTCGTCCCATCGCCTTCGGCACCGCTCTGTTGTTTGCCGGCTCCCTCACCGCGCTCGCCCAAGGCACCACCCGTTCGGATAATCGCGCCTACGACCGCGATGAAACTCGCCAACAGCAGCCCCGCTCCGCCGAGGAGGCGGCCCGCCAGGCCGGCGGTCAGGCCGCCTCGAAAATCATCGGCAGCGACATCAAGGACAGCCGCGGCGAATCCGTCGGCGAGGTCGAGGATCTCGTCATCGATCTCCAATCGGGCCGCGTCACCGGTGTGGTCGTGAGCTCCGGCGGCATGCTGGGCATGGGCAAGTCCCGCTCCGTCGTGTCGCCGCAGGAACTTCGCCCCGGCGAGGAGGGCGAGCTCCACTCCAGCCTCACGCGCGAGCGCCTCGGCGCCGGGCAGGACCGCCGCGACGATGACCGCGTCACCGCGGGCAATGAGCGCGAGCGCGAGCGCTGGGATCGCGACCGCGCCGACCGTGAGCGCCGCGACCGCGAACTCGCCGAGCGCGCCGGCCCCGTCCGGGGCGCCGAAGAGCCCCTCGTCGGCAACCCCCGCCGCGACAACCGCGACAACTCCATCAACGCCTCCGAGCGCAACGTCTCCGAGCGCGACGCCGACAACACCGCTCGCAACCGCCGCGACCGCGACCACCGCTCCGTCGATCCCCTCGACCAGAGCAACAGCCGCGCCGACGTCGAGACCACCGCGCGCATCCGCTCCTCCCTCGTCGCCAACGACCGCCTCTCCACCAACGCCAAGAACGTGAAGATCATCACGCGCGACGGCCAGGTGACCCTGCGCGGCCCCGTCAACAGCGAGGAGGAGAAGCGCATCATCGCCGATCTCGCCGCCGAGGCCGCCCCCGGCCGGGTGACCAACAATCTCGAGGTCACCAACCGCTGAGCCTCGTCCCCGCATCGAAACACGAACCCTTAAAACCCTACCACCATGTCCAAGAAATCCGTATTCGCCATCGCCAACACCCGCGCCCAAGCCGAGTCCATCGTCACCAGCCTCAAGGACGCCGGCTTTTCCAACAACGACATCTCCGTGCTCTTCCCCGACGAGGGCACGACGCGCGACTTCGCGCATGAGAAAAACACCAAGGCCCCCGAAGGCGCCGTCACCGGCGCCACCACCGGCGGCGTGATCGGCGGCGCGCTAGGCTGGATCGCCGGCATCGGCGCGCTCGCCATCCCCGGCGTGGGCCCCTTCGTCGCCGCCGGCCCGATCGTGGCCGCGCTGAGCGGCGTCGGCATCGGCGCCGCCGTGGGCGGCATCGCCGGCGCGCTCATCGGCATGGGCATCCCCGAGCTCGAGGCCAAGCGCTACGAGGGCAAGATCCGCAAGGGCAACCTGCTGCTCTCCGTGCACGTGGAGAACTCCGAGGCCGAGGATCGCGCCAAGCGCATCTTCAAGGAAGCCGGCGCCGAGGACATCACCACCGCCAGCGAGGCCAGCACCCCGCGCGACGCGGATGATCACCGCCACGCGCACGAGCCCGTTGGCACCGCCGGACGGCATTATTGAGCAGCCTTTTCCGTCATCGCGCCGCCCCGGCCACCGTGGCCCCGGCTCCTTCGGGAGCCGGGGCTTTTTGTCGTCTCTCGCGTCGCTCCCGACGTGGAAACGCTTACGCGCCTTCGCCCGGAGAATGCGCGGCGAAATACCGTGGGGCGCGGCTCTATACCGCTCGTCCGGAGAAACCGCTAGCGTGGGGATGGGGAATCGATCCGGCGCGGCGTTCGCGGGCCGCCGTCGCGTCTCCCCTCGAACCCTCGACCCACACGCCATGATCCCATCCCACCGCCCGCCCCGATCCGGGGGCGTCTCCCTCCTCGCGCGACTCCGCGCCTGGCTCCCCGTCGCCTGTTTCGCCGCTTTCGCCCCGTTGCTGCCCGCGCAGACCAAGGTGATGACCAACGGCGACAGCATCACCTTCGGTATCGGTGCTTCGAATACGGACACGCAGTCCTACTCCGCCCAGCTCGCGCGCCTCCTCGGCGGCGCCTACACCGTGCAAAAGGACGGCACCGGCGGCGCCACCCTGCTCAAGGCCGGCTCGCCCTCCTTCTGGAACACCCAGGGCATCCGCATCACCACCGAGACCAACCCGGCGGTCATCTACATCATGCTCGGGACCAACGACTCCAAGTCCGGCAACTGGATCCACCGCGACCAGTTCGTCCGCGACTACCTCGAGCTCGTGGACCGCTACTCCGCGCTGCCCGCCAAGCCCCGCATCCTGCTCGGCCTTCCGCCGCCCGCCACCGCGAGCAACGGCGACGTCAACGGCCCCACCGTGGCCAACGAGATCATCCCGCGCATCCTCGAGGTCGCCCGTCAGCGCAATCTCCAGGTCGTGGACGCTCATTCGCCCTTCCTCGAGCCCTTCCGCTCGCTCCTGCCCGATGGCATCCACCCCAACGACGCCGGCCACGGCGTCATCGCCGCGCAGATCCGAGACGCCATCGTCCACAACCGCGCCTGGAGCCCCACGCCCGGCGCCTGGCAACGCGCCGACATCGGCTCCACCGGCCACGCCGGCGCCGACGCCGTCGATGAAGCCGGCGTCTTTCACCTCCTCGCCGGCGGCGCCGGCCTCGCCGGTTCGAGCGACGCCTTCCGCTTCGTCCATCAAGGCGCCGGCGGCGACCTCGAGCTCACCGCGCGCGTGCTCGGCCAGCGCAACGGTGACCCGCTCGTCGCCACCCGAGCCGATTCGTCCGCCGGCCTCATGGTCCGCGAAGGCACGGGCGCCGGCGCGCGCTTCGCCTCCGTGCTCGTGACGCCCGGCGCCGGCGTCTCCTTCCGCTGGCGCGACGCCACCGGGGCCAACGTCGCCTCCACGACCGTGTCCGGCGCCTCCGCTCCGCTCTGGGTGCGCCTGCGCCGCGCCGGCGACACCTTCGCCGCCTTTTACTCGAACGATGGCAACTCCTGGCAACAAATCGGCAGCTCGCGCGCCATCGCGATGAGCGGCGCCCGCGCCGGCCTCGCCGCCAGCAGCGCCCTGCCCGCCACGCTTTCGCACGCGCGGATCGACCGCGTCACCGTCTCCGGCTCGCTCACCGGCGGCACCGGCGACTCCGGCGGCGGCACCACGCAGCCCCCGCCTCCGCCCCCGCCCGCGGGCACCGACAGCGGCACCTTCACCACCGCCACCGCCGCGCTTAACACGGCCGACGCCGCCTCGCGCACGATCGTCAACGGCGCCTACTCCGTGCTGCTCGATCCCGCCCGCAGCGACTGGCGCTTCACCGCCGACACCGCCAACCGCCCGCTGCTCTCCGTCCTCGAGGGTGGCAGCCGCGAGGTGGCGCGCTTTGACGGGCAACGCATCCTCGTCGGCCCGCGCGCGCAGGATCTCTTCACCGCCGGCACCGCGCAGGACCTCGGTTTCGTGGGCGTCGTGCGCATCCCCGCCACCGGCGGCTCCGGCCGCGCACACATCCTCTCGATCAACAAAAACGCCACCGAGCCCGCCGTCGGCCTCGGCTACGACTACGCGTCCAACCGCTTCTTCCTCGCCTTCACGCAGTCGCTCAACGGCGCCCCGTCCGAGGCCTTCGGCCCGGTGGCGGCGCGTGGCGCGACCTACATCGTGCGCCTGCAAAAAACCGGCGGCGTGGTGCGTCTGCGCGTCGATGGTGCTCTGGCGGCGGAGACCAGCTCCGCGCGCGCCGCGATCCTCGCGAACGGCGAGGGCGCCCCGATCGCGCTCGGCGGCCTGCGCCCGCTGAACCCGCAGTTCGTCGGCCAGCTCGGTCGCTTCCATCTCCGCAACGGCGCGCTCTCCGACACCGAAGCCGCCGCGCTGGAAGCCGAGCTGCGCACCTGGCTCGGCGGCGGTTCCGCGCCCGTGCCCGACCCCGCTCCGGTGGAGGACCCCGGCTCGACGGGTGGCGGAGGCGTGTTGCCTTCCGGGCTCGATCCCTCGGCCGGCGCTTCCCGCACGATCACCCAGGGCGCCTACGCGGCGCTTTTTGATCCCGCGCAGACCGCGTGGCGTTTCACGAGCGAGCCGGCGATCAACCGGCCCCTGCTGGGCGTCTTTGGCGGCACCACGCGCGAGGCGCCGGGCTTCGACGGCCTGCGCACGTTGACGGGGCCGCGTTCGCAAGATCTGTGGGCGCCGGGCGTGGCGCAGGACGCGAGCTTCATCGGCGCGGTGCGCATCCCCGCCAGCGGCGGCACCGGCAAGGCCTTGATCTTCTGCCTCAACAAAAACGCGGTCGAGCCCGCGCTCGGCGTCGGCTACGACTACAACTCCGGCCGCTTCTTCCTCGCCTTTACCCAGGCCTTCAACGGCGCGCCTTCCGAGGTTGCGGGGCCGGTGGCGCCGCGCGGAGCCACCTACGTGCTCCGCCTGCAAAAGAGCGGCGGCACCGTGCGCCTGCGCGTCGATGGCGCGGTGGCGGCCGAGACGTCGAGCGCCCGTCCGGCGGTCTTGGCCGCGGGCGAAGGCGCCCCGATCACGCTCGGCGGCTTGCGGGCGCTGAATCCGCAGTTCGTGGGGCAGCTGGGCAAATTCCACCTCCGCGCGGGTCCGCTCGCCGACACCGAGGCCGCGGCGCTCGAGGCCGATGTGCGAGCTTGGCTCGCGAAGTAAGCCGCGCGCCAAACCTGCCCGTGTGCGCGCCGCCTTCGGCTTATGAGGGCGGCGTGCGTCGCGCGGCGTTTTGCTGTTGGCGCTGAGTGGCGGTGACGGAGGCGGCCGGGTTGACCTCGTCCGCCGCCGGCTCGGTGCGCGAGACCGGGTGATCGGAAGCGAGGGTGCCGCCTTGCGGATGCGGCGCCCGGCGGCGGGCGAGCACGGGCACGAGCAGCACGCCGACGAGCACGATGAGGAGAAATGCGAGTAGGTAGCCCATATGGGCCTACTGTAGCGCGGGAGGTGCGTTTGCGAAATCGGCGCTTTTCCCATCCGCGGGGCGGAGCGGTTACGGATGGCCCGCGGGGCGATGCCGTGGGACTATGGAGCCATGGGCTTCGACGAAAATCCTCCCAGTCCAGACAAACTCGTGGATACCGGCAAACGCACCACCAAGGTGAACCTCGCGGTGGCCCTTGGTGTGGTTCTGTTTCTCACGATCGGCGTCATCGTGCTGGTGCGCATCGCGCTCACGCGGGAGTGACGGGGCCATTCGATTGAAGGTTGAGCACGGGTGAGGATCGTGAGCAGATTTCGGTGCGGGCGGAGCAGACCCTTTCCCGCGCGGTCATTGAACTCGATAGCGCCCAGGGGGCATCCCGGCATGGCGTCTGAACCAGACGCTGAAATGGGACGCGCTGCGAAAACCGAGCCGCGCCGCCAATTCCTTGAGCGGTGTGTCGCTCGTCTCCAGGCAGCGCCGGGCAAACTCGAGCCGGCGGTGGTCCCAGTATTGGACGGGCGTCACCTGGAACTGTTGGCGAAACAAACGGCTCAGCTGGACGTCGCTCAGCCCGATCGCCGAAGCCAAGGCGGCCCGGGGCAGCGGCGCGGCGAGATCGGCGTCGTCGAGAAACTGCACGGCCCGCAGCGCGCGCGCGTCCCCGGGATGTCGCGAGAGCCGCGCACCGCTCGCGAGGCGCGCCTCGAACCAAGCTTCCAACCAGCCAAGGAAGGCGCGCTGGAAACGCAGGAAGAGCGGGTAGCCCGCGACCTGCGAGGTCTGGAGCCAATGCGACCCGGCAAAGTGCCGCCGCACCAGCCGCTCGAGCTGGATGGCGGTTTTGGCCAGGGCCGGATGTTCGCGCCCGTCGAGGACGACGGTGTCCAGGGGCAAAAACACATCGGAGCCCGCGGGCCATTGGCAGAGAAAGCACACCGAGATCAGCGACGCGTCGTCGGAAAACTCCTGCCGGTGCACGTCGCGCGACAACAGCATCCATTGGCCGGCTCTCGCGGTGCACGAGCCGCCTTTGCCGGTCACGCGGACTTCGCCTTTGCGCAGATACCAGGCCCAGTTGCCGCCGCGATGATCGAAAGTCGCCTGCCGGGAGGCGGGCGCGGGTTCGTGGTCGTAGATCCAGATCAGCTCGGTGCGCAGGCAGGACCACGCGTGCATGGAAAGGCTCTGCGGAGGTG
>JAUWBD010000172.1 GCA_030605125.1 Verrucomicrobiota bacterium | reverse complement strand
TCGAGGCCGAGGGCGTATTCGAGGAGGTTGGGCAAGCCGTCGCCGTCGGGGTCGCCGAGGGCGTTGTTGACGGCGGGGTCGAAGCCGTGCGCGAGCGCCCAAGCGTCGGCGATGCCGTCGCCGGAGCTGTCCACGAAGGCGGGCGGCGGGGGCGGGGCGAAGAGGGCGAAGGTCTCGGCGCTATGGGCGACGCCGCTGAGGCGCACTTCATCGATCCGGCCGACGAGCTCGAAGCGGAAGGGGTTGCGCGTGGTGGTGCCGACGCCGAGGAGATTGTTGACCGAGCCGGGCAGGTCGGCGGCGAGGGTGGCGGAGCCGATCGGGTTGGCGGCGGAGGCGGAGGCGTCGAGCGCGGTCCAGTAGAAGCGCAGGTTGTCGGCGACGCCCTCGGCGCCGGTGTAGGCGACGGCGACGTGGAACCACTTGTTGGCGGAGAAGGCGTGCGTGCCGGTGGTGGGGATGGTGGCGGAGACTTCGCCCGAGCCCGTGTAGAGCGAGAGACGGCCGCCGGTGATGCGGAAGAGAAAGCCGCGGGTGGTGGCGCCGTCGTGCGCGAGGATGGTTTGCTCGGTGGTGATGCCGCCGCCGAGGCGAATGAGCGCCTCGTAGGTGAAGGCGCCGTTGGCGCCTTGGAGGGCGGATTGCAGAACGGGCGCGGCGGTGACGAGGCCGCCGCCGACGGCGGAGCCCGTGCTGGCGGAGTGATAGGTGCCGTCGCCGGAGGCGAGCACGTCGAAGGCGGAGCCGAAGCCGTCGAGCGCGGGTGCGCCGTGGCCGCCGGAGGTGTTGCCCGAGCGGCCGCGGGCGCCGCCGGTGTCGGTGAGGTTGAGCGCGGTGCCGCCGTCGCCGTGGTTGAGGATCGGGCCGCCGGCGGGCTCATCGAAGGTGTAGCGGGCGATGGAGGCACCACCCGGAGGCGGGGGCGGAGGGGGCGGCGGAGGCGGGGGCGGCTCGGAGCTGGTGCCGGGGGGCTGGACCATGAGGGCGCGGATGACGCTTTCGACGTAGCTGGCGTTTGAATACACGCCGTAGCCGCCCTTCATCACGAGGTATTGGTGCTCGCGAGTGCCGGCGGGGTCCCAGGTGAAGGTGGCGTTGGGCTGGATGACCATCGAGCCGTTGGTCTCGAGATCCCAGTAGTCGCGGGCGCCGCGGACGGCGTAGAGCACGGTGGCGGGGTCGGCGACGTGGCGATCGATCACGGTCCCGCCGCCGTGGTAGCGCTGGTAGGCGATGCGGATGGGGTTGGTGACGGGCGTGCCCATCAACTCCTGGCCGGCGCGCAGCGGGCTGGGCTCGCTGGCCACCTCGCGCGGCAGGAAGGTGAGTTTTTTAGGAAAATGCGTGATGGCGTAGTGCGCGGCGGCGGCATCGCGCGTGAAGTTCACGTTGTTGGAGGAGGTGGTGAAGAAGTTGCCGCCCATGCAGGCCCACTCCTTGACCTTGGCGACGACAAGGGCGTGGCCGTCGAGGGGGCTGTGGGCGTCGGGCGCGGACTGGAGGAGGGCGGCGATGTTGGTGAGGTAGCCGACGGTGGCGATGACCACGCTGTCGTCGGGCTGGGTGGCGAGGATGCGGCGGTAAACCTCGACGGCGGAGGGGACCTCGGGGGCGAGCGGCGTGTCGTGCGGGAAATTGTCGTAGAGGTGGTTGACGAAGGCGCTGGAGTGGGCGGGGCCGGTGTGAGCGACGCCGAGGGGGAGGTCGGGGCGACCGTAGTAGGTATTCACTACATCGATGGCGCCGGGGGCCTTGGCGAGGGAGGTGGAGGCGAGGGTGGCGAGGATCTCGACCTCGCCGAGGTCGGCGAGGGCGTGGAGCACGGCGAGCGCCCCGGGATCGTCGCAATCGGTGGAGTAGTCGGTGTCGAAGATGAGCTTCACCGGCGCGGACAAAGACGGCGATGCGAACGCGACGCCCAAGCCGAGGCCGAGGACCGAGAAGAGACTGCGGAGACGGAAGCGCATCGGCGGGCTGGCGGGGCCGGGGAGGAGGGCTGGGGCGCAGAAAAGCCGCCGGTTCCTGGGACGGGACGCGGCGGCTGGATGATGACCGAGGCGGCCGCGCGATCAGCGACGGCGGCGACGGGAGGCCACGAGGCCGAGGGCGCCGAGGCCGGCGAGCGCGGCGAAGGCGGAGGGCTCGGGGATGACGGTGATCATGCCGGTGGTGCCGTCGAAGTAGTTGCCGAAGCCCGCGGTGGAGAAATCGGCGAAGGTGTAGGTGCCGGGATCGAAGGCGGTGCCGGCGATGCTCAAGGAGCCAACCGAGATGTTGTTGGTGAACTTCATCTGAACGGAGCCGGCGACGCCGCCGTTCGAGTCGAGGATCAGGGAGCCGGAAGTGGTCCAGTCGTAGGCCAAATCCAGATACGAATAGGCCGCCAAGGTAATGCTCGAGTTGACCCCGAAGAAGGTGCCGGAGCCGGCGCCGTGAGCGAGGCGGGTGGTCAGTTCGAGCGAAGTGTTGTTCGGGCCGCCGCCGACGACCCACGTTCCGGAGAACGTGTTGGCGGCGTTGTTGAGCAGGATGGTCCCGCGGTCCTGCAGCCGGACTTCGCCGCTGCCGGCAATCGCCGTGTTGAAGGTGATGTTGCGCGGTCCACCGGTGGATGATTGGTTGCCGGTTCTGCCGCCGGTGATCACGGAGGTATAGCCGGCGACGCCGCCTTCGAAGGTCAGGAGGGTGCCGTTGAGGATCTGGGTGTTGTTGCTGCCGCTGCTGGCTGAAAAGCCGTTGCGGATGGCGGCGCCGTTGGAGATCGTGAGCGTGCCGATGGATGAGGTGGTGCCGCCGCTTTGCGTCCGGAGAAGCAGGGATGCATTCAATCCGGTCACGGTGAGGGAGCCGCCTTGGAAGGTGGCGTTCGCGACATTGGCGGGCGAGCGCACTTGGAAGCCGGCGCCGACCACATAATCGTTGTCCGAGGTGGGGGCCGCGTTGTTGCTCCAATCCCCGGCGGTGAGCCAGCTTTCCTCCCCCGTGTTGTTGTTGATCATGGTTATTTCGGCGGCTTGGAGCGCGAAAGGTGTGATCGAGGCGAGGACGGTGGACGCGAGCAGGATAGGTGGAGTTTTCATGGGGCTAGTAGTGGGGGCTTGGGAGCATGTATCGGCGAAAGCGTGCGACTTTGAGAGACGTTAAATGCTTTACCGTAACTCAGGCTGCGGCGCCTTTGTGGGTTTCCCTCCCGGTTATTGGGCCGGGGGCATGAGCAGCGGCGCGGCGAAGTCGGTCGTCATCGTGTAGGGCAATTGAAAGACACGGTCGCCCTCACGGTTGGCGAAATAGAGGTAGGAGCGGGAGAGCTGGTCGGTGTTTCCATCCGCCCAGAACGCATAGAAGTCGGGATGCGCGTTCACCGGGTGCCGCACGTAGCCGTGGTTGCGCGGGCTGGCGGCGGTGAGGTGGCGGGTCTTCGTCCACGTGGCGCCGCCATCGGCGCTTTCCCAGAGCGCGATCTCGCCGCCCGTGCCCCAAGGCTGCGGACCGGCTTCGCTCGGGCCGACCACGCGCCAGACCCCGTCGGACTCGATGCGCAGGAAGCCGACGTCGTAATTGTGCGTGGAGGTGGCGACCTGGCGGAAGGCCCAGTGCGCGCCCTGCCAGTGCGCGATCTCCCAGCGGCGCGGGTCGCCGCCGGGGCCGGGCTGGTGGTGCGCGCTGGTGAGATACAGGATGGCCGGCCGGCCCTGCGGGTCGAAGGCGATGTCCTGCACGTAAACGAGCCGGTTTTCTGAGGCGTAGTCGCGCACCAGCGCGGGGTTCGCGGCGGTGGTGAGCGGCGTGGTCAGGGACGTTCCGGCGGCGTTTTGCCAGGAGGCGCCGCGGTCGTCGGTCTGCGCGTAGTAGAGGTCGGTGCGGCGATCCACGTTGCCGCCCGGATGTCGGTTGAAGGCGGTGCCGACGCGGTCGCCGTGACGCGCGGAGCACTGGTAGTGCCCGCCGAAGGCGGCGAGCGTGCGATCCAGCGCGGTGTTCCAGTCGTTGCCGTTGCGGCTCGTGTTCCAATACAGGTTTCGCGCGCTTCCGACGTATTTGGTGAACAGATGCAGGAAGCCGTGGCCCTCGAACCAGTGAGGTTGCGGGTAGGTGGCGATGGTGGCGCCTTGATCGAGGAAACGCTCGATGGAGAAGGGGGTTTCGCCGCGAAAAAACCGCGCTTCGCGGGTGGTGTTGCGCCCGCTGACGAAGAGCCAGACGTGCCCTTCCTCGTCGAGGGAGAGGCTGGCGTTGTCGTGCGGGTCATCGACCAGGTTTCGTTGGTAAACGAGCGTCGGCCGGCTCACCAAGCCGGTGTCGTGATCGTAGCAGCCGACCAAGATTTGAAGCTGGCGCTGATTTTCCGCAGGTGTGCCGCCGTAGGTGAAAAAGGTTTTGTTCACGCGCGGCGCGTAAATCGCCATCGGCGTGTGGCTGGACGTGTAGGTGCCCAGGCCGCCGGAATACTTGTCACCATAAGTTGAATACTGGCCGAGCGTATACCAGATGCCGCGATAGCCCGCGCCTTTCGCGTTGGGCGGGCCGGATTCGGGGAGGCTGGCCCGGAGACGCATGAACGCGGCGGCGGTGCCGACGAGCGGCAGGGCGGCCTCGAAGCGACCGCCTGGCTCCGCCGGGGCGGCCGTGGTGATCCCGGTCGTGGTCCATGAGCCCGAGTCGAGGTCGGCGGACCACTCGGGGATGAGGTTCACCCGCGCGGACGGATCGCGTGGGTAACGCAGGACCAGCGCGCGGCCGCCCGCGGCGTCGTTTTCCACGCTGGTGGAGAAGTCCGCGAGATGCGCGGCCCCGGCCGGGGGCAGGCCGAAGGCGAAGCACAGGAGGTTTGCGAGGCCGTCGCCATCCGCGTCGGCCCAGGGCGCGGCGATCTTCTGGATGTCCGGCCCGAAGTGCCGCGCCTTGTAGTTGGCGTAGGTGTCGTCGGCCTGCGCGCCGGAATAGCTTCCGACGGCGAGCCCGGCGGCGGCCACGCGGCGGAGACGCCGGGCGCCGCGGAACGAGTTCACGATCGACTTAGGTAGATGAAGCGGGCCGCGCATCTCCGCGTTCAGGCGGCGGCGGGGGCGCGCCGGCGACGGAAACCGATCATCCCGAGGGCGAGGCCGCCGGTCAGAAGCGCGTAGGCGGACGGCTCGGGAATCACGCTCGCGGTGAAGTTGTCTACGTGGGTGATGCCCGTGTTGGTGGAGGTGTCGCGGATATCGTAACCGAAAAACGCGTCGGCATCGCCGTAGATCGCGGAGTTGGAGATGGTGCCCGAAAGGGTGATGTCCTTGGTGCCGTCGTTGAACAGCACGGGCGTCGAGGTGCCGTTGGCGCCGAGGGAGAGCAGGCTTACGGTGTAGCTAAATTCGTTGGCCGTGGCGCTCTTCGTGAAATCGAAGGCGAGCCGATACCAGGAGCCGGCGGTGAGCGCGGACTGGTTGAAGTCCAGGGTAGCGGCGTTGGCGTTGTTGTTGCGCATGCGCAAGGTCACCGTGTTGGAGCCGTTGCGGATGATGCTGCCGCCGAAGGAGCCGGTGGAGGACATCGCGGTCTGCGTCCGGCTGGTGGCGAGGCCGAAGGTGATGGTGGTTAGCGCGGTCGCGGTGGTGTCGGCCCACACGAAGTCGATGCTGGAGGAAAACATCGTGCCGGCGGAGAGCGCGGCGATGTCGAAGGTCGCGGCGGTGCCGCTGCCCACGGCTCCGTAGAAGATATTGTTTCCGGCGGTGTTGTCCACCTGCAGGCCGCCACCGCCGCCGACGCCGAAGTTCGCGCCCCAGGTGAATCCCACGGGAGCCTGCGGATCGGTGTTCCAGCGCTGGAAATTGCCGGTGTAGGTGGTGGCGTCGGCGTTGAAATCGACGGCGAAGCCGGTGATCTGAGCGTGCATCGGCAGCGCGAAGGCCACGGCGGACAAGGCGAGCAGACGACGGGTCGGGCGTAGGATGGTCTTCATGGGGAGCGTGATTTGGGGTTTAAAGGAACGGCCCGACTCGAGCCGATGGATGGAAAGACGCGAAATCGGTGCCGCGTTACCGTAGATTTGCGGAGCGGGTGGGCGCGGCGTATCGAAAATATGGTTACCAGCCGAGCTCGCGGGTGATGGCGGCGGCGAGCTTGTCGGCCATGAGCTCGTGGGTGCGCACGCTGGGGTGCCAATCGGCGCCGATGCCGTGGTGCTGCTGCTGCACGCCGAAATCGAGGAGGTGCGCGGGGCGCGCGCCGGCGGGGAGGTCGGCGTTGGCGCGGGCGACGACCTGCTCGAGGTAGCCGAGGATGACGGTGCGCGGCTTCCGGTCGCCGGGCCAGCCGCTGATCATGGGGCCGACGGAGCAGTAGATGGTGACGCCGGGGTGCAGGGCGCGGAGCTGTGAGATGAACTCGACGTAGGCGGCGACCCAGCCGGCTTCCTCGGGATTTGCGCGGGCGAAATCGTTGGTGCCGAGATTCACGACGATGACGTCGGGCCGGTAGGCGGCGTGGTCCCATTTGGGCGTGGGGGAGTTGGCGAGGACGCGGTCGTGGAGGGCGACGATGGTGTTGTCGGGCCAGAGTTTTTTGCCGGAGACGGCGATGGCGACGTAGTCGGCGTCGAAGCGGCGGGCGGCGATGGCGCCGTAGGTGAGCCAGGCGTTTTGCGTGGCGGGGGTGAACTTGCTCTCCTTGTTGGGCGCCTCGTTGCCGAAGCCGCAGGTGATGGAGTCGCCGATGGCCTGGATGCGACGGGCGCGGGGCGCGGTGGGGAGGAGCCGGGCGCCGTCGGTGAGTTCGAGGCCGAGGATCTGGGTGACTCCCTGCGAGGCCTCGGTGCGCTTCACGAGCTCGACGAGGTGACGACCGGGCTGGAGGTTTTGCGCGAGCGGGTAGTCGTGGTCGCCGGCCTGGAGAGCGAGGACGGCGGCGGGTTGGCCGTTGATGACGACTTGCCAGTGGCTCTTGCCGCCATCGCGCAGGCGGACGGTGGCGCCGCCGCCGGAGAGGGTGAAGGCGAGCGAGGAGTGCGGCCAGGAGCAGCGCGGGCCCTCGGCCGCGGTGGTATCGAAACGGCCGACGTAGCGAAGAGCGGAGTCGGTCGGGGCGACCGCGGCGGCAGCCGCCGCGGAATGACCAATGACCAAGGACCAATGTCCAATGAGCAGGAGGGCGAGAAGGCGGCGCATGGCGCAATGACGAATGTCTAATGACGAATGAGAACGGTGGCGGGCGGTGCTTGCCGAGCTGGAGCTCGGCGTTCCCGGGGCTCAGCGCATGCGCTTGAGCTCGAATTGCTCGCCGGCGAGGGCGCGTTTGGCGTAGTCGCCCCAGTAGGGCGTGGGCGTGTAGCGCCAGTCTTCGAGCATGCGGGGGCCGGCCTTCGGGTGGAAGCTCCAGCCGGTCCAGTTGAGGCGGTGCTTCTGGATCAGGCCGAGCATGTCGGGGAGCCAGGTCTCGGGCTGCACGAAGTTTTCCGGTTTTTCCCAGGGCTGGGGGCGGTTGTCGGCGCCGATCTCGCCGATGAGGATCGGGTGGTGGGCGGCGATATCGAGCATCTTGCCCTGCCAGTCGCTCTTCCAGGGGTAGATGTGCGAGGCATACATGATGCCGTGGCCGCCTTTGTCCTCGAGAGCGTAGCCTTTGAGGATGCCGGAGAGATCGTAGGCGTAGTCGAGGGCGCCGACCACGACGACGTTGCGCGCGCCGGTGGCGCGGACGGTATCGAGCATCTTCTGCATGCCGGGGGAGATGAAGCCTTGGCGGGCGGCGACGCGCTCCTCGACGGTGAGGAAGTTGTCCTCGTCGGCGCCGGCGCGGCGCTCCTGCACGAAGCCGCCGTTGCGCCACACGTCCCAGGAGATGCTGTGGGGTTCGTTGAGGAGGTCGAAGAGGACGGCGGGGTGGTTCTTGTAGCGCGTGGCGGCATCGGTCCAGAAGTCGAGGTGCTCCATGCGCGGAGCGCGGTATTGGTGGAGGTCGATGATGACGTAGGCGCCGCGGTTGGCGGCGAGGATGATGACGTTGTCCACGAGCTCGCGGTAGGCCTTGCCGCCGTCGGACTGGTCCTCGGCCTGGCCGAACCAGTAGGTGTCCTTCAAGGGCAGGCGGATGACGTTGGCGCGCCAGTCCTCGATGGCGACGAGGGTGGAGCGGAGGACGTTTTCGCCCTTGGAGAGCCATTCGAGGCTGGGGACGTTGACGCCCTGGAGCCAGACCTCGCGGCCCTGGGCGTCGTGTAGTCGGTTGCCCACTACGCGAAGCTCGGAGGGCCAGGCCTCGCGACGCGGTTCCTCGAGGGCGGGCACGGGCGGCGGGGCGTTGCGGGCGCGCTCGGCCTGGAGGGCGACGTGGTCGGTGGGGCGGAGCGTGATGTCGTCGAGATCGAAGACGCCGGACTGCACGTTGAAGAGGGACGGCATGAACTCGAGCGAGGCGGTGCCGTCGGGCACGAGGAAGCGGGAGGTGACGTCTTTCCAGCCCTTGGTGCTGTCGCGGTGGTAGGAGGGCGGGGCGCTGCCGAGCATGGCGCCGGAGGCGTCCTTGAAGTTGATGATGACGCGGGCGTCGTGCCACGACTTCTCGCCGCGTTTGAGGCCGGTGACGCGGGCGCGGTAGCGGAGCTCGAGGGCCTTGACGTCGGCGGGGACGGGGACGTCGAGGTGGAGCTTGTCCATGCGGCCGGGGGCGGTGGAGCTGATGCGGAGGAAGCGGTTGCCCTCCTCGCTTTCCCAGCTGACGCCGCGGGCGCGGGGCCAGCCGGCGGGTTGGCCGCTCGCGCGGTCGAGGCGCTCGAAGGTGCCGTCGGGGAGGATGGATGCGGGCTGGGCCTGCGCGTGGAGCGACGAGGAGAGGGGCGCGAGGGCGAGCGCGAGGACGGCGAGGAGGCGGTGGAGCAGGGGCATGAGGCGGGGGAAAGGAAGAGGCGCGAGCAGAGGATGCCCGCGCCCAGGTGAGAGGGACGGAGAAGAGCGGACATCACGGGCGGGACGCCCGTGCCACGACGACGAGCTCAGGGCTTGGTGATGACGGGCTTGAGCGAAATGTCGTCGATGTCGAAGGTGCCGCCGGCGACGCGGAAGAGGGAGGGCATGAACTCGACGGCGACGGCGGCGGGAGGCACGGGAATCTGGTGGACGACGGTCTGCCAGCCGGCGGTGTCGCGGGTGAAGTAGGGGATCTTCGGCGCGCTGATCACTTTGTCCTGCGCGTCGCGAAAATTGATGATGATGCGGGCGTCATACCATTTCTCGGCGCCGACCATGAGGTCGGTGATACGGGCGCGGAAGCTGAGGTCGAGGGAAGTGGTGCCGGCGGGCAGCGGGGCGCGGTGGTAGAGGTTGACGTGCGTGCCGGGCGCGGGGCTGGTGAGGCGGAAGAAAAAGTTCCCGGCCTCGGATTCCCAAGAAACGTTTTTGGCGCGACCCCAGCCGATGGGCCATTCGCCGGAGGTGTTGGGTTTGTCGAGGGAGCCGTCGGGCAAAAGCGAGCCGGAGGCGTGGGCGGAAACGGCGAAGAGGCCGAGCAGGGAGGCGGCGAGGAGGGCGCGAGCGGAGGGGGCGAAGGGATGCATGAGGGGAGGAGTCGTGGGCGCGGGGCGGGCGGGGGGCGGAGCGAGGCGGGGCGCGGGCTCAGGGCACGAAATCGGTCGGGGCGGCGGGGTTGGTGTCGAAGCCGTTGTTGATGTAGCCCATGCCGGCGATGGCCCAGTTGTTGGGAGGCGTGTTGCCTTCGCCGCGGAAGGCGCCGGATTCGCGTCCGCTCAGGGTGCGGACGGAGGCGTCGGTGAAGACGACGTTTTGCCGGGTGCCGCCGCCGTGGCGCATCATTTGTTTCCGGTTTTCGTGCTGGCTGGCGTAGCCGGAGAAGTTCCATGGCCAGATTTCCTCGAAGTTGCCTGTGGGCGCGTCGGCGGCCATGACCATGCGGGAGGTGAGGCGGCGGATGTTTCCGCGCAGCGGGTCCGTTTTCAGGAACGCATTGAGCCGGTAGGAGGTTTCGTGGTTGGCGGGATTGGGGACGGGGTCGGCGGTGGGGCAGGTGAAGCGCGAGCGCGCGGTCTGGCGGTCCATGTTCAGGTAGGACTCGATCTTCTGATGCCAGGTCTTGGATCGCTCCGGTCCGGCGGGAACGATGAACGTGGAGGTGCCGGGCACCTGTGCGTTCATGGCCATCGGCAGGAGGTCGCGATTTTCATTCGCGTAGAGAATCATCGCGGTGCCGATCTGGCGCAGGTTGGAAAGGCACTGGGCGTCGCGGGCTTTGCTCCGCACCCGGCCGACGACGGGGATGAGGATGGCGGCGAGGATGCCGATGATGGCGATCACGGTGAGCAGCTCGATGAGCGTGAAACCGCGGCGAGGGAGGGGTGGGGTGGGGCGGAGAGCGGAGTTCATGGCGGTTTTGGGATCGGGGCGGGCCTGGGCGGTGGGGGCTTGGGGTGGGGCCGAGGTATCGAAGCGGATACGAGCAAAACGCGCTCGAGTGTCCGCGGTAAGGCTTAAGAAGCGTTACCGTAAATCTCCAGAGGGAGGAGCACCGAGCGGCAAGGTGCTTGCGGGTAGCGCCTTCCGGGCGCGTGACCGTAGGCGCCGAGATGCGGAACTCGGCGTAGTGGCCGGAACTTACACGTAGGAAATCCCGGTATGCGCGAGCGGGATGCGCAGGTCCCGGACGGGCCTGTCGTCAGGCCGGTGCGTTAACGTCTCCCTGTGGAGCCGCTCAGTAGATATAGGCCGGCGCGGGAGTGCGAACGGCGGGGGACCTGGCGGGATCGGACCAGCTCTCCTCGTTGCGAAGCGACTCGGGCGAGACCTGCTCTTGGATGAGTTTTCCGTCGAGGAAGACTTTTACCCAGATGCCGCGGAGTTCGCCGCCGTTGTTATAGACCCAGTAGCCTTTGCGTTTGCAGACTTCGGCGGTGCGGGTGCGCACGGATTCGGAGCGGCCGCTGGCGATGGGGGGCAGGTCGAAGGCGCCGGTGACCACGGTGGGGTTGGTGATCTCGGGCATGGGGCGCGCGAACATGTTGTATTCCACGCGCACGTT
>JAUWBD010000112.1 GCA_030605125.1 Verrucomicrobiota bacterium | reverse complement strand
CCGCGGTCGCCGGTGTCGTCGGGGCCGCCGGAGCGGAGCACGGGCATGCGTCCATACATGCGTCCGCCGCGCACCGCTCCGCCGAGCACGAGGTGGTGCGAGCCCCAGGCGTGGTCGCTGCCCTTGCCGTTGGTCGAGTAGGTGCGGTTGAAGTCGGAGGCGGTGAAGGTGGTGACCTGCTGGTCGAGCCCGAGGAAAACGGTGGCGGCGTGGAAGTCGGCGAGGGCGTTGGCAAGCTGCGAGAGGAGGGCGGAGTGATCGGCGAGCTGCTCGTCGTGGGTGTCCCAGCCGCCGAGCGAGGCGAAGAAGATCTGGCGGCGCAGGCCGAGGGCGCCGCGCGCGACAATGAGGCGCAGGATCATGTGGAGCTGGCCGGCCACGCGGGTGAGGGAGCCGGTGGCGGTGCGGCAGCGCGGGAAGAGGTCGAGGTCGCCGGGCTGGTGGCCGGGCGTGCCGGGGGCGCGGTCGTAGCGGGGCACGCCGGCGAGGGTGGTCTTGAGCAGGGTGTCGTTTTGCACGGCGCGGCGCGTGATGTCGGCGTATTCCTGCTCGAAGAGGTGGCCGTAGCTGCGGCCGAGCATGGCGTCGCTGGTCTGCTTGAACTGCGGGTTGGGCGCCCAGGTCTCGTCGCGGTTGCTCAGGCCGATGCTGCCGGAGGGCGAGACGTGATATTGGAACACCTCGTCGCCGACCTGGAAAAAATTGTTCCCGGCGAGGGAGACGTTCATCGAGATCTGCGCGCCGGCGTTGAGGGCCTGGAGGTGGTCGGCGAGGCGGCCGCCCCAGCCGACGCGGCGCACGGAGTCGGGCACGGAGGTCTGCCACTGCACCTGTTGGTCGTTGTGGGAAAACAAATACGGCGGGATGGCGGCGCCGCCGGATTTGTATTCGGCCTGGGTGATGGGCGCGACGAGCGTGCCGACGTTGGCGAGGAGGGCGAGTTTGCCCTCGGCGAAGGCGGGCGAGAGCGGGGCGAGGGCGGGGTGCAGGGCCCATTCGCGTCCGTCGCCACCGCCGCCGCCGGAGGGCAGCGCGAGGCGCACGAGGTCGGAGCGCGGGAGGGCGAGGATGCCGCGCGCGGCGGCGTAGGCGTTGTAGGCCGTGGTGTCGTAGGGGACGAGGGTGTTGTTGCCGTCGTTGCCGCCGAAGAGGAAGAGGCAGACGAGGGCCTTGTGGTCGCCGCCGGGGACGGTCTGCGCGGAGAGGGTGGAGTTGAAGAGGCGCAGCGTGCCCATGGTGCTGAGCAGGCCGGCGAGGCCGAGCCCGTGACAGGCGGCTTGGCCGAGGAATTGGCGGCGGGAGAGCATGGGGGGCGGTGGAGGAACGGGCGGTCGGAGAGAGAAATCGTTCTCGTTCTCCTACTCGTTCTCGTTCTCCCGCCGCAGGCGGAATCCGGGCGGGGCGGAGGGAGAGAGGGCGAGAGGGAGGTAGCGAGATGGAGGAGGGAAAATGGGGAGGAGAACGAGAACGAGTAAGAGAACGAGGACGAGGGAGGGCGCGGGGCGCGCCCTCAGCGGTCGATCACGGTTTCGGGGGCGAGGGCGATGAGGTGGATCGTGTAGCGGATGATGGTGAGGCGGCGGTCGCGGATTTCGTCGGAGGTGCCGCTCGTCCAATACCAGCTCGGCAGCGCGGCGTGGAAGGCGACGAGCTCATTGCGCAGCGTGGTGCTGAGGCGGCCGCCGCGTTGCTTGTCGGCGAGGTGGGTGAGGAGCGCGGCGTAGTTTTGTGCGGGCGTGAAGCCGGAGCGCGCGAGGATCGCCAGCTCGGCGTCGAGCGGGATGCTCATCCAAAGCACGGGCGAGTTGGGATCGGAGGGCACCGAGGGCTCGCCGGTCCAGCGCCGCCAGTTGAGCACGTCGTGGATGCGGTTGGACTCGTTAATGACAGAGGTCTCGGAGGTGACCTGAAACTCGGGCGAGAGCAGGCCGGCGGTGGCGATGCGGCCGGGGTGGGCGTAAACCGGTTGGAAGAAGTTGAAGACCGAGGGCGAGCCGAGGGGCACCTGGTGGGTGAGGTCGTATTGGTAGTTGAGGAAGAAGCGCGGGTCGCCGGCGCGCGGCGGCGCAGGCGGGAAGGCATGGTAGAGCCGCGTGAGGCGCAGGACGGGCTCGGCGCGTTTGCCGAAGGACCAGGCGGCGTGGGGCGCGGGGAGGCGCGCCTCGGGGTCGAGCAGCACGGCGCGCACGGTGGCGAAGAGGTCGCCGCGGACGTTGGCGCCATTGTTGGCGAAGACGGCGGCGACGCGCTGCACGTAGGCGGGCGACGGATTGGAGGTGACGAGGCGCTGGATGAGCTGGCGGCCAAGGAACGGGCCCAGGTTTGGGTGCTGGAAGAGCACGTCGAGCGCGGTATCCATGGAAACACTACCGTCGGCGCCGGCGGGGATGGTGACGCCGCGCACGAGGCGCTTGGAGCCGAGGTCGTGGAACTCGGGGTAAAAGCTCATCGGCCGGCGCATGTCGGAGCCCCACTGGAACCACGCGGCGCGGGTGGCGATCGTGCCGTCGCTCCAGCGGGGCGGGTTGGCGGGATCGTAGTGCGGGCCCCAGCCGGTGAAGACGTGCGAGAGCCCGACGATGTCGGCCTGCGTGTAGGTGGGGACAGGCAGGCCCTCGCGGTCGAGGCGGAGCGTGCCGTCGGGGTGGAGCTCGTTGAGCCCGATGGTGAAGAGCTGCATGAGCTCGCGGGCGTAGTTCTCGTCCGGGCGCTGGCCGGTCTCGGGATCCGGGCGCCGGTTGCGGATCATGCTCAGGTAAACGCCCATCACCGGCGAGCGGGTGACCTCGCCGATCAGGTCGCGATAGTTGCCGAGCGCGTGGGTGAGCAGGAGGTCGTAGTAGGCGGCGACGGGCTCGTGTTGGTCGGCGAGCGCGCCCTCCTGCGAGACGACGAGGATCTGGGAGAGCGCCCAGGCGACGCGCTGGCGGAGCTGGTCGGGTGCCGTGAGGGCGCTTTGCCACCAGGCTTCCTGGAGGGGCTTTTGCCAGCCGTCGTCCTGGCCGGAGGAGCGGGCGAGCAGCTCGGCGCGGCGCGACTGGACCTGTGGGAGCAGGCGCGTGACGGGGGCGCTGCGCTGGGCCTCGAGCCAGGCGGCGAAGCCTTGGTTGCGGACGGTGGTGACGGCGGCGGGCGAGGCGCCGAAGGCGGCCTGCTCGAGGAAGCGGTGCGCCTCGGCGAGCGTGGGCGGGAGCTGGGGAAGCGCGGCGGGCGGGGGCGGCGGCGGGCTGGTCTCGGAGCCGGTGGCGGGAAGCAGTTGGCCAAACAACTCTCCGCCGGGCGCGGCGGAGGAGCGGACGCGCACCCAGAGGCGGCCCTCGCGCAGGGCGGCGAGGATGGCCTCGCGCGATTGGCCGGCGGCCGGGGCGAAGTCCCAGGCTTGCGCGGTTACCTGGCCGGCGGCGAGGCCGAGGACGACGGGGCCCGAGGAGCCGGAGGCGGAGATGAAGAGATCGGCGCCGGCGGCGGGGCCGGCGAGCGCGCTGTAGCTGAGCGAGACGCGGCTGGTGAGGCCGTTGCCGGCGGCGCGGATGGCGGCGGAGCCCCAGGCGCCGGAGGCGAGGCCGGAGGGCGGGCGGAGCGCGGCGAGGTAGAGCTCGTCGGGCGCGTCGTCGATGGTGAGCGTGAGCTGCGAGGGCGTGCCCAGATCGAAGGCGGGGTCGGGGAGGAGGGTGATGACGACGGTCTCGGGCGGCTCGACGAGCGCATCGGGAACCGGTGTAAGGGAAAATTCGATCCGCGAGGCGCCGGCGGGCACGGTGACCGAGCCGGGCAGGGCGACGTAGTCGGCGCCTGGCGTGGCGGTGCCGGAGACGGTATAGCGCACGGTGACGGGGCCGAGGTTTCCGGAGCGGAAGACGGTGACGCGGGCCGGCAGGGCGCCGGCCTCGTAGGCGCGGGGCGAGGCGCTGCCGAGGGTGAGGCGATCGCGCGCCTGGAGCCGGGCGAGGGCGGCCTCGAGGTCGGGCACGCGGGGCTGGGTGGTGGGATCGTGCGGATCGGTGCCGAGGAAGAGCTCGTCGTGGTCGCTCAGTCCGTCGCCGTCGCTGTCGATATCCTCGACGCTGATGCGATAGAAGATCCGGCCGCCGGCGGCGGCGATGCGTTCGGAGAGCGGCTGCGGATCTGTGGCGTGGTAGCGGGCGGCGATGGGCTCCTTGTCGGGGTGGAGACCGGGACCGGTCCAGGCGACGGCGACGTGGTCGCCGTATTCACCCTCGATGTGAAACAGCTCGAAGGCGTAGGGGCGGCCGCCTTGGAGCGAGATGAGGGCGGAGCGTTGCGAGGTGTATTTGTTCCATTCGCCGACAGCGGTCCAACCCTCGACATGGGCGACGCGTGTGGCGGCTGCGTGGTTGGCGCTGGTGGAGAGCCAGAATTCGCAGGAGTCGTCGCCGGCGATGAAGAAACGGTATTGGCCGTCGGCGGGGGGCACGATCCAGCCGCGGGCGTGCTGCCCGAAGCGGTCGAGGTTGGGCGAGGTGGGCGCGGTCGCGAGGGTGGGGCGGGCGAGCGTGCGGGTGGGCGGAACGTTCTTCGCGACGAGGTCGTTTTTCAGCTGCCACATCCAGGTGGAGGGGGCGAGGTTCTCCCAGCGCGAGATCGCGAAGTCGCCGCCGGCGTAGGTGCGGGTGAGATCGAGCTCGAGCGAGAGTTCGGAGCCGTCGCCGAGCGCGGTGGGGGCGAGGGTGATCCAGGTGGCGAGATCGGTGGAGGCCTGGACGCGGTAGAGCTTGGCGGGCACGGAGGGCCAGCGCAGGCGGGCGCGGCCGGGGGCGGGGTGCTCGAGCGAGCGGAGATGGAGGCGCGAGGCGGGGTCGCGCGGATCGGTGCCGGCGATGGACTCGGCGAGGTTGGAGACGCCGTCGCCGTCGGCGTCCTCGTGGGGCGGCAGGTTGCCGCCGTGGCGCGCGGCCCAGAGGTCGTTCACCCCGTCGCCGTCGCGGTCGATGAAGGCGTGGGCGGCGGAGCCGAGGAGACCTGCGAGAAGGGCGAGCGCGAAGGCGCGAAGACGGGGGGCGTGCATGCGGCGGTCGTGGCGAGCGCGCGCGACGCAAGGGAATCGCAGGCGGAGTGGCGGTGAAATTCCGCGCGAGTGGCGGCTTTTCAAAGCCGCTTCACCGGTTCCCGGGTGGAAACCGCGTAGGCGGGCCCGGGCGCGGAGGCCGTAGGCGGACGATAGTCGGTGAGGAGGGCCACGGCGGTGCCGGATTTGGTCTGCACCTCGAAGCGCACCGGGAGATGCGGCGGGGCGCGGTCGAGCCAGACGCGGACCTCGCCTCCGCGTTTGAAGATGCCGCGTTGCGGGCCCTCCATGCGCGGTGTGACGAGGAGCGCGTCGCGGCGGCCGTCGTCGGTCCGCACCTTCTCGTAGCGGAGCGCGTGCAAGGTGAGGTCGTAAAATTCGTTGTCGAAGAGCACGGAGACCTCGCGTTTGTCGCCGGGCCGGAGCGACCAGGCGCGCGCCTCGACGAGGCTGGTCACGAGGTCCATCGCGCGGCCCTGCGGGAGAGGCACGGTGGTGCTGCGGGTCGCGTCGAGGTGGTCAACGTAGTCGGCGCGCGCGGCCTCGTGATCGAGCGTGATGCTGGCGCGGGTGCTCTTGCGTTTGGCGCGGGTGGTGGCGGTGGCGGAGAGCAGGCGGCCGTCGGCGGGGTCGAAGAAGGACCGCGCTTCGCCGTCGAAGGCGTAGAGGGCGCGGACGAGGCCGGCGGAGGCGGTGCGAACGACGATTTCGGTGAGCGGCTGCGCGTCGTCCCCGGCCGGGGCGGCGAAGACCGACAGCTCACCCGCCCGGCCGAGCGGCCCCCAGGAGACGCGAAAGGTGAGACGTTCGCCCGGCTGCATGGCGAGCGGTTCGACGGCGGCGTCGCCGCCGAGAGAAACGGAGGCGCCGGCAAAGGCGAAAAAGAGCAGGGAAAACAGACGCTTCATCGGACGGGAAAAGGAGGTAAGGTTAGGCTCCGACCACCGCGGCTTCCGCAGGTGCCCGCGGCGGGGGCGCGGTTTTCACCTAGGCGGGGAGGCGATTCCCTAGGTAAATTTCCCGGTGCGTCCTTACGGAAAGCGCCGAAGTCACGCGATTAAGCGTCGTTTTTCAGGGGCGTGCGACGATCGCGGGCGTTTGACTTTTTGGCAATTCTACTGGCTGGCGGAAAATGGGTTAAAGTGACGCAAAGAATTCGGAATAGACAAAGGCGCGCGTGAATTCTGAAACGTCCGCCCTTTTTCCGTCGTGAGCTTCGGGCTGGCGTCGGCCGCCCCATGCTTCTCGAACGTCTGAAATCCGAAACCCGCGCGCAACACGCCCGCCTCGAGGCGGTGGTGGGCCTGCCCATGGACCGTGCGGCGCACCTCGCGCTGATCACGGGCTTGTATGGTTTTGTGGCGGCATGGGAGGAGCGCCTCGCGGCGCTCGTGCCCGCCGATGATCCGCTGCGCGCCGGACGGGAAAAGACGGCCTGGCTGGAGGCGGATCTGGCGAGCTTCGGACTCGACGCCGAGGCCCGGGCGCGCCTGCCCCGCTGCGCCGCGGACGCGCTGCCGGCGGCCGCGACGCGGGCGGATTTGCTCGGCGTGTGCTACGTGCTCGAGGGCTCCACGTTGGGCGGCCAGTTCATCGCGCGCCATCTCCGGGAGCGCCTCGGTGTGACGAACGGCGAGGGCGCCCGCTATTTCCTCAGCTACGGCCCGGAAGTGGGCGCGCGCTGGCGGGAATTCGGGGTGGAGTTGGAACGCTGCCCGTCGCCGGAAAAACACGCCGCGGTCGTCGGCGCGGCCGCCGAGACCTTTGAAAAACTGGCCGCATGGTTCACCGCGCGGCGGGAGGGCGAGGAAACATGAACGCGGAGCGTCCCCCGGTCCCTGTCGCGGTTCTGGACGCCTGCGACCAGGAGCCGATCCATCTCGCGGGCAGCATCCAGCCGGGCGGCTTTCTGCTCGCGGTGGACGAAGCCGACGGCCGCGTGGTGCAGGCCAGCGAGAACGCCGGCGATTGCCTCGGCCGCGCGCTCTCCGCCGTCCTCGGCGCCACGCCGGGCGAGCTCTTTGGCGCGGAGACGGAGGCGCGCGTGCGCGAGCTCTCCCGCGACGCGCGCTTCGCCCGCGGGGCGACTTTTGTCGGGAGGTGGGCGCGGGGCGGCTCCGGAGACGAGCGGGTATTCGCGTTGCTCGGGCACCGCCACGCGGGCCGCTTGATCCTGGAGGGGGAGCGCCTGTGCGCCGGGGAGGCGGCCGCGCCGGTGGAAGCCCACGAGCAAATCGAGGTTTTGCTCGGCCAGATGGAGACGCCGCGGACCGTGGACGAGTTGCTGGCCTTTGCGGCGCGGGAGCTGCGCGGCCTGACGGGCTTCGACCGTGTGCTGGTCTATCGCTTTGACGCGGACTGGCACGGGCGGGTGGTGGCGGAGGATCGCAACGACGCGCTGCCCTCCTACCTCGACCTGCATTTCCCCGCCTCGGACATTCCCCGGCAGGCGCGTGAACTCTATCGCCTGAACCGCCTGCGCCTGATCGCGGACGCGAGCTACGAGCCGGTGCCCATCCGCGCGGCCCCCGGCCGCGCCGAAGCTCCGCTCGATCTCAGTCTCGCCACGTTGCGCAGCGTGTCGCCGGTGCACCGCGAATACATGCGCAACATGGGCACCGGCGCCTCCTTTTCGATCTCGCTCATGCGCGACGGCGAGCTGTGGGGCCTCGTGTCCTGCCACAACGCCGCGCCACGCCGCGTGCCCTTCGCCGTCCGCGCCGCCTGCGCGCTTTTCACGCAGGCCTTGTCGCTGCAACTGGCGGTGCGCGAGCAGGCCGAGGGCCTGGCGCAGCGCATGCGCCTGCAGGCGATCCTCACGCCCGTGGTCGCCGGCCTGGCGCGGCACGAGCGACTGCTCGAGGGCATCGACGCGGTGCGCGAGCATCTGCTGCGGCTGGTCGGCGCGGACGGCGCGGCGGTGATCGAGGACGACCGCGTGGCGAGCTACGGCTGCGCGCCGGACGAGAGGCGGGTGCGGGAGCTCGCGCGCTGGCTGGACTCGCGCGGGGAAGAGGAGCTGCTGGCCACGCATCAGCTCGCCGCGGAGTTTCCCGAGGCTGCGGGCTACGCCGCGGAGGTCAGCGGACTGCTCGCGCTCTCCATTTCGCCGCGGCGGCGGAGCCGCGTGATCTGGTTTCGGCGCGAGGTGGTGGAGACCGTGACCTGGGGTGGCGATCCCGCCAAACCGCTCGCGGCCGATGCCGCGGGGCCGGCCCGGCTGCACCCGCGCAAGAGCTTCGAGCGCTGGCGCGAGCTGCTGCGCGGCCGCGCCCGCCCGTGGTCCGCGGCGGAGATCGAGACCGCGCGCGAGTTTCGCGTGGCGGTGGTGGACATCGTGCTGCGCGGGGCCGAGCGCCTGGCCCAGCTGAGCGAGGAGCTCTCGCGCACCAACCGGGAGCTCGAGAACTTCTCCTACACGGTCTCGCACGATCTGCGCGCGCCCTTTCGCCACATCCGGGGCTACGCCGAGCTGCTCAAATCCGACAAGGGCCACCTGCTCGACGCGGAGGGCCTGCAGTTCCTCGAATACGTGCTCGAGGGATCGCGCCACGCCGGGAGGCTGGTGGACAACATTCTCGCCTTTTCGCGCATGGGCCGCGCGGCGCTGGTCTTCACCACCGTCGCGCTCGACGAGCTGGTGCCCGAGGCGATTCGTTTCCTCAAGGCCGATCCCGGGACGCGGCGGATCGAGTGGGTCGTGGGCCCGCTGCCGAAGGTGGAGGGCGACCAGTCGATGCTCCTGCGCGTCGTGCACAACCTGCTCGAAAACGCGGTGAAGTTCACCGGCCCGCGCGAGCTCGCCCGGATCGAGGTATGGGCCGAGGAGACGCCGACCGAGCACGTGGTGCACGTGCGCGACAACGGCGTGGGCTTCGACCCGCGCTACAAGGACAAGCTCTTCGGCATGTTCCAGCGCCTGCACGACTGGGAGGAGTTCTCCGGCGCGGGCATCGGGCTGGCGAGCGTGCGGCGCGTGGTCGCGCGCCATGGCGGCCGCGTCTGGGCCGACGGGCGGCCCGACGGCGGCGCCACCTTTTCCTTTTCCCTCCCGAAAACACCCTCTCCCTCCCATCCCCTCTATGCTTAAACCGATCCTGCTCGTGGAAGACAACCCGCGCGACCTCGATCTCTCCCTGCGCGCGCTCGCCCGCACCCGCCTGGCCAACGAGGTCGTCGTGACCCGCAACGGCGAGGAGGCCTGGCACTACCTCACCCGGCAGGGCGTCTATGCCGATCGCCCCAGGGGCAACCCCGCCGTGGTGTTGCTCGATCTCAAGCTGCCGAAAATCGACGGCGTGGAGTTGCTCGACCTCATCCGCAAGGAGCCCGAGCTGGAGAACCTGCCGGTGGTGATGCTCACGGCCTCGCGCGAGCAGACGGATGTGGCGCGCAGCTACGCGCTCGGCGTCAACGCCTACGTCGTGAAGCCGATCGAGTTCGTCGATTTTCTGGAAGCGATCCGCGACCTCGGCGTTTTCTGGGCGGTGATCAACGAGCCGCCCCCGGGCTCGGTGCGCCTGAAGGCCTGAGCCGTCGCGCCACCCTCGCCGCCCCTCACGCCAGTCGCCCCGCCCGCCTCGCAATGGACACCCTCGGCCTCGCCATTCCCTCCGTCGTCTCCGCCCGGGGGGCGGAGCGTGGCGTCGAGATCGGGCGGAGGTCGTTTGTCTGCGTGGTCGATCCGGACGCGGATTTCGGCGAATTCGTGCGGCGCATCCTCGGCGAGAGCCATGACGTGGTCGTCTTCACCGACGGCGAGGCGGCCTTGCGCGCGCTGACTCCGGAGCGCGGGGCCGAGCCGCGGCTCGTGTTCGCCTCGGCGGGCTTGCCTCGGCCAGGCGGACGCGCCTGGACGGAGCGTCTGCGGGGCGCCTTGGGCGAGCGGGCCCCGATCGTGGTCTTGGTCGGCGAGGGGGGCGGCGACGGCGCGGAGCAGGCCGGGGGCGGGAGCGTCCCGGCGGAGGAGGCGGACGACTATTGCGAGAAACCGCTCGCCGCCCGCGAGCTGCGCGCGCGCGTGCGCGTGCATCTCGCCCGGGCGCGGGAGCGGCGCGAGGCCCGGGCCTTGGTCCGCGAGAGCGAAGAGCGCTTTCTCCACGTCGCCGAGAACTCGCCTTTCATCTTCTGGCTCTGCGAGGCCGACGGCCGGTGCTCCTTCCTGAACGAGCGCTGGTTCGAGTTTACCGGGCAAAACCGGGAGCAGGCGCTGGGCCGGGGCTGGATGGATGCGGTGCACCCCGAGGATCGCGAGATCGTGCGTCGCCAATTCGAGGAGATGACCTTCAAGCGCGAGGGCGGCCGCCTCACCTACCGCCTGCGCCGGCACGATGGCGTCTATCGCTGGATGCTCGATTCCGTGTCGCCGCGCCTGCTCAACGGCCGTCACGCGGGCAGCGTGGGCTCGGTGATCGACATCACCGACGAGCGCGAGGAGCGGGAAAGCCTCGATCGAGGACGCCGGCACCTCGAGATGGCCCTGCGGGCCGGGCGCATCGGCACCTTCGAGTGGGATATCCCCACGGGCCAGGTGCAGTGTTCGCCGGAGCTGGAGCTGCTTTACGGACTGG
Organism: Verrucomicrobiota bacterium; assembly: GCA_030605125.1. Lineage (GTDB taxonomy): Bacteria > Verrucomicrobiota > Verrucomicrobiia > Opitutales > Opitutaceae > IMCC26134_A. The sequence goes on along the minus strand of JAUWBD010000112.1, from coordinate 5,514 downwards.
AGCCGGGCGAGTTTGAGAAAACCTACCGCGCCTGGCTGCTGAGGCTGGTGCCGGAGGACGCGGCGGAGCTGGAGTCGCGCCTGCGCGTCTGCTTCGTGCGGCGCCTGCAGGAGTTTTCCCACGAGTTTCGCGTCGTGCTGCCGAGCGGCGAGCGGCGCTGGTTCGAGGGCAAGTGGCGCTGCACCTTCACCCCGCAGGGCCGGCCGCGGCGGATGGCGGGCATCCAGATCGACATCGACGAGCGCAAGCGGGCCGACCTCGACCTGCGCTTCATGAACCGGCTCAACGACTCGCTCTCCGCCGTCTCCGACGCGGGCGAGCTCCTCGCCGTCGCGGCCTCGGCCCTGGGCGCCCACCTCGCGGTCGGCGAGTGCGGCTTTTTCGCGATGGGCGAGGGCGGCGGGCCGGCGCGCTGCGAGCTGCGCTGGCGACCGGCGGGGGCGGAGGGCGGCGTGGCGGACGCGAGCTGGACGGAGGAGGAGCGCGCGGGCGCGGACCCGCAGCGCGTGGCGCACCGCGACGGCCCCGGGGCATGGATGATCGCCCCGCTCGGGCGGGACGGGCGCTGGATCGTCTCCCTGCGCCTGGTGGCCCGGGGGCCGCGGACATGGAAACCCGCGGAACTCGTGCTGGCGGAGACGGTGCTGGCGCGGGTGTGGCCGCTGGTGGAGCGCGCGCGCAGCGAGCAGGCGGTGGCCGCGGCGGAGCGCAAGATCCACGAGAGCGAGGAGCGCTTGCGCGCGACGATCGAGGCCGCGCGGCTCGGCACCTTTTCCTACGATCCGGAGGAGGACCGCACGATCTGGAATCCGCGGGGGCGCGACCTGCTCGGCCTCGCGGAAGGGGCCGGTTGCGACTACCAGACCTTCCTGGGTTGCGTGTTCGTGGAGGACCGGGAGCGCGTGGACCAGGGGGTGCGCCGCGCGCTCACCCCGGGCGTGGGCGGCGCCTACGAGCAGGAGTTTCGCGTGGACGGCGGCGAGCGCTGGCTGCGCGCCAGCGGGCGGGTGTATTTCGAGGGCGATCGGCCGCGGCGCTTCCTCGGCACCACGGTGGACATCACCGAGCTGGTGAAGGCGCGCGAGACGCTGGCGGACCGGCGCGCGGAGCTGGAGCGGATCGTGGACGAGCGCACGGCGCGCCTGCAGGAGACGATCGCCGAGCTGGAGAGCTTTTCCTACAGCATCTCACACGATCTGCGCGCTCCCCTGCGGGCGATGACGAGCTTCGGCGAGCTGTTGGCCGAGGAGTGCGGCGAGCGGATCGGCCCGGAGGGGCAGGACTACCTGCGGCGCATCATCGCGGCGGCGCGGCGCATGGACCGGCTGACGCAGGACGTGCTCGTTTACAGCCGCGCCTCGCGCATGGAGCTGCCGCTCGTGCCGGTGGACCTGCAGGCGCTGGTCGAGGGTATCTTGGAGAGCTACCCGCAGTTTCACCGCGCGCGGGCGGACATCGAGGTGCGCGGGCGGCTGCCGCTGGTGCTCGGCAACGAGGCGGCGCTCGTGCAGTGCATTTCAAACCTTCTGGGCAACGCGGTGAAATTCGTCGCGCCGGGAGTGCGTCCGCGGGTGGAGGTGGAGGCGGAGCTGGCGGGCGGTCGCGCGCGCCTGCATGTGCAGGACAACGGCATAGGCGTGGCGGAGGAGGCGCGCGGCAAAATCTTCGGGATCTTCGAGCGCTTCCACACCGATTATGAAGGCACGGGCATCGGGCTGGCGGTGGTGCGCCGCGCGGCGGAGCGCATGGGCGGCGGGGTGAGTTTCACCTCCGCGCCCGGCGCGGGCAGCCGTTTCACCCTGGAGATCCCTCTCGCTTCCTCATGATCGAATCCGATTCCCCCGCCCGCGCCCCGGTGGTGCTTTACGCCGAGAACGACGAGAACGACGCGTTTCTCATGAACCTCTGCTGGCGGCGGGCGGAGATGACGCAGCGGCTCGAGGTGGTGGCCGACGGGCAGGAAGCGATCCACTACCTGAGCGGGGAGGGACCCTACGCGGATCGGGAGGCGTTTCCCTTTCCGGCTTTGTTGCTCCTCGACCTGTCGATGCCGCGTTGCTCGGGGCTGGAGGTGCTGGCGTGGGTGCGCGCGCGGCCGGAGTTTGCCGCGTTGCCGGTGTTGATCGTGAGCATGTCGAACCAGGAAAAGGACCAGTCCGAGGCCGCGCGCCTGGGGGCGGACGGCTACTTCGTGAAGCCGGTGGGCATGCGCGGCTTCGTGGAGACGATCCACGGCTGGCGGGATCGCTGGCTGACGGCGGGGGCGCAGGCGGTCGGTTGAACGGCGGCGGAGCGCAGGGTCGTCAATCGCGCGGCGCGGGCACCCAGGCGAGGGGTGACAGCTGATCGAGGCTCAAGGTGTGGAGCGGAAGCGTGTCGCCGGCCTCGAGTTCCAGCGTCTCTCCGGTGCCGAGCGTGAGCGTGCCGGCGCGGTCGGCGATCAGGACCAAGGTGACGGACTCGGCGGTTTCGGGCAGAGGGCTGAATCGCAGGCTGACGGGGCCGTAGAGCCGCAGGGTGCCTTGGCTCATGGGGGAGAACGACAGGGTGCCGTCGAAGCCGAAGGTGCCGTCGATGCCTGAAAGCAAAAACGAGACCAGCGATGGATTGAGCATGCTCAGAGTGCCGGACACCCTGGTTGTGACGGAAGCGCCGGCGGAGGAGCTTTGCGCGGCGGCCCGCACGTGCGTGGCGGCCGCGATGGAGAGGGTGCCCTGCACCACGCCGCCGCGCTCGGAGTGGGGAGTCTCGAAGAGGCCCGCGAGGGAGATTCTGGTTGCGGAGGGCAGGTAGTAGAGAGTGGCGGAGCCGGCGGGGCGAACGTAGCGGCCGGTGCCCTCCTGCACGCCGAGGGGTGCGCCGATGTGCCCCTGCAAACCGAAGGCGGCCTCGGAGAGGACGGTGTATTTTTCGGTGCCGCTCTTAAGCGTGTCGTCGAGGACGACATGGCGATAGCCGCCGGCCGGCATCACGGGGCGGAGCGAAAGGATGGACGAGGGGATGGCGACAAGTTGCTCGGAGGCGCCTTTGCCGCGGCGCGCGAAAAAGCGGTAGCCGTTGCCGGCGTGCGGGTCCGCGTCGGGCCAGTTGGCCCAGAGGGCGATCACGCTCCAGCCTTGGATCGAGTTGTTCGGGAGCAGTGCGTCGGCGAGGAGAGCTTCGAGGACATCGCGGTTGCCGAGGCGAAAGGTCTCCAGCGACGCGCTGAAGATGACCGTCCCGTTTTTGCCCGGCGTTTCCTTCTCGGTTCCGGTTTGGGAAAGTTTGAGCGCAAGCGTCGCCGAGGCCCGCACGGTATCGGCCCGCAGGGCGGGGGAGCCGAGAGCGGCCACGGTGGCGAAGAGGGTGGCGAGGAGGGAAACGCGGGACATGCGTCGCGTCTCATAGCGGCTGCGCGTCCCGGATGGCAAGCAGCGGGTGCGTAGGATTACGAATTTCTCCGGCGGCAGGCGTTGAAGCCGAGCGACCAATCCCACGATCGGCAGTGAAAAAGAAAAAACCGCGAAGGATGCGACCTTCGCGGTGGGGGGGCGGAGCGATGGGGCCGGGCCGAATCAGATCGCGTGTATCGCGCTCTTGGATACGGCGAGGGCCGCCTCCTTCACCGCCTCGGAGAGCGTGGGGTGGGCGTGGATGGTGCGCGCGAGGTCCTCGGCGCTGCCGCCATACTCCATGTGCGCCACGACCTCGCTGATGAGCTCGCCGGCGCCGCGGCCGACGATCTGGCAGCCGAGGAGCTTGTCGGTCTGCGCGTCGGCGATGATCTTCACGAAGCCGTCGGTGGCGTCGGCGGCGATGGCGCGGCCGTTGGCGGCGAAGTTGAACTTGCCGACGTTGACCTTGCGGCCGGCGGCCTTTGCGGCGTCCTCGCCGAGGCCGACGGAGGCGACCTCGGGCTCGGTGTAGATGATGGCGGGCACGAGGTCCCAGTTGATGTGACCCGCCTTGCCGGCGATCCACTCGGCGACGGCCACGCCGTCCTCCTCGGCCTTGTGCGCGAGCATGGGGCCGGCGACGACGTCGCCGATGGCCCAGATGCCGGGGACCGAGGTCTGGAGGTGGACGTTGACCGGGATGCGCTTCTTCTCGTCGAGCGCGAGGCCGGCGGCCTCGAGGCCGAGCCCGTCGGTGTAGGGGCGGCGGCCGACGGAGACGAGGACGACGTCGGCGGGGAACTCGAGGGTCTTGCCCTCGCGCTCGGCGGTGAGGATCTGCTTCTTCGCGTCGTAGCCCGTCACCTTGGCGCCGGTCTCGATCTTGAGGCCTTGGCGGGTGAGGGAGCGGGTGAAGTGGCGGACGATGTCGTCGTCGTAGGTGGCGGCGATCTTCGGGAGGAACTCGACCACGGTGACCTCGGCGCCGAGGCGCGACCAGACGGAGCCGAGCTCGAGGCCGATGGCGCCGCCGCCGATCACCGCGAGGCGCTTGGGCACGGCGGGCAGGCTGATGGCGTGGTCGGAGGAGACGACCTGTTTGCCGTCGAACTTGAGGAAGGGCAGCTCGACGGGCGCGGAGCCGGTGGCGATGACGATGTTTTTGGCGGTGAGCGTTTGGTCGCCGACCGCGAGCGTGTTGGCCGAGGTGAACTTCGCGGCGCCGGTGATGACGGTGACCTTGCGGGCCTTGGCGAGGGCGGCGACGCCGCCGGTGAGCTTGGCGACGACGTCGTCTTTCTTCTTGAGCATCGTCGCGAGGTCGAGCGAGACGCCGTCGAGCTTGATGCCGTGCGCGGCGGCGTGGTGCTTGGTGAAGGCGAATTGCTCGGAGGAGTGGAGCAGGGCCTTGGACGGGATGCAGCCGACGTTGAGGCAGGTGCCGCCGAGGGCGGGGCGTTTCTCGACGAGCGCGACCTTGAGGCCGAGCTGCGCGGCGCGGAAGGCACAGACGTAGCCGCCGGGACCGGCGCCGATGACGATGAGGTCGAAGGATTGGGAGGACATGGAGGTCGAAAAAATTAAACCACGGAGATCACGGAGGGCCACGGAGAGGAAACAGCCTCTCTGTGAACTCCGTGTTCTCCGTGGTTCATCAGGTTTGAGATTTTAAACGCTGAGGAGGAGGCGAGTCGGATCCTCGATGGCCTGCTTCACCTTTACGAGGAAGGTGACGGCCTCTTTGCCGTCCACGAGGCGGTGGTCGTAGCTGAGGGCCAAATACATCATCGGACGGATGACGACCTGGCCGTTCACCGCGACGGGGCGCTCGTTGATCGCGTGCAGGCCGAGGATCGCGCTCTGCGGGGCGTTGATGATCGGCGTGGAGAGCATCGAGCCGAAGATGCCGCCGTTGGTGATCGTGAAACAACCGCCCTCAAAGTCGGGCAGGGCGAGCTTTCCGTCGCGCGCTTTCTTCGCGACCTCGGCGATGGCTTTTTCGATGCCGGCCATGTCGAGCTTGTCGCAGTCGCGCACCACGGGGACGACGAGGCCCTTCTCGGTGGAGACGGCCATCGAGATGTCGTAGTAGTGGTTCTGCACGATCTCGTCGCCGTCGATCTGGGCGTTGACGCCGGGC
>JAUWBD010000198.1 GCA_030605125.1 Verrucomicrobiota bacterium | reverse complement strand
TTGCGCCCGGCTCCGCCCGCTGCGCGGGCACCCGAGTCCGGGCGGCCCTCCGGGCCATCGCCTGCGGCGATGCCATCTCCGCGCTACCGCGCTCCGTCGTCTCGAAATACCCTCCGGGTATTCCTTCGCTCGGTCCGCACCAAAATCTGCTCGCCACCTCGCCCCGCTGCTCCGCCGGCCAACTGAATGATCCCGGCTGAGCCCCGGGCAGGCGCTGCGCGGCCCCCGGCGCGGGCTGTTTTCTTTACTTTCTAGCCCAATTCACTAAGGATTTGGCGCATGAGTAGTTCGTCCGCCCTCGCCGCGCCCGCCGTCGCGCCCGATCTTTCCCAGGTTTCCGCCGAGGCGCGCATCCGTTGGGCGGTGGAAGAATTCGGCGGCAAGCTCATCCTCTCCACCAGCTTCGGCATCCAGTCGGCGGTCATGCTGCACCTCGCCACGCGCGTCTCGCCCGACATCCCCGTCGTCTTCATCGACACCGGCTATCTCTTCCCCGAGACCTACCGCTTCGCCGACCAGCTCACCCAGCGCCTCAAGCTCAACCTCAAGACCTACACGCCCCGCCGCAGCGCCGCGGCGCAGGAGGCGATCGAGGGCAAGCGCTGGGAGCAGGGGCTCGATGGCCTCAAGGCCTACAATTTCGAAAACAAGGTCGAGCCCATGGACCGCGCCGTGCGCGAGCTCGGAGCCACCGCCTGGCTCGCCGGCCTGCGCCGCTCGCAGGCCTCCACCCGCGAGAGCCTCCAGTTCGTGCAGGTGCAAAACAAGATCACGAAGATCCATCCGATCCTCGATTGGGACAACCGCACCGTGCACCGCTACCTCACCGAGCACGAGCTGCCCTACCACCCGCTCTGGGACCAGGGCTACGTGTCCGTCGGCGACTGGCACAGCAGCGCGCCGATCCAGCCCGGCCAGACTGAGGAGCAGACGCGTTTCAACGGCCTCAAGCGCGAGTGCGGCCTGCACGAGCTGAGCGGCAAGAGCGACTTCTCGATTTGAGCGCGGCCCCCTCCGTCGGCGCTCGTCCTGCGTCCGGCGCCATGCCAGCGTGAGACGTGCCGCCGGCGTCGCCTCCACTTCCGCTCATCACCGCCCATCGCGGCGCCTCGGCCGAGGCGCCGGAGAACACGCTCGCCGCGCTCCGCCTCGGCTTCGCGCAAGGGGCCGATGCCGTCGAGTGCGACGTGCGCCTCACGCGCGACGGCGAGATCGTGCTCTTGCACGATGCCTCCACGCGCCGCACCGCGGATCGCGCGCTGCTTGCGGCCGAATCCACCCTGGCCGAACTGCGCTCGCTCGACGCCGGCGCCTGGAAAGGCCGCGAATGGAGCGGTGAACGCATCCCCGTGCTCGCGGAGGCGATCGCGCTCGTGCCCTCAGCCGGGATCATTCAGTTGGGCGGCGGAGCAGCGTGGCGAGGTCCCGGACAACTGAAAGATCCCGGCTCAGGCTGCCGCCTGCTCATCGAGATCAAATGCGGCTCCGAAATCTTGCCCGGGCTGGCGCGGGTGCTGCGCGCGAGCGGCCGGCCGCCCTCGACCTTCCTCGTGATGAGCTTCGACCTCACGGTCGCCGCGGCGGCGAAGCGCCTCCTGCCCGAGATCGAGACCCACTGGATCGTGGAGGCCGGCGCGCCGCGCGAGCAGGTGGATCGGCTCGTCGCCCGCGCCCGCGCCGCGGGCTTGGACGGGCTGAATCTCGACCGGCGTTTCCCGCTCGGTGCCGATTGCGTGCGCGCGATTCACGACGCCGGTCTGCGGCTTCACGTGTGGACCGTGGATTCGGCCGCGCCGGCTCGCCGGCTCGCGCTCGCCGGCGTGGACTCCATCACCACCAACCGCCCCGGCCGCTTGCGCGCGCAGCTCTTGGCCGGGCTTTGAGCGTGTCGCCCTGAGGGCCGGCACGCGTGCGGGCTTCAGGCTCCGACCATCTCGTGCGACTCCTCGTGCGGGGCGTCGGCAAAGGTGGCGGGAGCGGCGGCGCCCTCCGTGCCCACGAGGTCGGCGACCTTGTGCGGCTGGGCGAGGATTCGCAGCTTTTCCACGGTCGAGAAGGGGGCGTCTTCGCGGCGGAGCGCCTCGGCCAGCGGGGCCGGCGCCTTGGCGATTTCGCTTTCGAGGTGGAGCGTGAGATCGTCCAAAAATTCTGCGAGAGAGTCGGGCATGACAGGTGTTGTTTTGAGGGTGAAACCAGGCGTGGGGCGGAAGCGGCCGAACGGACTCTGGAATCTGCCTCGCCCGCCGCGCTTTCAAGCCGCCCCGCGCCTCGCACCGCGTTTTCGGGCCGGTTACCCCGCAGGCACTTGGGAGAAACTCCGGTGGTCGCCTCGGGCGCCGCGCGCGCCCTTCGCCGGAGGCCCCGCCGCGCGCGTGCTCTGATGTCGGCGGCGCCCGCGCGCCGCTACGCTCCGACGCAAAATCCCACCCTTCATGCGCGCCATCTGGAAAGGCTCCATCTCCTTCGGCCTCGTCAACATCCCCGTCGCCCTGCAATCGGCGAGCCGCTCCGAGGAGCTGAAGTTTCGCCTCCTCCGCCGCGACGACCTCAGCCCGGTCAACTACAAGCGCGTCGCCGCGCTCGACGGCAAGGAGGTGCCTTGGGAACAGATCGTGAAGGGCTACGAATACGAGAAGGACCGCTTCGTCGTGCTCAAGGACGAGGACTTCAAGCGGGTGGACATCGAGGCCACCGACACGATCGACATCATCGACTTCGTCGATCTCTCCGAGATCAACCCGGTCTTCTTCTACAAGCCCTACTACCTCGAGCCGCAGAAGGCCGGCGCCGGCGCCTACGCCCTGCTGCGCCGCGTGCTGGCCGATACCGGCAAGGCCGGCATCGCCAAGGTCGTCATCCGCACCCGCCAGCACCTCGCCGCCGTGAAGTGCAACGGCGACCTCCTCGTGCTCGAGCTCATGCGCTTCGCCGACGAGATCGTGGACGCCTCGCAGGTGAAGATCCCCGAGGCCAAGGAGCCCGCCAAGCGCGAGCTCGAGATGGCCCGCGCCCTCGTCGAGCAGTTGACGGAAAAGTGGGACCCCGCCCGCTACACCGACGACTACCGCTCGGCGCTGATGAAGTTGATCGACGCAAAGGTGAAGAGCGGCGGCAAGACGCTCCCCACGACCACGCGCTCCTCCAAGCCCGCGACCAACGTCATCGATCTCGCGGAAGTCCTCCGCCAGAGCCTGCGCGACGCGGGCGCCAAGCCGGCCTCCGCGGTGGCCTCCAAGGCCGCGTCCGCCAAGCCCGCGCCGACGAAGAAAAAAGCGCCCGCCAAGCCTCGCGCCCGCGCCGGCGCCGCCAGCGCCAAAAAAGCCGCGTGAGGCCGGCTCCCCGCCCGCCCATGCCCCGCTCCCGCGCCGCCGCCGCCGCTCCGCCCGAGGTCGCGTTCTCCAACCTCGACAAAGTCTTCTTCCCCGCGAGCGGCTTCACCAAGGGCGAGCTCATCCGCCACTACCTCGACGTCGCGCCTTGGCTGCTGCCGCACCTGCGCGGGCGGCCCGTCACGCTGATTCGTTTCCCCGACGGCGTGCGCGGCGAGTCGTTCTACGAGAAAAACGTCCCGAAGCACGCGCCGCCCTGGATCGCCACGCACTCCGTCGCGCATCGCCGACGGGCCGGCGGCACGCGCTACATCCTGATCGACGACGCGCCGACGCTCGCCTGGTGCGCCAATCTCGCCGCGATCGAGCTGCACCCCTTTTTGCACCGCGCGTCCGAGCCCGGGCGGCCCACGCACCTCGTCTTCGACCTCGATCCCGGCGAGGGCGCCGACCTGCGCACCTGCGCCGAGGTGGGTTTTCTGGTGAAGAAGATTCTCGACGGCCTCGGCCTCGAATCCTTCGCCAAGGTCTCCGGGTCGAAAGGCCTGCAGCTCTACGTGCCGCTCAACACCGCGATCGCCTACGCCGCCACGCGCGCCTTCGCCAAGGGGGTCGCCGAGCACCTCGAGCAGGCGCATCCCGACCTCGTGGTGAGCCAGATGGCCAAGTCGCTCCGCCGCGGCCGTGTGCTCATCGACTGGAGCCAAAACCACGAGGCGAAGACCACGGTCGGCGTTTACTCCGTGCGCGGCAAACGCGAGCGCCCCTACGTCTCGATGCCCGTGCGCTGGCCCGAGCTCAAAGGCCTGCGCGATCCCGCCTCGCTCCACTTCGAGCCCGCCGAGGCCCTGCGCCGACTGCGCAAGCAGGGCGATCTCTTCGAGCCGTTGCTCACGCTCGAGCAGCGCCTGCCCGCCGCCTTTGCCTCGCTCGGCCCCGAGGCCGCGCCCGCGCCGGTGCCGTCCTTCGGCGCCTACGAGGCGAAGCGCGATTTCACCCGCACACGCGAGCCCCCGCCCGCCCCTGCTCCAAAACGCAAAGCCGCCCGCCGCTCGCAGACGGAGGCGGCGCGCTTCGTCATCCAGAAACACGACGCCACGCGCCTCCACTACGACCTGCGGCTGGAGATGGGCGGCGCGCTAAAATCCTGGGCGGTGCCCAAGGGCCTGCCGACGGAGCTCGGCGTGAAACACGCCGCCATCGAGGTCGAGGACCACCCGCTCGATTATCTGACCTTCGAGGGCGTGATCCCGAAGGGCGAGTATGGCGGCGGCACCGTGATGGTCTGGGACATCGGCACCTACGAGCTGCTCGGCGGCTCGCACGGGGCGGGCAACCTGAAGCTGCGTCTCGCGGGCAAAAAACTTCGCGGCGAATGGCACCTGTTCAAGATCCGCGGCGACGAGGCCAAGCCCACCTGGCTCGTCGCCAAATCGGGCGTCGCCGCCAAGCCGTTGACCGCGTTTCAGCAGACGCGCTCCGTGCTCACCCGCCGCACCCTGGCCGGCATCGCCCGCACCGCGTGAGGGGCTTGGTTCATGCGCAGCGGCACCCGATTTGCTTGAATCTTTGGTATCTTGGTAAACTAACCAATAATTTGATTTGCCCCTCGCCGGCGACTGGCGAAGCTTCCACGGTTTCACTCTTTTTCTCTCTCCGACATGTCCCACGAAGCCGCTCCCGCCTCCAAGCCCCTCGTCGCCAACGAGGGCATCAAGACCGCCTCGCGTCACCTGCGCGGCAACCTCAAGGCGGAGTTTGCCGACGCCTCCACCGCGACCGTCTCGGCCGACAGCGAGCAGTTGATCAAGTTTCACGGCACCTACCAGCAGGACGATCGCGACCAGCGCGTCGCGCTCAAGAAGGCCGGCAAGGACAAGGCCTACTCCTTCATGCTCCGCGTGCGCCTGCCCGGCGGCAAGGCCACCTCGCAGCAGTGGCTCGTGCTCGACCAGCTCGCCACCGAGCTCGCCTCGCCCTCGCTCCGCCTCACCACGCGCCAGACCTTCCAGTTTCACGGCGTGCTGAAGGGCAACATGAAGCCCCTCATCCAGGGCATGCACAAGGTGCTGCTCGACTCCATCGCGGCCTGCGGCGACGTGAACCGCAACGTCATGGCCCCGGTCAACCCCGAGCAGTCGCCCGTGCTCGAGCAGGTTTACCAAGACGCCAAGGGCTGGTCCGACTACGCGCTCCCCAAGACCCGCGCCTACCATGAGATCTGGCTCGACGAGGAGCTCGTCGCCGGCGGCGAGCCCGAGCGCGAGCCGATGTATGGCGACACCTACCTGCCGCGCAAATTCAAGACCGGTTTCGCCGTGCCGCCCTCGAACGACGTGGACGTCTATTCGCAGGACCTCGGCTACATCGCGATCATCGAGGACGGCAAGCTGCTCGGCTACAACGTCACCGTCGGCGGCGGCCTCGGCATGAGCCACGGCAACGAGGAGACCTTCCCGCGCCTCGCCGACACGCTCGGCTTCATCGCCCGCGAAAACGTGAACAAGATCGGCCACGCCGTGCTCACCACGCAGCGCGACTTCGGCGATCGCACCAACCGCAGGCACGCCCGCCTCAAATACACCATCGCCGACAAGGGCGTGGAGTGGTTCAAGGCCGAGGTCGAGAAGCGCAGCGGCGTCACCTTCGCGCCCGCCCGCCCCGTCACCTTCACCACCATCCAGGACCCGCACGGCTGGCACAAGAACGCCGACGGCACCTGGTTCTACGGCCTGCACATCCTCTCCGGCCGCATCGTGGACCGCGCCGGCTGGCCGATGAAGACCGCGCTGCGCGAGATCGCCCAGATGCACCGCGGCGACTTCCGCCTCACGCCCTCGCAAAACCTCACCATCTCCGGCGTGAGCGAGAAGGAGAAGCCCGTCATCGAGGCCATCCTCGCCCGCTACGGCCTCGACAAGGAAAACGAGCGCTCCGGCCTGCGCCTCAACGCCCTCTCCTGCGTGGCGCTGCCCACCTGCGGCCTCGCCCTCGCCGAGAGCGAGCGCGCGCTGCCCGACCTCGTGGCCCGCTTCGAGTCGATCCTCGACGAGGCCGGCCTGCACGAGGACGCCATCAGCCTGCGCGTCACGGGTTGCCCGAACGGCTGCGCCCGTCCCTACCTCGCCGAGATCGGCTTCGTCGGCAAGGCGCCCAACAAATACGCGCTCTACCTCGGCGCCGCCTACAACGGCACGCGCCTCAACCGCCTCGTCTCGCCCAGCATCACCTTCGAGGATGCGGTCAAGCTGCTCGAGCCGGTGATCAAACGCTACGCCAAGGAGCGCCTGCCGGGCGAGAAGTTCGGCGACTTCTGCGAGCGTGAGATCCTGCCCAAGGACGCGACCTTTCACTTCGTCGGCCACGGCGGCCTCGTGCCGCCGCCCGCGCCGAAGGCCTCCGCGCCCGCTTCCTGAGCGGGCCGGGGCGTCGCGCCCGCGGCCGTTGATCGAAGGTGGCACGCGTTGTCCTCAACGCGCTTGGTTCGGGTGCCGCTCCTCGCGCCCAACCTGGTAGCTGCGGACTTTTCGACGCAAAGGGCGCGAAGAGCAAAGACCGGAAGAATAGGTCCATACTCTGATCGGTTGCGGTTTCTCTTTTCCGGACGCGCAGGATAAAGCTCGCGTGCGCCTGCGGAGATTGCGTAGTGCTCCTGCCCGGCCTCGGGCAGCCGCCTTTCGTCATCCGCCTCCGCCCGTATTCATCGTTTAACTACACCACACATCTCTTTCGCGTAGCTTCGTCAGCCGTCCACCTCGAAACCTAGGAAATTTCGTCGGACCAACAAGAAGCGCTTCGACCTGCGCCCCACCTGGGGCGCATCGAAAGCGTCTTCTTGTAGGCTCTCCTAGGTGCCTGAGGTGGAACGCCAGTAGGTGCGTCCCTCTTTTGTGTCCGCACCTCGGCGAAGCCGGCGCTCATCGGCCCTCCATCTTAATCTTCCCGCTTCAGCTGTCCTCGCCGCCATGCCGCTTCGCCGTCCTTCTGCGCCCGCCCTCGCCGCCACGCTTCTCGCCGCTTTCGCCAGCCTCGCCCTCGCCCAGAGCTACACCGCATGGCGCAGCGCCGAGTTCACCTCCGCCGAACTTGCCAACCCCGCGATCAGCGGACCGGCCGCGGACCCCGACGGCGACGGCGTGAGCAACCTGCACGAATACGTCTTCGTCGGCGCGCCCAAGATCGCCGATATCGGCCTTTCGCCCGTCCTTGAGCATGTCGAGGGCGTGCTCGCCCTCACCTATCGCGAGCGCCACGGCCTCGCCACTTCCGGCGTGCGGGTGGGCCTCGAGGTCTCGGAGACGCTTCACCACTGGATCACGCCCAACAGCGTCGTGGAAGCCGCCCGCGAGGTTTTCACCGAGGAGGGCTTCGACCTCGTTACGTTGCTCGATCCGCTGCCAGCGATCGGCCCCTCCGCCCCGCGGCGCTTCCTACGGCTGCGTGTTGACGCAGCGCCATCTTACGAACTTGCCGCGCCAACCAACGTGGCGATCAAGCCCCTCTCGGCCTCCCTCTACGAAATCTCCTGGAGCGAGTGGAACCGCGATGAAACGGGCCACCAGATTGAGCGCCAGTCACCGGTGAATGGATACTGGGAGTCGCTCGGAACGGTGGCGGCCGACGTGAACGTCTGGCAGCATGTGGGCGCCGACTACCGCGACGGCTTCACCTACCGCGTCGCGGCGCTGCGTTCTTCCGACGATGAGATGGCCTATTCCTCCCCAGCAAGTCTTCCCGACACAGACGGCGACGGCATTCCTGACGCGTTTGAGCTGGGCTCGGGTTACGTCGGCGCCGGCGGCACGTATCCGACTTCTCCCTACGATTTTTCTTCCGGCGGCAGCGGTGTCTCCGATCGCTGGGCGATCGAAAACGGCTTCAATCCCTTCACCCACGACTTCTTCTCCGACACCGACGGCGATGGACTGACCGACTACGAAGAGGCCATGCGAGGCACCGATCCGCGCAGCGATGACACCGATGGCGACGGCGTGCTGGATGATGTGGATGGTTGGCCGCGCGACCCGCTGCTTAGCCCGCCTCCCCTGCCGCCCTCTGCCTACGCTGTCGTCAGGTTGAATCAAGCCGGGTGGGGTGACGGCTACACGGCCATCGCTTTAGATGATGCCGGTAACGTTCTCGGC